>JBOHHF010000318.1:0-1421 GCA_050700495.1 Pseudonocardiaceae bacterium
CCCTCGCGGACACCCTTGACGACCTCGTCGCCCCGGCTGGGCGCGCGCGGTGAGTTCAACGAAGCCGCCACGCGGGGGACTGGCCATAGGTTGGTCGGTCGTCGACGACCAGGAGAGTCGGGATGGATGTGCCGGAAGGCAAGGGCGCGGTAGTGACCGGCGGGTCGCGAGGGATCGGCCGGGCGATCATCGAACGGCTGGCCAGTGACGGCGCGGCGGTGGTGTTCAACTACGCGCGCAGCTCAGCGGCTGCCGCCCACGTTGTACGCGCGGTACGAGACGCCGGCGGCCGGGCCCACGCCGTACAGATCAACCTGGCCGAGCCCGGGCAGCCGACCGGCTGATGGCCGTGGCCGCCGAGCACCTCGATGGCTTGGACATCCTGGTCAACAACGCCACGCTGGACTTCGGGACACCCACGCCGATCGCCGACACCGACGAACAGCTGTGGGACGACACAATGACCGTCAATGCCCGGTCGGCGTTCCTCACCGTCCGCCATGCCGACCGAAACATGCGCGACGACGGCCGGATCATCAACATCTCGACCATGAACACCACCCGGCCTGCCCCAGGCAACGCTGCCTATGCCGCGAGCAAGGGCGCGATCGAGCAGCTCACCAAGGTTGCCGCGATGGAGCTCGGTGCCCGGGGCATCACGGTCAACGCGGTCTGTCCGGGCGCCACCGACACCAACCTGCTCCGCCATACCAATCCCGAGGCGACGCTCACCCAGGTCGCCGAGATAACGCCGCTGGGCCGCCTCGGGCAGCCCGACGACATCGCCGACGTCGTTGCCCTGCTCGCCAGCCACGAAGGCCGCTGGCTCACCAGACAGGTGATCCACGCAACCGGCGGCCTCGCCTGAGTAAGGCCATCAAGTGTGGTTGTAGTCGCGGTGGTCCCGAGTCTTCTGATAGTCGGCTTCTCGCAGCTCGTGGCACCAAGGCAGCTGTCTGCCCACGGTGAGCCGACGGGCCTGAGCGTAGCCCTGCCCGCTGGAGCGGTCAAACTTACGCCAAGCGCCGAATATACTGTAATGGTTATATTACTTGCGTGGCATCAACGTTCGAGGTCTTGGCCGAGCCCCGCCGTCGAGAGATCCTCGACCTCCTGCGCACCCACGAGCGCCCGGTGGGTGATCTGGTCCAGCGGCTGGACCTGAGCCAGCCGGCCGTGTCGAAACACCTGAAGGTGCTGCGCGAGGCCGGGTTCGTCGAGGTCCGCCAAGACGCGCAGCGGCGGTGGTACCGGTTGCGCCTGCAACCACTCGTCGAGGTCGATGAGTGGCTTACGCCCTACCGGCGGCTGTGGAACGAGCACCTCGACGCCCTCGAACGCCACCTGGAGACCATGCCTGACGAGAGGACCGAGTAGTGGACGCGACGCTGGAGACGATCAACGATAATCCCGTCCTGCGC
>JBOHHF010000319.1:0-1256 GCA_050700495.1 Pseudonocardiaceae bacterium
GCCAAAGCACGCGTCTCGATCTGCGCGTCATTGGCTTGACGGCTCATCGCCAAGGCCTCACCAAAGCAGCTCCGGGCAACCTCGTGCTGGCCGGCATCGAGCGCCAACCACCCGGCGCATATCAGGAGTTGGCCGGTGGCGGTGAGCAAGTGCTGGCTCACGGTGTCGGTGTAGCTGCTGTACTCAAGAAGTTGCATACCGTCACGGGCCTCGGCCAGAGCTGCTTGCCAGAGGGTCTCACCGCCATGCTGCTGGTCAAGGCTGTGCAGTCGGGCGGCGGAACGTTGCAAACGGTTCACATCAGCCATGCCCGCGCCGGTGCTCAGGCTGGCTGCTGCCGGTGCAGCCACGCTCCACTTCATCAGCGTCCGGCGCTTCATGCCCTCCAACGCTACTGCCTGGCTTTGGGGTGGTGGGTATGCCGTTGACTGGGTTCGGTCGTCGTCTGTCAGCAGTGCCTTGAGCTGGTCACGGCTGAGCCCCAAGACATGCGCCAGCTTCGGCCAGAGGTACGGCACGGGCGCATGCCGACCTGCTTCCCACCGAATCACGGTCGAGCGCTCGACATGCAGCACGGCCGCCAATTGTTCTTGGGTGTAGCCAGCGGCCTTGCGCGCTGCCGCCAGTGCTGCGCGACGCTTCGCCACCATATGTCTCCCCTAGTCACCATGGTAGGGCCGCGCCGTAGCACTCTTGGAACCGTTCTCCCAGCTAGAGCATTATAGTGCCACGTTACCGATGCCAAACCTCCCCGTTCCCGCTCTGGCCGTCGTCGCTTATCGTGACCATGCTCGTGGATCAAGGCACCGGACGCTCGGTGCCGTCCACGACAGCCAACAGCGCAGTGCAGAAGACCAGAGAACCGCTGCTGTTTCCCAAGCCGGCCGGACCGGCGACGCTGGCGCCCTGAACCCGTCGCTGGTCTGGCCTCCCAGTACGGAGGAACCACCCATGTCAGGCAGACACCGGCTCAAGCGCCGCCGAGCTGAGCGCACCGCGCTTTGCCGGACTGCCGAAGTCGTCGATGTCCGCACTCTTCTGTGCACTTCTTGACAAACGACGCCCTTGCCGCTGGGCGTCACGCATCAGGCTGCTGCGTCGCTGAGACTGCCAGAGGGTGGATAGGTTGGAACCGTGACTGACGACGATCGTCAGCTCTTGCTGGAACTACGGCGGATGACGGACGCGTGCGGTGCGTTCTGTGCGGGAGTCATCGAGAAGGACCTGGCGCGGGACGATCAGCTTGCCTTGAGCGA
>JBOHHF010000320.1:0-6577 GCA_050700495.1 Pseudonocardiaceae bacterium
ACCAGCGAGATCCAGCGCATCCTCATCGCCCGCCACCTCGGCATCACCTGACCCTGCTTCACCGCATTCAGCGGGCTGAGCGTGCTTATTGGCTCCCCGATAGCCACGCTGAGCCCGCTGAATGCAGAATTTTTGGTGGAACAGGGTCAGTGGACGCCGAGGTGGCGGGCGATGAGCATGCGTTGGATCTCGCTGGTGCCTTCGCCGATCTCCAGGACTTTGGCGTCGCGGTAGAAGCGGGCTACCGGGTACTCGTTCATGAAGCCGTAACCGCCGAAGATCTGGGTGGCGTCTCTAGCGTTGTCCATCGCCGCGTTCGAGGAGACCAGCTTCGCGATCGCGGCCTCCTTCTTGAACGGCTGGCCGCGCAGCATCCGCGCCGCGGCATGGTAGTAAGCCAGCCGGGCGGTGTGCGCCCGCACCTCCATGTCGGCGATCTTGAACTGGATCGCCTGGTAGCTGCCGATCGCGCGGCCGAAAGCGTGCCGCTGCCGGGCGTAGGACACGCACTCGTCGACACAGCCTTGGGCCAGGCCGACGCCCAGCGCAGCGATCGCGATGCGACCCTCGTCGAGGATGGACAGGAACTGCGCGTAACCGCGGCCCCGCTCACCGAGCAGGTTCTCCTGAGGAACCCGGCAGTCGTCGAAGAACAGCTCGTGGGTGTCCGAGCAGTTCCAACCGACCTTGGAGTAGCTCTTCGAGACCGTGAAGCCCGGGTGCCGGGCCGGGACCATGATGGTGGAGATCTCCTTGCGACCCCCGCTGACACCGGTGATCGCGGTGACGGTGACCACCGACGTGATATCGGTGCCCGAGTTGGTGATGAAGGCCTTGGAGCCGTTGATCACCCACTCGTCGCCGTCGCACCGTGCGGTGGTGCGGGTCGCGCGCGCGTCGGAGCCGCCACCGGGCTCGGTGAGGCCGAAGGCCCCCAGCTTGTGGCCAGCGCACAGCTCCGGTAGCCACCGCTTCTTCTGCTCATCGGTGCCGAACCGGAAGATCGGCATGGCGCCCAGCGACACGCTGTCCTCCAGCGTGATGGCCACCGACGAATCCACCCGCGCGAGCTCCTCCACAGCCAGGCACAGCGCGAAGTAGTCACCGCCCATCCCGCCGTACTCCTCCGAAAAAGGCAGCCCGAACAATCCCATCGCGCCCATCTTCGCCACCAGCTCATATGGGAATACCCGGCGCTCGTAGAGGTCCCCGATAACGGGCGCGACTTCCTTATGGGCGAACTCCTCAACGGTGGCCCGCAGCGCCGCATGCTCCTCACTCAGCTCCACGGCGTGTCCTCCTCTCCCGTCCCGCCTGTCGTCGTTTCCTGCACGCTGTGTCGTCATCTCGTGCACGCCGGTTCGACGACCGCAAGCACCGCGTCGCGCTCGACGGTGCCGCCGGGGCGGGCGTGCAGCTCGCGAACCACACCGTCGATCGGCGCGGTGAGTACGTGCTCCATCTTCATCGCCTCGACCACCAGCAACCGGGCGCCCGCGGTGACCTGTTGGCCCTCGGCGACGTCGACGGCGGTGACGGTGCCGGGCATCGGGGCGAGCACCGGGCCGGCACTCGCAACGCTGTCGCCGGCGTGCCGGGTGGCTGCGAGCTCGCGCAGCGCCCAGCTGTGCCCGTCCCGTCCTAACCACACCACGGCCCCGTCTCGCACGCAGGTGTAATGGCGGGTGATCCAGTCCAGAGTGACGGTCAGGTCCGCACCGTCGCGCCAAGCGGACGCCGGGACCGGCGTGCCCTCCCCGACGGCGATCTCGGCAGCGGCGGCGCGTCCGCGGGTGCGAACCTCGACCGGGTCGGGCTCGACCTGGTCTGGTCGGGGGGCAAGCATCCGCCAGCAGGTCCAGGCGGGTTCGCCGACTCTCCAGCCACCAGGCAGCGCAAATGGATCCACTACCGGCCCGGTGGGCTCCAGTGCCAGCAGCGCCAGCATCCCGGCCGCGGCGAGTACGTCGTCGGGCGGTTGCTCGGCCACCCAGGTTTCGGCCCGGCGCTCGACCAACCCGGTGTCAAGCCGACCGGCGCGAACATCGGCATCGGCCAACAACGTACGCAGGAATCCGGTGTTGGTGCCGAGGCCCAGGATGCTGGTTCGCGCCAGCGCGGTATCCAGGCGGCGTAGCGCAGTGCTCCGATCCGGACCATGTGTGATGATCTTGGCCAGCAGTGGGTCGTAGTCGCTGCCGACGGTGCCGCCCGGCACCAGCCCGGAGTCGAGCCGCACCCCAGGCCCGGAGGGTTCACGCAGGTGCAGGACCGTCCCCCCGGTGGGCAGGAAGCCACGCGAAGGGTCCTCGGCGTAGATCCGCGCCTCGATGGAGTGGCCGTCGAGGCGGACGTCGTCCTGGCACAGCGGCAGCGGTTCCCCGGCGGCCACCCGAAGCTGCAGCTCCACCAGATCCAGCCCGGTGACCAGCTCGGTGACCGGATGCTCGACCTGCAGGCGGGTATTCATCTCCAGGAAGAAGAACTGATCGGGGGCATCAGTACTGGCAAGGAACTCCACCGTGCCCGCGCCGGTGTAACCGACGGCCTGGGCAACGGTCACCGCGGCGGTACCCATCCGAGCCCGGGTCGCGGCGTCCAGCAGCACCGACGGCGCCTCCTCGAGGATCTTCTGGTGCCGCCGCTGCAGGCTGCACTCGCGCTCGCCGAGGTGCACCGCGCCGCCATAAGCGTCGGCCAGTATCTGGATCTCGATGTGGCGCGGGGTGGTGACCAGCCGCTCGACGAGCAGCGTGTCGTCGCCGAAGGCTCCGCGAGCCTGCCGGCGGGCACCGGCGATGGCCTCGGGTAGGTCCTGCGCCCGGCGCACCACCTGCATGCCCTTGCCGCCACCACCGGCGGACGGCTTGAGCAGCACGGGGTACCCGATCTTCTCGGCCGCAGCGGCGAGCCCGTCGTCGTCGAGGCCTCTGGCGTCGCTGCCGGGAACGACGGGGACGCCGGCGGCTGCCACCGTCTGCTTGGCGCGGATCTTGTCGCCCATCGCCTCGATGGCGTCCGCAGGCGGGCCCACGAAGACCAGGCTGGCCTCTGTGCAGGCGCGGGCGAAGGCGGCACTTTCCGAAAGGAATCCGTAGCCGGGGTGCACGGCCTGCGCCCCGGTGCGCGCGGCGGCGTCCAGGATGGAGTCGATGGAGAGATATGACAGCGCCGGCGGGGCGGGGCCCAGCCGGACAGCCACGTCAGCGTCGCGGACGTGCCGGGAGTCGGTGTCAGCGTCGCTGTACACAGCCACTGAGCGGATACCCAGTGCGCGCAGCGTCCGGATCACCCGGACCGCGATCTCGCCGCGGTTGGCTACCAGCACTGTGTCGAACAACACCGTGTCGAACATGCCCCCTCACATCCGGAAGACGCCGAAACGGCTGGGTTCCAGCGGTGCGTTTGCGGACGCGGACAGCGCAAGCCCGAGCACCATGCGAGTGTCCGCCGGATCGATCACCCCGTCGTCCCACAGCCGGGCCGTCGAGTAGTAGGGGTGGCCCTGGTGCTCGTACTGGGCACGTATGCGGTTCTTGAAGGCCACCTCGGGTTCCGGGTCAGCGTCTTTGCCGGGGTGGCCACGGACAGCGGCGAGCACCATGGCGGCCTGCTCCCCACCCATCACCGAGATCCGTGCATTGGGCCACATGAACAGAAACCGCGGCGAATAGGCTCGGCCGCACATCGAGTAATTGCCCGCCCCGAATGATCCGCCAATGATGACGGTCAGCTTCGGCACCCGGGTAGTCGCGACCGCGGTAACCATTTTCGCGCCGTGCTTGGCGATCCCGCCGGCCTCGTACTCCCGGCCCACCATGAAACCGGAGACGTTCTGCAGGAACACCAGCGGAACACCGCGCTGGTCGCATAATTCGATGAAATGAGCGCCCTTGAGCGCCGACTCGCTGAACAGGACCCCGTTGTTGGCCACGATGCCGACCGGATGTCCGTGCAGCCGGGCGAATCCGGTGACCAGGGTGACGCCGTATTCGGCCTTGAACTCGTGGAAGCGGCTGCCGTCGACGATCCGGACGATCACCTCCCGGACGTCATAAGGGATGCGCGGGTCTACCGGCACCACGCCGTAAATCCCGCCCAGCGTGGGCTCTTCGGTGGCGACGACCTCCCACGGCCGGGGCGGACGTGGGCCCAAGGTGCCGACGATGGAGCGGACGATCTGCAGCGCATGCGTGTCATTATCAGCGAGGTGGTCGGTGACCCCGGAGATGCGGGAGTGCAGGTCCCCGCCACCGAGGTCCTCGGCGCTGACCTCCTCACCGGTAGCCGCTTTCACCAGCGGCGGGCCACCGAGGAAGATCGTGCCCTGATTGCGGACGATCACCGCTTCGTCGCTCATCGCGGGCACGTAGGCGCCCCCGGCGGTGCAGGAGCCGAGTACTGCCGCGATCTGCGGGATGCCCTGCGCGGACATCGTCGCCTGGTTGTAGAAGATCCGGCCGAAATGTTCCCGGTCGGGAAACACCTCGTCCTGCGCGGGCAGGTAGGCCCCGCCGGAGTCGACCAGGTAGAGGCACGGCAGGCGGTTGTGCAGCGCCACTTCCTGGGCGCGCAGGTGTTTCTTGACCGTCATCGGGTAGTAGGTGCCGCCCTTGACAGTGGCGTCGTTGGCGACGATCACACATTCCCGGCCGGCCACCCGCCCGACCCCGGTGATGATCCCCGCGCCCGGGGCCTCGTCGCCGTACATGCCGTCAGCCGCCAGTGGGGACAGCTCCAAGAACGGGCTCGACGGATCCACGAGTGAGTCGACGCGGTCGCGGGGTAACAGCTTGCCGCGCGCGACATGGCGTTCTCGAGTTCTCGGCGGTCCGCCGAGCCGGGCTGCCGAGAGCCGTTCGCGCAAGCCGGCCACCAGTGCGGCGTGCGCCTGGGCGTTATGCGTGGGGACGTTATGCGTGGGGACGTTATCCGTGTGAGCGGCCAGGGTGCCGGCCAAGGCGTCCATCATGACCACCTTCCCAGACCGAAGTTAACGCTCATTAACTAGGTTAGCGCTCATTAACATCGCGCGCTAGGGTTCTGTGCATGGCACTGCCTTCCGCAACGGGCGATACGCCGACCCGGCGGGAGCAGATCCTGCACGTCGCGGCCACGCTGTTCGCCCGGCACGGGTTCCACGGGGTGAGCATCGCCGAACTCGGCGCCGCAGTAGGCGTCAGCGGGCCGGCGCTGTACCGGTACTTCCCGGGCAAGGAGGCGCTGCTCGCCGAGATGCTCGTCGGTATCAGCGAGTACCTGCTCGACGGCGGGCGCACCCGGGCGGCCCTCGCTCACGATCCCCGCCAGGCGCTGACCGAGCTGGTCGAGTTCCACGTGGATTTCGCGCTGCATCATCCCCAGCTGATCACTGTGCAGGATCGCGACCTGGCCAACCTCCCGGCGCAGGTGCAGCACAAGGTCCGCACGGTGCAACGGGCTTACCTGCAGATCTGGGTGGACACGCTGCGCAAGCGCAGCCCCGAGATGTCCGCCGCGGCCGCCCGGATCGCCGTCCACGGGACCTTCGGCTTGCTCAACTCCACGCCACACAGTGCCACCGGCTCCGACCCGCAGCAGGTGGCCGAGCTGCTGCGCCGGATGGCGATCGCCGCGCTGTCCGCTCCCGAGCCGGCCCCCGCGGGTTAGGCGACATCGTCCAAATGGTGTGGGTGTCCCCCTCTGCCGACACCGGTGTCGTGCCACCAGCGGCGCAGGCAGTTGCCGCACTGCACCCAGACCAGGTTGACGTCGGAAGCAAGGAGATACAGCGCGGTGTTGTTGCTGCAGTAGCGGCAGGGCAGCCATACGCGGCAGCCGATGTGTGCTTGTGGGTCGAGCATCATCTCATCGCTCCGGGGGGTCGGGTAGCACACCGTCGGCGATGAGCAGGTCGTAGGCGGCTTGCTGGTCAGGGTCGAGGTGGGCGCACAGCATTCGATGGGCTTCGGCTTCGCCGGTGTAGATCTCAGCGGGGTCCCAGTGCGGGCCGAGAGCATCCAGGACGGCGGCGAGGCGTACGCCTTCGTGCATGGTGAGATCAATGATGAACGGACGTGACTGGCCACAGTGCACCTCCGTGGGTCTCAGGCAGCCGACCGTGCGGTACCGGCCGAGGTCAGCCGGACGATGGTCGTGTCGGTGCGAGTGGTGTTGAAGGCATAGGTGCCGGCTGCGTGGCTGAGGCATCGTGTGGCGTCGGCAGCGAAGGCCTCGGCCTGCTGCAGGTGCGGTGTGACTGTGCCCCAGGCCGCCCAGCGGTCCCGGATGGCCGAGGTGAGCTCGCCGAGGTGGCGAGCGATCCGCGCCAGGTCGCAGACCAGCGTCAGAGCCTCCTCGTCGCTAGCGGTCATCGGCAAGGTAGCCGCGGTGGTCAGCGCCGCCGCTGCCGCCTCGATCCGGGTGTTGATCGTGGAATCCATGACGTATCGCCATCCAAGTTCGGCTCAGACTGTGTCCTACACCAGACCAGAGTTGGTCACCCGGCCGTCAGATACACCCGTCATCCTGGATCTGTGATCATGCCGAACACAGATCCAGGATGTATCACGAAGCAGATCCAAGTCCTCCTCTCCCC
>JBOHHF010000321.1:0-8379 GCA_050700495.1 Pseudonocardiaceae bacterium
CCGCAGCCCCCACCCGTAGATCACCTTGAACAAGGTGGCGTCTCGGTAGGCGGCCAGCGCGCCCTTGCGCTGGGACTTCACCGCCCGTTCCACCTGGTCATCGGCGTAGTCCAAGAACCGCTGCAGCTCCTCGCGGGTAAACGGCCGAGCCTCGGGATTGCCCTCATAGTCATGGAGATGGGCGATCGTGTTCCACTCGTGAGCGATCGCCACCGGATGATTCCCCGGGCCGAACGCCTGCTCACACGCCACCGCCCAGCCATAACGGCCGTCGATGAGGAACTCGCTGAACAACCGCAGACTGCACTGGTAACTGCGGATCGTCGACGGCGCCAGATGCTGCTCGGCCGTCAACGCCAGCGACCACTGATCCATGTGCCCCGCAGACCACGCCCACGGGTACTCGTTGGTGAACTCCAGGAACCGGCGAACCAACCTCTCCCGTGGACCGATCGTGTCGTCCTTCAACCCCCGGGCCGTCTGCTGGGCCCGCCAGCCACGCAGCATCGCCCCGACCATCGCGTCCTCCGGCCGCAGCTGCACCACCCCAGAGACCAGTTCCACGCCCGCAGCACCCGCCAGATCAGACTCTCGCAAACCACCCTCCAACCCCCTCGGATAGTGAGCGGATCATGCACCAGACGGGATCGTTGACCAAATCAGCAGGTCAGCGCCCTGCCTCCAGAATCGACGGACTAGCTTCGGGAGCGCGCCCGCATCAGGCGACCAGGCGTTTCTCGCCCACCTGATGCAATTCCCGAGGGTTAGGGGATACCGTGGTCGTGTGGCGCTTGGATCGGCTGGGCCGTTCGATGGCGCACGTCCTTCGCACCGTGGCGCAGCTTCAGGAACGCGGCATACGGCTGACGTCGATCAGTGACGGGATCGACTCTGCGACCAGCACCGGACGCATGATGATCGGCATCCTCGCATCCCTGGCAGAGTACGAGCGGGAGCTGATCAACGAACGCGCGGCAGCGGCGCGGGAAGCGGCACGAGCACGGGGCAAGCACACAGGACGACCGAAAGCTCTAACGGCAGATCAGGTAGCCCTGGCCCAACGGATGCGCGACAGCAAGGAGTCGATACCCACGATCATGCAAACGTTGGGCGTCTCCCGCGCCACCGTGTACCGCGCGCTGTCTCTCGCCTAGGCGGCGCACCGATTCGAGCGCGGACCCTCCCCTCTACACACACTCACCAACACCGTTACCTGCCAGGCAGGTGAGGGGGAGGGGGCTGTAGAAGATCTTGATATAAGATATAACAGCAGCTCAGGGTGTGTGCGAGCCCGCCCGCGCGGAGCCGCGCAGGGGCAGGGGTGTGACCTGGGTGTTGTTAAGTAGTGTGTGTATATATATGTACATACCCCTCCGCAAATCTCCGGTGATAGTGGGGTTAGGGGTAGGAGTCCCGTTTCCTCTATATACACCTGGACCTATTTACCGGTGCCATTCCGGCAGGGGGGTGTTCCGGCAGGGTAGGGGGTGCGCTCCGCCGCTCCCGTTGCATCCACCGGCCCGACCTGGACAAACCGTACCGCCAGCTCAGACCCCGTGGGGGTGTCATCCTGTGGACATTCTGTGGACAACTAGGAGTGAGCGGGTGGCTGTCCTGCTCCACATGAGCGGATACGGCCTCACAATACGATGCGACTAATGCGAACGCCTCTTTAATGGGGGCTACCCGTGCGGGTCTTATTGCGGGAGGTTTCTATTTCTCTGGACAATTCGCTCATATCGAGATCTTCGCTATGTGCGCCAGCATACCACATTCCCGCGCATGTGCATTGCTCGCCGGTGGACTGGTATCGCGAGGTGGCGGTGATCACTAGCTGGTGACCGCACCCGAAGATCAGCGTGCCGATCCGTGTCGCACTCACCGGACGCTCCCGGCGCCGTGACACGCTGGGCAGATCTGATCGGGATCTTGCGGTAGACCAGGCAGCGTCATTCGGTCGCCCAGCACCGTGAGCGGCTCAAACCGGACCCCGCACTCGGCGCGCACTTTGCCCCGGCTCAATGTGCCCCGGTGCGTGTCGTGATCACGGAGAGACTGTAAGTACCAGTTCGCTGGGTCCGGCTGTTCGTCGCCGGTTGCCCGGCGGTCTGTCTCGGGTACGTCGATCACGGATCCCCACTTCCCTCGCTGTTAGCGCCGCCCGACCCGGTCGCAGGGGCAGCAGGCCGGGCGGCTCGCCGCCGTTACGAGGGGACGGGTGTGCGTTACGTCCCCCGGCGACGTGGCTCACAGCATTGCTGAGCAATTTGCACAGCAAAAGATGGTGCAATGGGTGTCGCTCGATCGTAGGAGCCAACGCTGTGGCATGGTCTGTCGTCATGGCCTCCGTCCCCACGATCCGAAGGCGTCGCCTTGGCGCTGCGCTCCGGCGACTTCGCGAGGCCAGCGGCATGAGCTTGGAGGCCGTCGCTGAAGAACTGGGCTGGTCCACCAGCAAACTGAGCCGTATCGAGCTAGCGAAGATCGCGGTCACGCCTACGGACGTGCGCGCACTGTTGGGTGCGCTAGAGGCACTGAACGACGAAGTCGAGACGCTGGTCAGTCTCGCCAGTGAGGACCGTCAACCGGGCTGGTGGCGGCAGTACGCCGAGGTTCTACCCCCGTGGTTCGAGGGGTACCTGTCCTTGGAGAGCGAAGCGGCGCGATTGCTGGCTTACGAGTCGGAGGTCGTGCCCGGCCTGTTGCAGACCGAGGACTACGCGGCAGAGATCCTCCGGCACTCTCCCTTCACGCCACTACCGGATGAGGCAGCGAGGGCAGCAGAGCTGCGCCGTGCTCGACAGGTTCGACTCACGGGCAATGATCCGGTCCACCTGGATGTGGTGATCAACGAGGGAGCACTACGCCGTAGCGTCGGTGGAACTGAAACCATGCGCGACCAGCTTCGGCGCCTGGTCGAGGCTGGCGAACTGTCCAACGTCGTGGTCCGGGTGCTGCCGTTTGAGGCGGGTGCACATCCCGGCGTTGACGGATCGTTCACCGTGCTTGAGTTCTCCGACCCCGGTGACCCTCGGATCGTTTATCTCGATCGGATGACTGACAGCGACTACCTGGACGGGCTCAGGGATGTCGCGGCGTATCGTCATGCCCACGAGCGGCTCCGCACGCTGGCGTTAACGCCAGACGAGTCCCGCGAGATGATCAGCGGGCTAATGAGGAGATGATGAGATGACCAACGGTGGTGCACTCGGGCTGGCCCGGTTGCACTGGCGCAAGTCGAGCTACAGCGGCACCTCCGGCAACTGTGTGGATGTCGCCGACCTAGCTGACGGTGGCCGTGCGGTCCGAGACTGTAAGGATCTGGCCGGACTGATACTGACGTTCACCGCTGCCGAGTGGACAGCGTTCACCGCAGGCGTCCGCTCCGGCGACTTCGACTAACTGACAACAACAAGCGCCCCCGGTAGCCGATGTGGCCGCCGGGGGCACTGTCGTTCTGTCAGCGCTCAGCTTCTCGGCCTGGACGCCCGAACGCGGGTGATCATCGCTGCTGTTGCGTCTGCCGGCGCATCGTGTCCTGACCCGGCCCACCAGCAGAGAACTTGCTGATGTCGACGTTGTGATACCACTGCCGCTTGATGCCGGGTCCTGAGTTGTCGGCGCGCCGATCTGGTAACCCCTCGGAGTCGCTGTCGTCGTCTTCCGCGCTGGAGCTTTCCTGCGCCTGGCTGTCCTCTTGCTTCCGGTACTGCTCTTCCCAGTACTCCTGCTCTTGGGTGTGGTAATCCGACAACCGTTCGTCCTCATGCGGGTCGCCCATGTCGCCGCCACCGCCGGACATAGAGGGGGCCTCACCGCAGGCGTCGGCGCGAACATTGCAGCTACTCCCGCCGTCGCCACACCCAGCGAGCAGCACACCAAGTGGGATGGCGCAGACAACCATGAACTCAAGTGGTCTCACGGGCGCTAGATCGCACTCCGTGCGCATCCTGTTACCCGTTGCTCAGAGGCGTAACCTCGGCAAGGAGGTCCCGGTGCCGGTGTTCCCGCACCGCCCGGCGTCGCTTGAAACTCGCCTGATAACTCAGCGCACGGCGCTACCCGATTACATGCATTTTCCCAGGTCAGCACAGCGTTTACGCGGTCGGCACCTAACGGTGCGGACCAGCCGACCTCAGCTGGATCAGTTACGGCGGGCACAGCGTGCCCTGCCGGGGTATCGAGGCATCCATCAGAAAGCGAGTGACCAGGTCGACCATGCAGGAGCTACTAGGTAGTGCGCCATGCGCCTGTCCCTGCCAGATCACCAGCGTGCCCGAGGGCAGCGACTGCGCGGTGCGTCTGGCTCCTTCGGCCGGGGTCACCGGGTCCCCAGCGGTGGCTACAACGAGTACCGGGGGCAGCATCCGTTCTCCTGATCCCGTCGGTGGTGGCGAGGGCACTGGCCACGCGCTGCACAGCACCAGACGCTGAGCGAACAGCGGCCCGAACAGCGCGGAACGTTGCCGCCACTGCGCCACCAGCTGCTGGACGCGCTGGGGTGGCACCCGGGTCGGGGTGTCGTTGCAGTGGGTGGCCAGGGCGGGATCGAAGCGCGCCGGGAGCCCGCGGGTCCCGGTCAGCGTCGGCTCCACGAGCGCGGCCAGCTGTGCTCCGTCACCGTCGCGGGCCGCCGCCAGGGCGCTGGACAGCTGCTCCCAACGTTGCGGGTCACCGACCGTTTTGAGGACCGCGTGGTAGGCAGTGCCAGCAGTGATCTGCTGCCACTCGACCTGCAGCGGGGCCTGTCGCAGGGCCTGGGCCAGGGCCAGCAGCGCGGCGCGCGGATCGGATCCCAGCGGGCAGCCTCGGTCCACGCAGTCCGCGGCGAAGGCGGTGTAGCCGGCGTCCGCGGCTACCAGGGCGGCCTCGGCGGCGGTCACCCCGTCAAGCGTGGGATCAACGGCACCGTCGAGCACCACTCGCCCGACCGAGGTGGGATACCGGCGCATGAATTCAGTGACCGCCCGGGAGGCTTCGCCGTGCGAGACCACGTTGAGCACCGGTGCGTTCAGGGTCACCCGGAGCTGCTCGAGATCGTCGGCGGTCCCCGTGGAGTTGATGGCCGTGAGTACCTCACCGAGGTCCTGCACGCACGTCTGGATGGCGGAGCGGGTCGCATCGAGCAGTAAGTCCAGCTGTCCGGGCTCGCTGACATCGGGGTCGATGCCGACGATTCGGTTCCGGGTGATCCTCGGTATGCAGTCCAACGGTTCGCTCGGCCCGGTGCCGCGGCGAGCCAGCCCGATCAGGGTGAAGCGATCGAGCAGGGCGGGCGGCAGTTGCTGAGCCATCCGGACCGCCCGGACCGTACCGGGCTCCTCGGACGCCTCGCCGAGCACCACAAGCGGGGCCGGGCCACTGCCGAGCCGGGTGAGATCCAGCTTGAGGGAATTCCCGAACGCCGGCCTCGCCACCGTGGCGTCGACCCGGAGCTCGCTGCATTCCACCCGACGCGGGCTGGGCATACCCAGCGCAGTGATGATCGTGCTGGTGCAGTCCTGCCAGGGCAACGAATTACGGTAGTACTCGCCGGGAGGCGGCAGCGGCGGGCTGCTGGGCGGAACCTGCGCGGGCCGTTGCGGTTGCAGGTTGTCGTCCCGTACCGCCACCGCAGGTCGGTTCGAGGGGCCTGCCGTGCACCCTGCCAGGAGTACCGCCAGCAGCACCGCCAGCGCACCCAGGCACCGCGGGATCCGGCGCGGGCGCACGGGCACGGACTCTCCTCGCATCACGTCTTAGGGGTGTGGTGATGTTGGCAGCGCCGCGGTGAGCATGCGGTGAGCATGCACCGTGATTCGCTTTGAATGGGTGCCGGGCAGGGGAGTCAGCGGGTCAGGACGTCGGTGATCGCGTTTAGGCCGATGTCCAGGTCGTCTGGGGTGATCATCAGTGGCGGTGCGATGCGGATCGTTGTGGCGTGGGCCTCCTTGCACAGCACGCCGCGGACCATCAGCGCCTCCGCTGCCTCCCGTCCGGTCGGTCCACCGGCAGCGATGTGCACTCCGGCCCACAGCCCGCGACCGGTGACCTGCGCTACCCCGTGCCCGACCAACGTGGCCAGCCGGGCGTGCAGGTGCCTGCCCAGCTCCCGTGAGCGGGCCTGAAACTCGCCGGTGGCCAGTAGCGCGATCACGGCGCGGCCGACCGCGCAGGCCAGTGGATTGCCCCCGAAAGTCGACCCGTGCTCCCCGGGCCGCAACACGCCCAGTACCGCACGTCTCCCGACCAGCGCCGAGACCGGCAGGATCCCCCCACCCAGGGCCTTACCAAGGGTGTACAGGTCGGCCCGGACCCCATCGTGGTCCAGAGCCAGCACCTCACCGGTGCGGGCCAACCCGGACTGGATCTCGTCGGCGATCAGCAGCGCGCCTGCCTCGTCGCAGGCCGCGCGAACCCCGGTCAGGTAGCCCGGCGGTGGCACCAGAACTCCCGCCTCGCCCTGCACCGGCTCGACGAGCACCGCCGCCGTCCGGGTGGTGATCGCGCCGCGCAGCGCGTCGAGGTCCCCGTAGGGCACCACCACGAAGCCCGGGGTGAGCGGGCCGAATCCAGTGCGGGCGACCTCGTCGGTGGAAAACGACACGATCGTGGTCGTGCGGCCATGGAAGTTGCCGCTCGTCACCACGATCTCCGCACTGCCGTCCGGGACACCCTTGATCCGGTGGGCCCACAGCCGGGCCACCTTGATCGCGGACTCGACGGCTTCGGCACCGGAGTTCATCGGGAGCACCATCTCGGTTCCGGTCAAGCCGGCGAGCTCCCGGCAGAACGCACCGAGCAGATCGTGGTGAAACGCGCGCGAGGTCAGCGTCACCCGCCCCAGCTGGTGTATCGCGGCAGCCACCAGGGCGGGATGCCGGTGCCCGAAGTTCAACGCCGAGTAGCCGGCGAGGAAATCGAGGTAACGGCGCCCGGCCACGTCGGTGACCCAGGCACCTTCGCCGGAGGTGATCACTACCGGCAGCGGGTGGTAGTTGTGCGCACTCCACTGCTCGTCGGCGGCGATGAACCTGGACGTGGTCGGCCCTGACGTGTCGAGGACGGTCATGGCTGTGAGGCTAGGTCTCAGGGCTCAGCTGGGTCTCACGGGCTCAGCTGGGAGCGTGAGGGGACCGCCGTTCCTCAGCTCCGGCATTCAACAGATAGACCGTCCCACCCGGGGCACTACGCTGGGTCGGCAAGTGCACGGAATCCTCGGGGTCTTCGACCATGGTCTGCCCGACCTGGCCGATCGCGTCGGTCAGGAGTTGGTGCGTGGTGGCCAGCGCTGCGGTGACCTCGGCGCGTAACGCCTCTAGCGCGGTCATCTCCGTGGCGACCTGGGTTCGCAGCTCGCGCAGCGCAGCCTCGTCCTGCTCGACCGCGGCGGCCCGGGTCGTCAGCGGCTCACCCACGGCCTGCAGCAGGAGGTGCACGCGGGCGATGCTGCGCCTCTCGCTGCCCTGGATCCGGGCGCTCGCCTCGGAATCACGTTGTGCGATCGCCTGCGCCGCATCCAGCTCGGCGACCTCTCTCCGTCGAGCAGAATCCGCCTCGAGCCGGTCGCAGTGCCGTTTCGTGTGCTCGAACAGTGACTCGGTCTCGCTGCTGACCCGCGCTCGCAGCCTCGTGATCTCTTGATCGGCACGGGCCTTCAGTTCGGCGATCTCCTGGTCGGCGCGGGCCAGCTGGGCGGCGATCTCGCCCTCGACGTTAGCCTTGAGTTCGGCTGCCTCTTCCTCAGCCAGCCGCATGACCTGCTGGATCCGGGCGCTGGCTTCAGCCATCGGTGACTTCTGCATGCGTTCGACCTGTGAATTCGCCTTCTCCGCGTCCCGGCGCAGATATTCAAGCAGCTCGCTTTCGGAACTGAGATGATTCAGCACCTTGCTGAGCTCGGCGACCTGCGTCAGCGCCGCATCCCGGTCGGCAGCCACCATCGCGATGCGGCTGTCAAGCGCTTCGAGATGTTCGAGGACCTGCCGTCGATTAAATCCGCGTAGTGCTCTGTCGAACGGTTGGTGCAGGGGGACCAAGTCGTCGTCATCCCGGTGTCCGCGCACGAGTACCAATCGTAGTTGAACGGTCATGATCACAACAGGTTGACTTTTGGGCCCTGTTGGTGCAGCTCAGCTCCAGTGACGGTGTGCTCCGCGGTCCGGTGCCTTCGCGGCCTTCGTGGCGCCACCTACGTAGTCTGCTGCGTTCTACCGGCGAACGTGTGTTCGGTTAGAATAACCTCCATGATCTATTACCAGCAGCTCGTTGTGCTGAATCCGGTCGAGCAGTGGGCCAACCAGGTCGAGCGGCTTGCTGGCCTCAATCCGGCGGTGCAGATGGCCAAGCAGGCTGAGCGACCTGCTGAGCTCAACCCGGTGGCGCAGATGGCCAAGCAGG
>JBOHHF010000322.1:0-2050 GCA_050700495.1 Pseudonocardiaceae bacterium
GGCGGGGTGGGCCGGTGCCGACGTCTCAGAAGTCGAAGCCTGTGTCTTGCCATGGGATTCCCCTTTACCGGGTGTGTGGGGGCCGGCCGGCCGCGGGGAAGCGCGGTGGTGAGCCTCAACCGGCGGCCGGCCGCGGCTCTAGGGCCTCGACCGATCCACGATCGACCGGGCCAGCAGCAGCATCGAGTCGCTGGACACCTGGATCCCCGTCCCCGCCCCAGGGTCGCGGGTCACGTGGGCCGGCTGCCCCGGTAGGTCCATGCCGTGGATCGCCCACCCGTCGTCCGTTTGGATCACCAGCAGCACGCACGCGGCGCCGTTGCTGATCCGGTGGGCCTGGGCGT
The DNA here is from genome assembly GCA_050700495.1 of Pseudonocardiaceae bacterium. Classification (GTDB taxonomy): domain Bacteria; phylum Actinomycetota; class Actinomycetes; order Mycobacteriales; family Pseudonocardiaceae. The sequence continues at coordinate 345 of JBOHHF010000322.1, forward strand.
AGAGCCGGGCCCGCTCGGGGTCCTGCTGGTCATGCTCAGCGTCCTGATCAGATACGTCGATCACGGGATGTCCCCCCGTCTCTTGTGGTTGCTTCCATCCCCTTGGAGGACCGGACCAGCGACGGGTTCCTACCTCTCGGGCGTCCATGCGTCGCCGGTCCGGCCAGCTCAGGCAGCCACCTGACCTTCATGTAATCAACTCCTCATTCTGGTCAAGTGGTTTCATCATGGAGCACTCGCGCGACCGCGAAGGCCAGCAGCCGGCGCAGCTCCTCGGTGGCGGTCCAGGTCATAATCGCGGTCTCTCCGGGCGGGGTGCGCAGTGAGACGCGGCGGTCAGTCACACCGATGGCTACCAGCCGAGATCGGCCCACCACGTCCTCGCATTCAACCGACCAGTCGGTGCCCTCAGCCACGCCAGCCCTCCGGAGTACAGTGCGGACCACCGGAACCGCATTCCTGATGTGTGGTCGCGACCAATATGTCATGGTCGCGACCGATATGCAACCGACCAGTCGGAGGACTGTGCGTAACCGGCGGTGGACTAGGGTTGTGGCGTGACCGAACCCGGTGGCGCACCCCGCGCCCGGGCGCTAGCCGGAGCGCTTCGCCAAGCGCGCGAAGCGGCCAAAGTCAGCGTGCGCGAGGTCGCTCGCCGGCTCGGCATCTCCCACTCCGTGGTCTCGTACTGGGAGACCAGCAAGCGCGTGCCGCGCCTGGAGGACATCGCCAGCTACCTCACCGCGATCGGCGTGACCGGTGACGAACGGGAGACCATCCTCGCCCTGGGCCGGCACGCGGGCGACCAGGACTGGCTGGCGGTCGGCATCCCCGGCATCTCCCAGCAGCTCGCCGGGACCATGGAGTGCGAACGGGCCGCCGCGGCGATCACCGACTGGTCGCCGCACATTGTCACCGGCCTGCTCCAGACCTCCGACTACGCGCGAGCGATCATCGGCAGCGAAGCTCTTCCCGCTGCCGAGGTCGAGGCGGGGGTGCTGGTGCGGATGGGACGGCGCGACGTCATCACGCGCAGCAACCCGGTCCGGCTGACCGCGTTGCTCGGCGAGGCCGCCCTGCACGAGCTGATCGGTGGGCCTCGGGTGATGGCCGACCAGCTCCGCCACCTGATCAAGCTCGCCGAGTCGGACACGATCACCATTCAGATCGTCCGGTCCTCCCAGGGCTGGCACCCGGGACTCAACGGCCCGTTCGTGCTCTACGACTTTGACGGCGCGCCGTCCATCGTCCTGCTCGCGCACTACCGGACGGGTGCGTTCGTGGCCGAGCCGGACGACGTGGCCGACTACAAGACCGCGGTGGACAAGATCCACCAGCTGGCGATGAGCCCGGCCGATTCCCGCACCCTCATCACCCAGACAGCTCACGAATTGGAGGCTGCGACATGACCGAGATGCGCTGGCGGAAATCCAGCCACAGCGGCCCACAAGACAACTGCGTCGAACTAGCCTGGCAGAAGTCCAGCTACAGCGGCACACAAAGCAACTGCGTTGAACTGGTGCACACACCGGGTGCGATCCGGGACAGCAAGAACCCCACAGGCCCGGTGCTCCTGGTACCCGACCTGCCGGCATTCCTCCGCGAGATCAAGCAAGGCCGATTCGACCCCCACTGACCCGCGCCCCACGACGAGCGGTGCCGCTCCAGGCCCAGAGGCGGTGCCGTGGGGCAGGATCGGCAGGATT
>JBOHHF010000323.1:0-1457 GCA_050700495.1 Pseudonocardiaceae bacterium
GCGCCCGCGACTTCGAGGGCAACCTGCTGGACCGGACACAGACGGGCGCGATCGTCCGACGGATTGTGCACGCTCTTTCCCCCGACGCTGAGTACCAGGACACCGACGTACGACCGACGGTCGTCGAGCACCCTGTCGCCGCCTTCGCTCCCGCGCTGATTTTGCGAAAGCGTGCCCGGAAGGGGTTCGTCGAGATCTTCCGCACCATCATTGACCAGCTGAGTAGCGGGCAACCGGTGCCGGCCGGTGTCCTTCCCCTTGTCGACCCGGAGCACGTCCCGGTCGTCGACAGCGCGCCTGGCGACGGTGCCGTCGTGACGGTCGACGAGGATCCCTTCCTGCCTATGCCCGTCAACGACCGCCAGTTGCAGATCCTGCGGCGAGTCGACACCCACGCGCAGACTCTCGTCCAAGGTCCACCGGGCACGGGCAAGACGTACACCGCCGCGGCCCTGATCTCGCATCTGCTGGCTCAAGGCAAGCGGGTGCTCGTGACGGCGCACACCGACCGGGCCCTGAAGGAGGTCCGGGCAAAGCTTCCCGCGGCCATCCGCCCGCTCGCGGTCTCCGTGGTGGGTAGCACCCGCGAGGACATGTCAGATCTGCGGGTCGCCGTCGAGCGCATCGGGGCAATGGCCAGCGAACACGATCCCGCGGAGGCATTGGCCCGCGTCGACCGCGCGCTCCGATCGATCGATGATCTACGCGTTCGCCGTGCGGCGGCGTTCCATGATCTGCTGACCGCCCGCGAGGACGAGGTCCAGATGCACGAGTTCGCCGGCTACCGGGGAACGCTCGCATCCATCGCCCGCGAGCTCGCCACCGACGCCGAACGGAATCGCTGGCTGAGCGACTACGTCGACGACGTCCTCGCGCCGCCCCGCTGCATTCGCAGGAGATCGTCGAGTGGCACGCGCTGCTGACTGACCCGGCCCTGGCGGCAGATGAGATCGACGCGCAATGCCGGGTGTTCGAACCTGCGGGGCTGCCCGATCCACACCGGTTCGCCGACCTGGTGGCTCGCGAGACCGCCACTGCCGCGGCGGACAGCCGTCTGCAGCACCAGCGGACCCATCCCGCAGCCGCCGCCCTGCACCGGCTCTCTGTCGACGCCCGAGACGCGCTTCAAGCGCGCATGCACGCGCTCGTCGCCGAGCTCGACTACCTATCGAGCCGTCGCGAGCACTGGATGGCAGCCGCGCTCGACGACGCGCGCAGTGGCCGCGCCGACCTGTGGCGCGCTCGGCACGACCACGTCATCCAGCTGATCGATCATGCGACGCAGCTCGTGCAAGAGCTCGGCTCGGTAACCGAGGTGGAGCTGCGCAGCACCGACATCGCAGGCTTGGTGCCGCTGGCCCGGAACCTGCACGAGCATCTCGCCGGCGGACGAACGATCAAGATGGGTCCGGACCGCCGCCCGAAGGTCGGCGCCCTCGCCAGCAAGCAGGTTAAAC
>JBOHHF010000324.1:0-2958 GCA_050700495.1 Pseudonocardiaceae bacterium
GCAACGGAACCCTCCCAGGACAAGTGATCTTCGACCATCCCTGTCCTAGCGGGGCTCCGTTGCCCCTCATCGCACCGACACGCCCCGACCCCGCAACGGGATCAACCCGGGATCAACCCGGCGCCCAGCGATCACACACCGCCACCAACCATCACCCGAACCGTGACACCGGCGTGGCAGCCGCTGGAACAACACACCCGGTCATCCCAAGCCCTCCCGTCCAGCCGCCCAGCACAACACAATCAACTCCCACCGCTCACACGCCGCGCTGACCCGCACGAACGACTTTGCGCGTCATCCTGGCTCCACACCCAGATCCGCGCGGTCTTCCAGCTGGCCGTGGCCAACCGGTGCCCGTCCGGGCTGAACACCACCCCTCCCACCGGGGCGTCGTGGGTGACCGTGGTCAGTTGCTGTCCGCTGGTGGCGTCCCAAACCCGCACCCTCATGTCCCAGCCAGCGGAAGCCAACCGGTTCCCGTCAGGGCTGAACACCACCCCGTGCAAAGGGATGTGGGCGGCAATCTTGGCGAGTCGCCGCCTGCTGGCGTCCCAGATACGCACCATCCCGTCATAGCAGGCAGTCGCCAGCCGACGACCATCTGGGCTGAACGCCACTCCCGTAACGTCCGTATATTGGATAAGGCTGTCGAAGCCTGGGCGGTGGGCCAGCTTCAGCAGTTCCTGTCCGGTAGCGGCGTCCCAGACCCGCGCGGTGTTGCTGCCGGCAGTCGCGAGCCGACGTCCGTCCGGGCTAAACGTCACCCCGTAGACCATGCCGTCACATAGGAGGGACCCGCTGTACGGTGCCACGATGAAGCTGTAACGGTGCCGCAGGGTCAGTACCGTAGGGGGGTTGTGGAAGGCGCAGGGCTCGGCGGGTGGTGGTGGGTCGAGGAGTTTCTGGTGAGCAGGGGTCGGTGGTGTCTCCGGAGAAGGCTCCAAGTCCGGGGATGGAGCAGCCTGCTGTGGTGCAATGGTGCTGCCGAAGATTTGCCCCTCGGGAGTGCGCAGGTACAGCACGGGGGTGCCCCACTCCAGGCTGTCCTTCTCGGCCCGCCGCAGTTCTAGCCGGGCGCGCCTGACGCTGTCGTCCACCGGCCGACGTTTGGCCACGTGCTCGTAAAAGCTCTGGGCGAACCGGATCGCGGCCGGGTCGGTGATCGCGAACTGCATGGCCACCACCGCCGGGATGTAAACATTCAGTCCCAACGTTGATCTGTGGTTTTGCCGCGTGATGTCGTGGCGAAGGACCCGCCGGTAGCTGCGTAGTAGGCGGGGGCCGTATCCGATTTGATAGGTCAGGCAGGGGCGGGGTCGGGTGGCATCCAGGGGTGGCCAAGGATCGCGTCGCGGAGGGCGTCGATCATGTTGCGGCCGTGCTTTGCGGCGGTGGAGAGGTATCCGCGGATGCGGTAGCGGTCGGTGGTGCGTTGCTCGCTGGTGAGTCGGCCGGAGATCTTCTGCTGGATCTTGCTGGGTCGCAGGTCACGTTCGGCCTGGTTGGAGGTGGGTGGCACCCGCAGGTCGTGGGCGAAGCGCAGGATGTCGGCTGGGCGGTCGCGCAGCACTTCGAGCAGCAGACGGGCCTTGCGTTCGCCGGGGCGCCTACCGGGGCTGGTGGTGTCCGACAGCCCGACCAGCACCCCGTTGGTAAACTGCTTGATCAACTCATCGCGGACGGCGGCCGCGATGGTGTCACGGCCGGCGTCGCGGGCGAGGTTGGCCTGGTGGATCAGGCCGCGCAGCGCGTCGGCGATCTGGATGGGCCAGTGCGCGTCGGGATAGGTCTCGGCCACTCCGGCAAGATCACGAAGAAGATGCTGGCAGCACAACTGATGGGTCAGTTCACCGAGCCGGGCTGAGTCGTAGAGGTGGTAACGGTCATGCACCACTACCGACTCGGTCAGCTCTGTGAGCACGAAGGCCTTGAAGGTGTCCAGGTCACGGTCACCGAGCAGGTAGTGGGTGTAGAGCTGGGTGCAGGCGACCAGCAGGTACTTGTCGGCCTTCTTCCGTCCCGGCCTAGGCGTTTTCGCGCCTACCCGCAGCGGGGTCTCGTCGCAGCAGACCGCGTAGGCCACGGTGATCAGGGCGCGGATCCGCTTGTCCACCTCGGCTAGCAGCCCCGCAGCACGGGAGAGCATGCCGTGCACGAAGCCCACACTGGGCGCGGCGCCGGTCAGCGACTCCAACAACTCGGCACACCGCTTCGCGGGCACGAAATGCACGACCATCAGGTACACAGCGAAGGCCTGCAGGTTCGGGCCATACCCCACGATCCCGGGGCGGGCGCCCTCCGGGCGGACCGCGGTGTGGAGCCTGCCGCAGCCACACCGCACCTGATGTTGGTCGTACTGTGTAATGCGCACGCTGATCTGCGGGATCTCATGCTGCTGATAGCGATCCACGACCCCCAGATCCCTCGCCCCGGCCAGATCATGGCCGCACTCGCACCGCCCCTGCGGAAACCGGTCTACCTGGCCATCAGGCCGCTTCACCCAGGCAAGGTTCGCACCCGGCGCGCCGGGCTGCTTACCCCGTGTGCGCTTCGGGCCACCGCCAGCACGTGGTTTCGGCTTCTCCGCCGGCGGCGTCTTACCCGGATCGTCGTCCCGCGATGGCGGCATCGACGAGTTCGACGAGTTGCGCGAGAGCAGGTGTTCCAGTCCGGCCAGCTTCCCCACCAACTGCTCGTTGGCCTCCAACAGATCCGCGACCTGCGTGGATAGCATCGTGATCTGCCCATCCTGGGCCGTGATCCGCGCATCCCGCTCCGCAAGGAGCCTGACCAGCTCCTCACGCGGCATGTCCTCCGGCAGGGTCACCCAAAGATCTGTGAGTGTCGTTGCGGTGCTCCTGGGTGGAGGACCACCAGGCTTGGTGTCGGTGACCCGGTGTGACTCGCTAAAGATCTGGCCGCTGCGGCGTGCCTTTCGTGTGACTTGTCCATCGTGGT
>JBOHHF010000325.1:0-3006 GCA_050700495.1 Pseudonocardiaceae bacterium
GAGGCCCGGCCCAGGAGCGCCGCCATGGTTGAGGTAGACCTGTTCAGTAGGTCCGCCGAGCTCGCGTAGCCGATCGCGTTGCGCGGTGAGGTCTTGTTGTCAGTGGAGCAGCGGGCGTAGCCGATCAAGGCTACGGACATGATCGGAAGGTAACAGATAGCCACCGCTGAGTGAGAATCAATTCGTACCAGCTATGTGAGACTCCGCCAGCCCAGTTCGTATCAGTGTCCACGGTCGTGTGCGCGGGTGTCCGCTTGAGATTCGGCTTGCGGCACGAGCCCTAGAGCGTGGTAGCCGCCTTAGCTCGTGCGGAGTCGTAGCCGCTTACCTCCGTGGAGATGACGACGCCGCGTTGGGGCGCGCTGACGATGGACTGCTCGGACCCGGAACGCATGTCGGAGTGGCTGAGTGATCCGGCTCAGCCTCATCCGGGACACTGGGCGAGTGAAGATCGGGAACCAGGATCCGGAGGCCTACCGACAAAGACTGGAGGCCAAGCTACGGCCTGAGCGCATACGGGCCACGCTCGGCTTCGCTGGGCTCTACCAGATGATTCACGAATTGATCAAGACTGCAGTCTTGGACGAGGTGCGTGAGTTCTACTGGCGGGGAATCGAGGACGGGGTCGTTGTCTACGACGAGCAGGCCTACGCCGAGAACGTGGTGGTCAGGGCGCCCAAGAACAAGTTTCGGGCGTCACTGCTGTGGCTGGTCGAGGGCGATGCCATCACGCTGGCCGAGGCCGACCGGCTGGACGACATCTACGCCCACCGCCACGATCTCAGCCACGAACTCATCAAGTACGTAGTGGATCCGGACTTTGAGCCTGACGTCGAGCTGCTTACTGACGCACTGACGATCTTGAAGTCCATCAGGCGCTTCTGGACGAGCATTGAAAAGGACATCGGCTCGTTTGAGGAGTTCGGGGACGTTGACCTCGACGAGGTAACACCACTGTCGCTGGCCGTGCTTCAGATGTGCATCGATGCGTACGTCGCCGGGCTGCTCCCATCGGAGTAGCGCTCCCATCAGCGACCGGCGTAGTGGCGACCGCCTGAGGATGGCTCAGCGGGACGGCTACCGCCGCTGCTGGGTTGCGTCGAAAGCAGTAGCGGAGGTGATTGTTGGCTGTTGTACATCCGGCCGGGACGGGTCGGCCTGACCGGAATGCGCGTCAGGGCGCTGTCGACGTTCTCTCGGTGTGGGTGGTTGCGGCCAAGCTGCCGAGCAGGCCGAGCGCCTCGGCAGATCGGGTGCCGGGGTCGGCGGTGTAGGTGAAGATCGTTAGCCCGGTGTCGAAGACGACTTCGAGGCGCTCGTAGTTGAGCTCAAGGTCACCCACCTGGGCGTGGTGGAAGTGCTTGACGCCGCTGATGTGGAAGCGCACGTCGTGGCGTGCCCAGTGCTGACGGAACTCCTCGCTGCGAGTCGAGAGCTCGCCGACGAGGTCGGTAAGGTCGCGGTCGAAGGGGTTGCGACCGGCGGCCGAGCGCAGGGTGGCGACGACGTCGCGGGCGATGCGGTCCCAGTCGAGGTAGAACTCGCGGGCGCGCGGGTCGAGGAACACAAAGCGCGCGGCGTTCGGGCGCTGCTGGCCGTCGAACATCTCCAGAAACAGGGCGCGACCGAGCCCGTTGGCGCCGAGGATGTCGAGCCGGTCAGTACCGATATGCGCGCCGGCGCCGGTCATCGCGTCGAGCACTTGCTGCACCGAGGGGCGGATGCGGTACTTGGCCGGTCGGCGTCGCGGTGGCTGACCCATGGGCTGCGCGGCACGCGCGAGGTCGAAGAGGTGAGCGCGCTCAGCGTCGTCGAGTTGCAGCGCGCGCGCCAGCGCCTCGAGCACGCTGTCGGATGCTCCGGCGAGGTCGCCGCGCTCCAAGCGTGTGTAATAGGGGACGCTCACGCCAGCGAGGACGGCGACCTCTTCGCGTCGCAGTCCGGGCACGCGGCGGGTGCCGTAATCGGGCAGGCCGACGTCGGCGGCCTTGAGCTTGGCTCGGCGGGAGGTCAGGAAATCGCGGATCTCGTTGCGCGTGTCCACCCTCACCAGGCTAAAGCCGCGCACCGCGCCCTGGGGGACCCTGGGAGGGTCACCTTCACAGGGTTCCCCAGACCGCGCGGACCGGTGCTTGGCTGGAGTGCATGAGAGCAACCATCATGTACGCCGCCGGCGATGTCCGCGTCCAGGACGTCCCTGACCCGGCGATCGTCAAACCGACCGATGCGATCATGCGCGTTACGCGCGCCTGTATCTGCGGCAGCGACCTGTGGCCGTACGCGTCGATGGAGCACTCGGAAGCCGGGCAGTCGATGGGCCACGAGGCCATCGGCGTCGTCGAGGACGTCGGATCGCAGGTCATCAAGATCAAGAAGGGCGACGTCGTCGTGATGCCGTTCGCGTCCTCCGACGGCACCTGCACGTTCTGCCATGAGGGCCTCCCGACCGCCTGCGTGCACGTCGGCTTCTTCGGCAACAACGGCACGAACGGCGCCCAGGCCGAAGCGCTGCGCATCCCGTTCGCCGACGGCACCCTGTACCCGCTGCCGGTCGGCGAGGACGACGCCCTCATGCCGTCGCTGCTGACGCTGTCGGACGTCATGGGCACCGGCCACCACGCCGCCGTCGTCGCCAAGATCGGGCCGGGCAAGCGCGCCGCGGTCGTCGGCGACGGCGCCGTCGGCCTGTGCGCCGTCATCGCCGCCAAGCGCCTCGGCGCCGAGCAGATCATCCTGCTGGGCCGTCATCCCGACCGGATCGCGCTGGCCAAAGAGTTCGGCGCCACCAACGTCGTCAGCGAGCGCGGCGAGGCGGCTGTGGAGCGGGTGCGCGAGCTCACTGGCGGCTTCGGCGCCCACGCCGTCCTCGAGTGCGTCGGCCACGGGGAGTCGACGCGCACGGCCCTCAGCATCGCCCGGCCGGGCGGCGCCGTCGGCCGGGTCGGCGTGCCACAGGACGCCTTGATCCCGGACGCGGTCTCTACGCTCTTCCGGAACGTCACCATC
>JBOHHF010000326.1:0-18030 GCA_050700495.1 Pseudonocardiaceae bacterium
TGATCTCGACGTCCTGGCTGGCTACCGCGAAGGTGAGGCAGGTTGTCACGCGGCGCCCGTCGGCGAGCACCGTGCACGCCCCGCACTGGCCGTGATCGCAGCCCTTCTTCGGTGCGGTGACCCCGAGATGCTCGCGCAACGCGTCGAGCACGGTTGTCCGGGTGTCCACGGTTAGCGTTCGCCGCTGCCCGTCCACGTGCAGTGTGATCTCAGCTTCCATGCGCCACCCCTCCGAATGCCGGTGCCGTCGTGGTCGCTGCGGGCTACCCGTCGGGGTCGCCGGCCAAACGGCGGGCTCCCTGCACGGGGCCACCGCGCGGGGCCCCGTGCAGGGGGAGGGCCGGTACGACGACTGCGAGGGGGTGCCATCGTCGGACCGGCCCAGCTCAGGAGACGACTCCTAGCGCCGCGAGGTTGTGTTCGGCCACCACAACGGGCGCGCCGGATGTTCAGTCCCAGCAGCGGCGGCTGATGACTGCCCCTGGCGAGTCAGGAAGGGGGCCTCCGTTGCTGTGCGTAAGGTAGGAGCCGTAAACTGAAGACAACCGTGAGTAACGAACCGCAACCAGAGCACGACCGCCGCGTCACTGATGCACCAGTGCTGCACAGCTGCGCTTACCTGCGGAAATGCTCTCAGCGAGAGGTGGGGACATGGCGCTGAGACGGCAAGGTCTATCCCAGCGCCGCAAAGCGGTCGGGTTCACTCAGGAGTCGCTCGCTGAACACCTGGGAGTAGAACGCTCCACCGTCGTCCGGTGGGAGGCCGGAGACACCGAACCACTCCCCTCGATACGACCGAAAGTGGCCCGCGCCCTCCACGTGTCGATAGACCAGCTCACCGAGCTACTCACCGGGCCCGAGACCGCCGGTACCACGCGAGCCCTCTCGGCCGACAACGAGGTGACGATCCCGATGCTGCTGCCGGAGGTCCGGTCGGAGGTGCTGCCGGGCCGGACCGAGTCCGGTCGCCCGGTCGCCGCGGATGCCGACCTCAAGACCGCCATCGCGTTCTGCGCCGTCTTGTCCACTCTGTCCAGGCTGCCGGTCAGCACGGCTCATCCTGCCAATACCGACACCGCCGGCATGAATCTCAGGCCCGACACGCCAGCCACGACAACGGGCGGGGCTGGCGGACGCGGCGGGTCCGCCAGCCCGAAATCAGCTCAGACCGGGGCCCCACCACGGTCATCCCTGACCGCCGTCCCGCTGGACGTCGAGCCCGCCGACATCCAGCGGCGCCGGGTCAGATCGCGGCGGTGCAAGCGGTTCGCGGCAGCGGGCGTCGTCGCTCTCGCCTTCGCCGCGGGCGCGGCGTCCGTGCCGTTCATCACTTCCTACAGCGGCTCCATTCTCCCGGCCGCCGCCGGGAACCCGACGGCGGCGGCTCCGGTGGCTGCCAACCCGGACCACCGCTCCCGCAGCAAAGACTCCACCGGAGCCGTCGATACGGCACCCGTCGCCGCACCGAACAATTCAGCCGACGGCCCCGCCCCGCCGGCGACCGCCGCGATACCCGCACCTCCCACCATCCGGAGCGACAACCGGACCACCAGCCGGTCCAAATCCCGTACTTCCACGACACCTTCTTCACCGCGTATCCCAGCCATCCCGGCTGAGGCTGCTGCGTGGTCTCGCATGGCCCGGCTCAGCGCGAGTGATCAGCGCATGACACAGCAGCGCATGGCACAGCTTTGGCGACAAGCTCTACAGCGCCCATGACGAAGCCGGTCTTTGCCGGGTGCGACCGGCTCACCGCGCCGCGGTAGGCCGGGCCATCGTTTCAGGGGCGGCTTCCAGGGTGGACGAGACCGGTCTCATAGGCGATCACCACCAGCTGCGCCCGGTCCCGGGCGTGCAGCTTGCTCATCGTCCGGTTGACGTGTGTCTTGACCGTCGCGGAGCTGAGAAACAACCGGCCGCCGATGTCGGTGTTGGACAGGCCTTGCCCGACGAGAGACAGGATCTCCCGCTCCCGCTGGGTGAGCACACCGAGCCGGCTCGGGTCCGGCCGGTAGGAGGGTCGGGTGACGAACGCCTCGATGAGCGAGCGGGTCGCACCCGGCCAGAGCAGCGCCTGCCCGGCGGCCACGGTCCGGATCGCATCGCGCAGCACCGCCGGCGCCGCGTCTTTGGTAAGAAAGCCGCTGGCTCCGGCGCGCAGCGCGTCGTACACGTAGCGATCAAGCTCGTAACTGGCCAGCACCAGCACCCGGACGCGCCCGCCCAGGTCAGGCTCGGCGACAATGTGCCGGGTCGCAGCCACCCCGTCGAGCACGGGCAGCTGGATGTCCATGAGCACCACATCGGGGCGGTGTTCCCGAGCCAGCGCCACCGCGGCCGCGCCGTCCGCGGCTTCGGCCACGACGGCGAGGTCGCCGTCGTGCTCGCACCGCGTCCGTAACCTCGCCCGCACCATCGCCTGGTCGTCGACCAGCAGCACCCGCAGCGTCACCGTGCCCTGCCCGGCAGCCAGGCCCGCACCCCGAATCCGGGCCGGCCGTCGCCGGCCGGTCTCGCAACCAGGTCACGAGCAACCCGCAGCTGCTCAGTGGTGATCCGTTGCTGCTGATCCTGCTCGGCAAGCCGAAGCCGCAGCTCGATTTCCGAGACCAGAAGATAGCGCCAGCTCACGCACACCTTGCCACTTAATCACGCCCGGCCCCGTTGGACCGGGACCACGGATGGTGCGCCGAGTTGCTGACCGCCGCGGTACCGGCCACCACCTGCTCCTGAGCTCCCCAACTCAACAGCAGAGCTGTCATGCGGCCCGGGAACAGCTCTGCTGTTGGGTTCGGGAGCCCCGGAGTAGGCAGGCCCTCAGACGCTCGTCAACTTGCCGCCTGCTGTCGACGGCCAGCGCCAGGATCGCCTCCGTGCCCTTCTTGGCGTCTGAAGAGCTCTTCGAGCGCCCCATCCTCTACAGCTAGACGAACAAGGTGTCCGATCAGGCGAGGTAGACGTTGGTCAGACGAAGACCACCGGCCTGCCCTGTGCCTGCGGGACTTCGGGTGGGTGTCGTCAAAGCCAGACGCTCTACGGTGGTCGCTAGCCTGGGCGGCCCATCGACGCCACCAGTTCCAGGGTGATCTCGTCGAGTGAGTTTACGACGACGTCAGCGAGTGCAAGCGCATCCTCGGATGGTGGAAAGGCCGTATGGGGCACGGCGAGCACCCCCAGTCCGGCGGTAGCGGCCGATCGTAGCCCGTTGCTGGAGTCCTCGATCGCTATCGCCTGCACCGGGTCCACGCCGAGCCGCTGCACCACGGTCTGATACACCGCAGGCGAGGGCTTTCCCGCCCCCACCTCCTCCGTGGAGACGCTGACCTGAAAGCGCTGCGCTATCCCAGCCGACTTCAGCATGGTGTCGATCAGCCGCCGCGGTGAGGACGACGCGAGTCCCAGGGGCCAGCGGTGCCCCAGCCGCCCGACCACCTCGACCGCGCCCGGGAGCAGGGGTAGCCGCGCGTCGTACTGAGCGGCCATCCGGTCAACGACGGTGGCCGCCACCTCCTCCGGCTCGGCGGGGACGCCTACCGTGCCGGTCAGGTATGCCGACCACTCCGCCGTACTCATGCCCTGCATCGCCCGGGTCGCCTCCGCGGGCCAGGGCCGACCGGCTTCGGCGGCAACACCACGGCGCACGACGTCCCACAACTGCTCCGAATCCACGAGCACGCCATCGAGGTCGAAGACCACCGCGCACACCACATCCCCGGCCATCATGCCTCCGCAAGCCGCCTCCGACGAGTTCCATACCGATTCTCTCCAAACGGTTCCCAAGTAGCTCGCAGTGCGGGCCGCCCAGGGTCGCGAGGCGCTGGCCAAGCCATGAACGGCGGCCTGCTTGCTGAGATTCTGATCAAGACCGCGCCGTTCGATGAGTCACCCGGGCACGGCGATCGGCCTCGCCCATGCTCAGCTTTGTGCTGCGGCAGTCGCCGCTGGGGGTGGATGTGACTGTTCGGTCAGATGATCGAGTTGGGAGATGACATGCACACCACGCAGCCAGAGAATCGCCCGCAGCACCCCGTCGTCGTGGCACACAGAAAACACCGGGCTGCGGACCTTCAGCTGCGGATCGCTGATGGGATCACGGCTTTCGCGGGGTCGATGCCGTTTGTCTACCTTCACGCCGCGCTGTTCGGCATCTGGATGCTGGTCATTGAGCCTAACCCGTGGCCGATGCTGACACTGATCGTGTCGCTGGAGGCGATCTTCCTGTCCACGTTTGTCATGATCGGCCAGAACCGGCAAGCGGCCTTCCAACAGGCCAAAGCAGATCACGACTTCAACGAACAGGAACTAGAACTCAAGACCAACACGGAACTGACTCGCACGATCCATACCCTCACCACCGCGCCTGACCCGGGTGCAGTTCCACGGCGAGCGCCCGAGCCCCGGCTTCGACCAGGTGCCTGGTCAATGCTCCCTGGCCAGCGCCGATGTCCACGACCAGCTCCCCGGGCCGCAGACCGGCATGTCGATCAGCCCCCGAACGCACTGGCATGTCAGGGTAGGAAGGACTGGTGCGCGACGAGGGAGAGGACTGACCGCGATGAGCAGGGCCTATGGCTACACCTCTTACGGCGGTACTGAGACCGAGACCTGGTTCGATCGGCCTGAGCCGGTGCCGGGTCCCAGCGAGCTGGTGATCAAGGTCAAGGCTGCCGGGGTCAATCCCGTCGATTACAAGATTCGCAGCGGTGCGATGGCCAACCCGCAGGCCACACCGAACTTTCCCCTGGTGCTGGGCGTCGAGGCGGCCGGTGTCGTGGTAGCAGTCGGCTCCGATGTCGAGGGATTCGCCCAGGGCGATGAAGTGTTGGGCAAGACCGCGCCGGGACACGGCAGCTACGCCGAGCACGCGGTGCTGCTCGCCGAGGCCACCACGGGCAAGCCCCCGCAGGTCAGTTTCGTGCAGGCAGCCGCGCTGCCGGTGGCCGGCGGGACCGCCTGGGACGTGCTGGAGAGACTCGGCGTCGGCGAGGGTGAGACGCTGCTGATCAACGGCGTCGGCGGTGGTGTCGGTGTGATGGCCGCACAGCTGGCGCGCAACCGCGGCGCGGCGGTCTTCGGAGTCGGGAGCGAGACCAAGCGGTCGATGACGGAAAGTCTCGGGGCCACGCTGGTGGCCTACGACAGGGGCGACGTCGTCGAGCAGATGCGCCAACTGCTCCCCGGCGGCGTTGATGCCATCCTCGACGTGATCGGCGGCGAACCGATGCGCCACGTCGCCATTCTGATCACCAATCCCGCCCGGATCGTGTCGGTCGCCGATCCCGGTGTCGCGGAGCTGGGAGGCAGCTTCCTGCAGTCCCGCTTCGCGGGCGTTCCCACCGTCGCCAACCTGGTCGCCGCCGGCAAAGTCGATCCCAAGGTGCTCCAGACCTACCCCTTCGACGAAGCGCCACAGGCTCTGCGGGCAGTGGAGTCCGGTCACTCACTCGGCAAGATCGTGATCGATCTGGAGCAGACCACCCAGGTGTGACTCGGCGTGCGGCTCGCGAACGGCCTTGCGGAAGACGGTCTCCCACCATGTCAACGAAGCGGGATGATGGACGGCATGGCCGCCGGGGAATGGTCGACCACGGAGCACGTTCTGCGCTACCTCGCCCGGGCAGACTCCTACCCGCGCCGCGGCGAAGGCGAGGCTGCCCTGCTCGAGCAAGTGCCCCGGGAGACTCGTCGGATTCTCGACCTGGGCACGGGCGATGGACGGCTGCTCGCGCTGCTGCGCGGTGACCGTCCCGATGCGCTCGGGGTAGGCCTTGACGTGTCGGAGCCCATGCTGGGGGCGGCCCGAAAGCGCTTCGCGGGCGACCGGCGCGTCGAGCTGATCGAGCACGATCTGGCCGAGCCGTTGCCGACGCTCGGGAGCTTCGACGCGGTCGTCTCCTCGTTCGCGATCCACCATCTCGAGCACCAGCGAAAGCGATCGCTCTACGGCGAGGTCCTCGACCTCCTCGAGCCCGGCGGAGTGTTCGCCAATCTCGAGCACGTGGCATCGCCGACACCGCGCCTGCATTTCGCGTTCGTGGCGGCGATCGGCGAGACCCCGGCGGAGGAAGATCCGTCCGACCGCCTGCTCGACGTCGAGACCCAGCTGGGGTGGCTGCGCGAGCACGGCTTCGACGACGTCGACTGCTACTGGAAGTGGCTCGAAATGGCACTTCTCGTCGGCGTCAAGTCGACCGAGGCACGGTATGGCACGTCGAGTCAAGGATCCGTTGAGTGGACATCGAAAGATGCGGTTGAGGAGGATCGTGAGTTCGCGCGCTGAGCCGACCGTGACGATCCGGGGTATACCAAAGCACCTGTTGTTCGTGGCCCTTGCGGGGCACGGGCATGTGAACCCGACGCTGCCGCTGGTCGAGGAGTTCGTGCGGCGCGGGCCGCACTCGCCGCCGACTGCGCGCGTTTTTCCGCTGAGCACGGTGTCGAGCTCGACCTCGCCGCCACGATGGACGTGGCCGAGGCGCTGAACCTCGTTTTCGTCCCACGGGAGTTCCAGCCGGCCGGCGACAGCTTCGACGAACGCTTTCACTTCCTCGGACCCTTGCTCGGCAACCGGGAACAGGCGCAACCGTGGTCGCCGCCTGATCCCGAGACCCGGGTGCTGTTCATCTCGCTGGGCACGATCTTCACCCATCACCCCGAGTTCTACCGCACCTGTATCGAGGTGCAGGAGCTGGGGCTTGGCGAGCGGCTGACCGCCGACACCGTGACCGCCGAAGCGCTCCGCGCCACGGTCACCCGGATTACCTCCCATCCCGGGGTGCACGCCAACCTCGACCGGATGCGCAAGGCCATCCGGGACAGCGGCGGAGCCACCCGCGGCGCGGACGTGATCGAGGAATACCTCCGCTAGCGTCGAATCACGAAACCGTTCCACGAGCGCGCCTGACTCCCAGCGCTCATACACGTGGCTCACCACGGAACTGGGCCGTGCCGATCGAAGAATCCTCCGGTGGGACCGTCCGGGGCTACCTGTGCCAGCGTGACAATGGTGTCGCTGCCCTCGAGCACCGTCTGGTATCCGGTATGTCCGTTGAGATCGGTCGCTGTGTAGCCGGGGTCCGCAGCATTGATCCGGAACTCGGGTAGCGCCTTCGCGTATTGGCTGGTGATCATGTTCAGTGCGGTCTTGGACGACGGGTACGCGAGGCCGATGAAGCGCGACTCGACGCGCTCAGGGTCGGAGGTGACCGTAATCGACCCCATCCCGCTAGAGACCATCACCACCCGGGGCGCGACCGAACGACGAAGCAACGGCAGGAATGCGCGCATCATCCGCACCGGGCCGAATACGTTGGTCTCGTAGGCTTCGCGCATCTCGTCCGCACCGACCTCCAGTACCGGCATTCGCGAACCGGCGATCCCGGCATTGTTGATCAGGACGTCGAGTCGACCGTACTCGGTATCCACCAGCTTGGCGGCGTGGCTGACCGAGATCTCCGAGGTCACGTCGAGCTCCACCGCCCGGACGGCGAGCCCGCCGAGCTCGGTGACTGCCGCCGCGCCCCGCCCGAGGTCGCGCGAGCCCAGCAGCACCATCCATCCCAGCTCGGCCAACCGGCGTGCGGCGGCCAGGCCGATGCCCTTGTTCGCCCCGGTGATCAGGACGACGGTCGTGTCTGTCATGACGTCTACTGTGCGTGATCCGGCGCCCAACAACCAGGTGACTTGCCGTTCGTTCAGGTCGCGATGGTGACTGCACGCCGGATCAGCGTGTGATCACCGACCGCGGCCAACATGGCCATGGCCAAGTCGGCGCGAGGGAGAGACCATCCGCGAGGGATCGGGCGACCAACGGCGCAGCGGAAACGGCCCGTGCCGGGCCGGTGGACCAGGCGAGGCGGGCGGAAGACGGTCCACTCGAGGTCACTCGCCTCGAGCAGCAGTTCCATGCGCCGCATATCGTCGTAGACAGCGCCCAACATCCGTTCCAACAGAGGATGGACCACTATGCGCGCCAGCGCACTCTTCTCGCCGGGCGGTGCGAGCGGGGCCGCGGTGACGCCGACGAAACGCCCGACGCCGGCTTGACGCATCGCGTCGGCGACCGTGGCAGTGCCCTTCGAGTACACCGCGGGCCCGCCGGGCCTCCCGCCAAGTGCCGAGAGCACGGCGTCGGCCCCGAATACTCACTAACCTAGTCGTCGTGGATTACCAGGCAAGGTATCCCCATGACAACCCGCGACCAGATCCTCGACGGCGCCGTGCACGTCATGTCCACGCGTGGACTGGCCCGTGCCACGACCAAGGAGATAGCCCGCGCCGCGGGTTACTCGGAGGCGACGCTGTACAAGCTGTTCGCCGACAAGGTCGAGCTCTTCCTGTGCGTGCTCGCCGAGCGGTTACCCCGGGTCGGGTTGGTCCGCGACGGAGTCTCCGGGCTCGCGGGGATCAATACCGTGGCCGCCAACCTCGAGCGCGTGGCCGCCGAGACGGCTCGGTTCTACGCGGCGTCGTTCCCGATTGCGATGTCGCTGTTCTCCGATCCGGACCTGCTGGCCGCGCATTCCTGCTCCGGTTCTCCGACTTCGGCGGCGACCCCGAACAGGACCCTGACCCGGCCGAGGGATTCGCCGCCCGAGTTGTGGCCACAGTGCTGCCGGCGCTGGCGCCCACACCACAGTCACAGCGGACGTCGGTCTGAGCCTTACGTCCGGCCGAGTTCGTCGGCGACCACCATGGCTGCCTGGGCGATCAGTACGTTGTCGCCCTTCGCGTCCACAGTCGGGCGTGCGGACAGGACGGCGAGCACGATCGGCGCAGCGTCGGGCGGCCAGGCGATCGCGACGTCGTTGACCACGCCGTAACGGCCGGCACCGGTCTTGTCGCCGACCCGCCAGCCCGCCGGGAGTCCGGCCCGGATGCGCGTATCACCGGTCGTATTGCCGACGAGCCAGCTGGTGAGCAAGGCGCGGTCCATGTCGTCGAGCCGGGAGCCGAGTACGAGCTCGCGGTAATCGGCGGCGATCGCGCGCGGGCTGGTCGTGTCCCTGTCGTCGCCGGGCACGGCACTGTTCAGCTCCGGCTCGCGGCGATCCAGCCGCGTGACCCGGTCGCCGAGAGAACGGGCGAACGTGGTGATCTCACCGGGCCCGCCCAGGTCGTCGAGCAGCAGGTTTCCGGCGGTGTTGTCGCTGTGACGGACAGCGGCGTCGCACAGCTCGCGAATCGTCAGCCCGTCGTCGACATGCGACTCGGTGATCGGAGAGAAGGGCACGACGTCGGCCGCGCGGTAACGTACGCGAAGATCGAGGTGCTCCGCCGAGTTGCGATCGAGCACCGCGGCCGCGGCCAGCACCTTGAACGTCGAGCACATCGGGACACGCTCGTCCGCTCGGTGGGAAAGCTCCCGCCCTGTTCCGCTGTCCACCGCGTACACGCCCAGGCGAGCGTCGAAACGGCTCTCCAGCTCCGCGAACCTGGCAGCCGCAACGTCCTCGTCATTCGCGGCGACTGCCGGATTCTGGGAGCTTCCTGATCCCGGTGCACTGCCCTGCCCCGGCGCATCCACGCCGGCCGATCCACAGGCGCCGAATGGCGCCAGCAGAGTCACTGCGAGCAACGTGCGTCTACGCACCACCACCGCACACCCCCCGGGTAACGAATCGTTCCTCGCTCACGGCGACGGCCAAGACGGTATCGGAAGCCGGCGGGCGTGCTGGTAGACGATCGAGCTGCGGAACCCCGACGGTAATCCCCGGCTCACGGCAGCGGAGAGTTGTCGAGCCCGTAGTCGCGATGCACTGTCGCCACGCGAACCCGGTAATCCTGGTACCAGATCTCGCGGCCCCGCCGCTGCGCCACAAGATGCTGGGCGATCTGCTTCCACGCGCTGGCAGCCTCGTCGTCGGCCCAGTACGACACCGTGATGCCGAGTTCCTGCCGCGCGCTCTCCATGCCGAGGTAGCCGGGCTGTTGCCGGGCGAGGGTTTCCATGGCGGCCGCCATCGCGCCGTAGCCGTTGTCGCCCTCGGTCCGCAGGGATGTGAAGATCACCGCCGTGTACGGCGGCGCCGGCGTGGCCGCCAGATTTGCGTCGTCAGCGCCCATAGGCGGCAGGTCGCTCATGATCCGACTCCCGGGGGTGCGAGCTCAGGCCTACGGGATGGCGATGGCTGGGGCGACGCGGGTGGAACCGATTCCTCGGTCGGGTTTGCCGAGCCGGAATCGCACTCGTCCCTTGAGTACGGTTCCAGATTCTGCGCAGCCATCAATCAGTTTCTCGCCGGTGAACAGGGTGAACGTCCAGCGATCGTTGGTTTCGCAGTCAGGCAGATGAGGACCACTCTGGAGGAGGCGGGCACCCCAGACCTGTCGAATCATCAGCACTCGCGTGTCGTGTCCATCGACAGTGAATGCCTCGGCCGGTTGGCCGAGCTGGTCACGCCGGACGTCCGCGCTCATGGCTCGTCGGGTGTCGAGCTTGGCGGGATCGGGTACCAGCAGCACCCCGTATGTCGCCTCCGCAGCGAAGCGGGCATTGCTGAAGTACTCCCGTAGCGCAGCCCAACGTCGTCCACCGCACACACGACGGCCGTGCTTACAGGTCAAGGGCCGCACGGAGGGCACCTTCCAGGCGCGTCATCGTCGTGATGTCCAGCTCGCCCACTCGATCGCCGGTCCAGGCCCGGTAAAGCTTGGACAGGTCGCCCGCGTAGGCCCAACCGTGACCGGCCACCGGGACGGCGAGGATGTCACCGGGGTCGCGATCGCGTAGTTCTATGCCGAGGAGCCAGGGACGCGGCGATTCGTTGATGCCGTCGCTGGACATGATCGCAACGGTCCGAGAACGCTCCGGTGTGCTAGGTCGGATGTAGCGGCGTAGTTCACCCCGCCGCACGGAGGTCCGTCTCAGCCGCGACCAGGTCGGCGTCCTGGGCCACGGCCTCTGCCTCGACGTCTCCCCAGTCCGAACCGGCGCCGAGACGGACCGCCTCACGCCGGGCGGCGGCGGACAGCCAGGCCGAGGGGGAGATGCCAGCACGGGCGGCCGCGGCCTCGGCTAGAGCCCATGCGGTGCTGTCAATCGACAAGGTGACCTTACGAGTTGCCACACCGATGATCGTACCGGACGGTGCCGCCCGAGCCCAGCGCCATCATCACGGTGGCGGCCAGCGCCGTGCGGCCGAGCCGGTCGATCAGCACGGCGACGGTGAACCCACCGACCAGTGCCCCGAGGTTACCGATCAGGTAGAACAGCGGCACCGTCGAGGAGGACACGTCGACCTGCTACACCAGGAAGACCAAGAACGTGGGAGAGAACGCGCTGGCCAAGGAGTCCAGTGCCCATCCGATGCCCAACGCAAGCAGGATCCTGTTGTGCATCGGACGCCAGTCGGCCCGGTCCAGTCGGGTCGCCCGGGTCACCGTGCGTCTCCTGCCTCCGCGCCGGGGTCAGCGCTGAAGTGGCTTTCCGGGACCATGGCCACGGGACGGACCCAGCCGGCTGAGCCGCCGGCCAGCCGAGCCTGCACCATCGACTCATACGACACGTCCACCGCGTAGGCGTCGATGCCGATCAGCTTGATGCCATGGTCGAAGCGCACAGTGAACGCGTCCATCACACCCCGATCGAAGGTAGAGCTACCACCCGGAAGTGTGTGGGGCAGACGGATCTGTCGCCAGTCTTGTGCACGTACCAAGCGATGTGTTACGTCTCGGCAATCACGACGAAGATCCGCGGGACGCGGCCTGATCGGGGACCTCAGCCATGCTGATCGGACCGCGTTCCTCGGTGGCGTTCACCTCGTGGCGCCAGGCCCCGAGCGCCTCGTACGCTGGGCGCCGCACCCGGTTGATCGAACCCAGCGGGCGATGTGCGGTCAGCCCGAACGAAGCATCCTCGATCGGCATGTCACTCGGATCGGTCGTTGAGCGTCTCCTTCAGCGACGGGTGGCGCAGCATCCGTGCCCGCCGTCACCCGCAACGGCGCAGCGAAATGCCGGGTCGTCTTGCCGTCATGCCGGAGTACTACCCGGCTGCGACACCCGGAATCGATCATCCGCCTGCCCACCCAGGGGATACGGCAATCCGCCACCTGGAGAAGGTCAAGAAGCCGCGGAAGCCTCATTCGTCGCGGCCGCCCGGAGTTGCCGGAGCATCACGAGCGTCCCGGCGATCGGCAGCAGGGCCAGCACGCTCAGCGCACCGCCGATCCCCAGCACTTCGCCCAGGCCTCCCACCACGGCGGCGCCGACGCCCGCACCGGCCAGGAACAGCAACGTCGTCACGCCGAGCGCGACCCCGCGTTGCGCCTGGTTCACGGCACCCGAGACGGCGAGGATCATCGCCGGCTGCCCGATACCGAACGCCACGGTGAGCGACGCGAAGGCCACCACCATCAGCGGCCACACCCCGGTCACCGCACCCAGTGCGACGGCAAGCAGCGCCACCACGGTGACCGGACAGGCCACGGCGAGGGCACGGTCCGCGCCCCACCGGGGCAGCACCCGACCGGTGAGGCGCGGCATGAACAGGCCGAGCAGCGCGGACGGCGCGAGGACCAGCCCGACACCCAGCGGTGACCAGCCCCGGGCCGCGAGAACCAGCGGCACCGCGACCAGCAACGCGAACCACCCCGCCGGGATCGCGGCGGCGGCGAACGCGCTGCGCAACACCACACCGTTGGTCACGATCGCGCGGGGGAGAAACCCGTTGGGCCGGGCCCGGATCCGGGCCAGCGTTGCCGGGACGGCCGTGGCCAACAGCACCGCCCCCACCACCGCGACCACGGCTCCCGTGGAGGGCGATTGGAGCAGCAGCACCAGGCCGGTGGCCGCAGCCGCGACGCACACCGCACCCGGCACGTCGAAGCGTTCCCGCCGGCCGCCGGTGGGAGCGGCGCGCCAGAGCACCGGCAGGGCGAGCAGCGCAACCGCCGGGAGGACCAGGGTCCACCGCCAGCCGCCCGCCACGTCCAGCGCCCCGCCGATCACCGGCCCGAGGCAGCTCAGCATGGTCGCGGCGCCGGTCACCCGGCCCAGCGCGCTCGCACGGGTGGCGCCGTCCCAGCGGGCGCTGATCAAAGCCATGCCCAGGACCGGAATCGCCGCGGCGCCGACACCTTGCACGATCCGGCCCGCGACCAGCACCGTGAACGTGGGCGCGGTCGCGGCGACGAGCGCGCCGGCCGCCATGAGCACGATGCCGATGAGCAGGGGGCCGCGGATGCCGACGATGTCCGCGATCCGGCCGTGCACCGCGGTGAGCACCGCCAGGGCGACGGCGTACCCGCTGATCACCCAGGCCGCGCCCGCCGTGCCCACCCCGAGCCCCGCCGCCAGTTCGGGCAGCGCCACCGACACCGCCGACGTACCGGTGCCCGCGAGCCCGAACAGCACCCCGATGACGGTGGCGACCCGACCAGCTGCCTTCGACTCACCGTCCACCTCAACGCCAACCCCGGGCGCGATCGGGGCATTCCGCCGATGCTCTTGGACGCTCGACGTTCGAACACAGAGCGCCACACCGTGACCATCGCTGAATCGTCTGTCCATCGCCACAGCGAAACGAGACCGGCACGTTCCGACAACAGCCGAGGAAGCAGGATGACCTCGCCGCGCTTGCCGAAGTACGTGGACACCTCCGCGAGACCCTTGTCGGAGAGCATCTGCGCCCAAGCCTCGCAGACGACGTCACGCAGGCTGCGCCCACCGAGAGGCTTGGCCAGCACCTCCTGCTCGAACTGCTCCGCCGAGATGTCGTGCAGTGCGGCGGCGTAGGCCAGTACCTGGGCAACGACCGCCCGCCGCGACTCGGTGTTGTTCCGTAACTTGGTCTCGATGATGACCGGCCGGCCGACTCGATGGCCAGCAGATCCGACCGATGACTGGCCAGAGATTCAGCAAAAAGACCTGCCCGAGCTCACGTAGTCGCGTGGTACGGGCACGTAAAGCACTGAAAGTCGTTGCCCATCACAAAATAATGTTCAATCAACTCTTCGACGAAAATCCCACCCAGTACCCAAGTCAGGGTGTCTCGTACTGCCGTATTGATCGCGGGACAATCATCGCCAGTAGCGATGAAAAGCTCTCTTAATACTTTGACTTCTGATTCGCCACGCACTCTTTCACCTTTCGACACTGGGCACCTCGCAGGGCAACGTCATTTTCGCTTAAGGTCGAACCTTCGCTATTTTGAGCAGCGACCGACATTCCCCGACTCGACGAGCTGCGCTCAAATCGCTGTACGGCCCGTCGCTCAGGGCCGATCACTCCACCGTGGTGGGGCGGTTTGTTCTCACCGGGTGAGTCGCGCTGTCCAGATTCGTCCTCCGCGGACCGACTCGAGAGGTGTTCCCATGCGTCCGGACAGCTCTTGGCGAGGAAGAACTCGTCTTCAGGTCCGGCCGGGAGGGGCCGTTATTGTGATTTTTGCGGCGCTATCTTCCCGCGCCGGATGCCGCGCCGGCCAGGAGCACTATGGCGACGATGGCCAGCACCACCATTCCCAGGAGAAGGTAGCCGATCGCGAGACCGGCGGTGGCCAATCCCCGGCCGCTCTCCCCGGTCCTGCGGATCTGTTTGCGCGCGAGGTGTCCGAACGCGAGGGCCAGCGGCCAGCAGGAGAACGCGAGGGTCAGCGCCAGGATGGCCATGGTGTTGGTGGGCGGCGGATAGTTGCCCGAGATGGACGCGGGTGACGGATAGTGTGCTGGGTAGTCCACTGGCCGGTATCCCTGCTCGGGCCGCACCTGACCGTACTGTGAGTCCTGCGGTATCACTTTGTGAATCCTTTCGGGAGATTGACGGTTTTTCTGGCACTTGGCTTTCCCGCGCTGCTGGACATGGCTAGCACGGTACTATTCTGATGATTTTCACCTCGGCCAGCGGCAGAGGTGTTCGAACGGCCACCAATCCCGCCGCGTGATCGGTGTCGATGATCGTCCCGCGCCGGACGTCCACCTTGATTTCCTGGTTGCGAGCAGCAGGACGCCGGCGGCTGGCATACACGATGAGTACGGTCTCCAGGCCCCGCTGTGCCTTGCTCTTGCGTTGCCTCTTCATGTCATTCCTTCCCCCTGCCCGGTGTCTGGCACGCTGTGGTGTGGTCTTTCTCTGGGACCGGTCGAAGTCGTCAGGGAGGCATCGACTCGGGATTCGTCCCATGCTCGGGTGGTGGTACGGCGGCAGACAGCCCGCAGTGCGGGCAGATCGCCATGCTGGGCGCCATCGAGTACAACGTCACGATCCCGGACAACTCCTGACCGCATCGAGTAAGCGCGCTCTCGGATCCGGTGCTGTTCTCGTCCAGGACATGGGAACGCTCATCAGCGGGAGACCACAGCCAACGAACCGTCATCGGCTCGACCGCCTTTCAGCGTGGTGAGCGGCCCACCGGAGTCCCTGACCGGCCGGCACGGGAATGCCCGGCCGGTCAGGGAGAATCGAGCAGCCTCCGGATGGCTGCTCGGGGCTGGTGAGGGCACGCTGGGCGCTCAGCTCCTGGTGGCGACCTCGCCCATGGGGCGTGAGCACCACGCGAGACGGCCCCCCGGGAAAGTCCGGATCACCCACCTCGGTCAGCCCAGCGGCGGCCAACCGGCGGAACGCGTCAGGCAGGTAGCACGGCATTTTCCGGCCGTGGTCGAGGTGCTCCAGGCCGTGCAGCGCCACACCGCCTTCGCTCACCCGCCGAAGGGCTATCCAGTCGAGCAGTTCGACCCCGGTCAGGTGCATCGATCGACCTGCCGACGCAGACAATCCCGGCAAAATCCACGTTCTTTGGCGGTCATGCTCGCGGGCAGCACATCGGTGCCACAGAGCGCGGGGTAACGCCCCCGGGAACGCGCGACGGCGATGACGTCGAGGTCAATGAGGTGCTCGGTCAGCGTCCGGGCATCAACCATCGACTGGGCAAGGACCGCGCTGGTCACCGGGCGCCCTCGCCGCTCCGCCCGGTGACGCCCTGAGGGACCGGGGTATCCCCCCTGTGCTCAGGCCGGGTGCGATCAGCTCGGGCCTGGACCATCCAAGCCGCGAGCACCGCCATCAGCACCAGCGCGCCGATGACCACCAGCCACAGGAGAATTCCCCATAACCCTCTGTCGACAACCACATCGCCAAGGGTGTCGGCGGCCACGCATCCGGTTCTAACAACCGGCTAGCATCCCCCGAACGGGTTAAATGGTTAGGCCGGATCGCTTCGCCAGCTCCCGCAACTGACGAGACATCGTGCTGCGAGTCGCCCGCATGACCAGCTCGGCGATCGTCTCGCTCACGTAGGGATTGCGACGCACTCGAACCGGCATGAGCTTCTCGGCCATGCAGATCGCCGCCACGGCCCGGTCCTGCGCTCCTCGCTGCTTGGCCAAAGCCCGACCCATGCTGACGTGATACGCAGCTTGACGAGTGACATGCGGGTGCTCTCGGGGCTCCACGGTCCGACCGAGGGCGGCGGCAGCCGCCGCGTCACCGGCCTCCAGATGCAGGTTCATGCCCTGTATCCCGATCTGGAGAGGGCCGAACGCGAAACCCAGTGGATTTAACCCGACTTCTCCGACGGCTGCGGCCAGATCGCTGGCCTCGGCCATCGCGGCTGCCGAGTTCCCCAGGTCATCAATCACGGTTGCTACATGGGCTTGCTTCATCAACAAGGCTCCGGCCAACCCCGGTGCACTGCCAGTCGGCAACAGCACCGAGTCCAGCTCCTCCCGCGCAAGATCAGGCATGCCGCCGGCCAGCAAGGTATGGGCCATTCCGAGGGCAGCCATGGCGAGGGTGGTCGGTTCCTCTCTGCGGTGGGCGAGTTGGCGCGCGAGGTTGGCGGCCTTGCCTCGCAGATCAGTGTGCGCCGACGCATCTCTCAACCACATGCCGGTGAGGTCCACGTGCACCAGCACGCCGAGTTCGAGCAGCTCGGCAACGTCTCGGCCGTCGTTCAGCGTGGTGTGCAGATCCCTGATCAAGCCTGGCAGCAGTTCCCCTACCTTCCGGAAGTCCGCCGAGTGCCGCGTCCGCTGAGCAGCCCGCACGCGGTCTTGCAGCACTGCTACCGGGACTATCAGACCGCCCGGTCGCCCTAGCTCCACGGCGGTCAATGCCCGGCGCACCGCCTCCACAGAGCTGTCGGTATTGCCATTGCCGGGCGCCGGGACGGGCAGGCCGGTCAGCTCGGTCACCGGAACGCGCAAGGCGTTCGCGATCTTGAGAACCAAGGAGAACCGATCCAGCGGGCGCACCCCCCGCTCGAGCTGGGACAGGTAGGGGCCACTGATCCCGGCGAGCCCGCCGACCACGTCCTGCGACAGACCACGATCCTCCCGAACGCGCCGCACACGCTGACCGATCAGCGCCGGCTCAGCGCTCTTTTCGCTCACGAGATCTCCTAGGGCAGCCATAGGCTCAGCACACGGACCATACGATCTTCGTCGTGCACCGA
Source organism: Pseudonocardiaceae bacterium (assembly GCA_050700495.1). Taxonomy (GTDB): domain Bacteria; phylum Actinomycetota; class Actinomycetes; order Mycobacteriales; family Pseudonocardiaceae. The sequence continues at coordinate 17,396 of JBOHHF010000326.1, forward strand.
ACATAAGTTGATCATGCTCAAGTCGAATCCTACCTTGACCCGCGAGGTGACACCGGACGCCAGGCCGCCCCAGCTCACGACTGGATCGATCGTCACTTCACAGCTCAGCACCAGCCGGAACGGGTGGACCTACAATTGATGGTCCTGGGCGGAGCAGGGCCAGTTGAGCGGGGTCACGGGACGCTGCGCGCGAGGTCGAGCAGTGGGCGCGCCAGGTCGATCCGGCCCGCGAGCAGGTGGGCGACCGCGGGCATGGCCGCCGTGGCGCGGCCCCACTCGACGAGGCGCTCCACGTCGAACTGGGGCACCCGCTCGGCGAGCATCCGGGCCCGGCCGGGTACTTGCCCGACGTCGTCGAGCCCGGCGTGCACCCAGTCGATGCCGTCGAAGTTCGGATCGCCCAGGCAGGGTCGCGGGTCGATCGCGACCAGCCCGCGGACCCGGCCGCCGTCGAGCACGTTGCCGGGGTGCAGGTCGCCGTGCAGCAGCCAGGCCGGCCCGCCCTGGGCGAGTTCGAGGGCGTAGGAATGCGAGCGCGCCATCGTCGCGGCGTCCAGCAGGCCGCTCGTCAGGCGCGCTCGCCGGCGGCTCCAGAGGCGGAACCCGGCGTCCACCCGGTCGGCCAGGGACGGCAA
>JBOHHF010000327.1:0-1268 GCA_050700495.1 Pseudonocardiaceae bacterium
GGACGCGAAGCGCTATCTCGCCGCGGCGGACGAGTTCAAGGCCAAGCTGCCCGGGTGGACCGTGACCACGAACGGGCCGCTGTCGAGGGATCCGTACTTCGTGCGGCTGACCAAGGACGGCAACGCCAACACCGCCACCACCTATGACCTCGGCAACTCAGGCGTCACCGCCGACCAGCGCGCGGTCGCCGACGCCGGATACCTCGAGCTGGTACGGCTTGGCATCTATGCGCCGGAGGACCCGGTGATCCGCAACAGCATCAAGGTCACCGACCAGACGATCTCGCACACCACGCCGACCGGACAGTTCTGGCACCGCTACACCGGTGACGGTTACGGGGAGCGGTCTGACGGCTCGCAGTGGGAGACGGACCTGCCGCCCGGCTCGCGGCAGACCTTCGGGCGGCTGTGGCCACTGCTCGCCGGTGAGCGCGGCGAGTACGAGCTGGCCAACGGCGACCTCGGCTCGGCGAAGCGCCGCCTGCGTGACCTTGCGCGGGTAAGCGGGACCGGTGACACCATGCCCGAGCAGGTCTGGGACGAGAATGCGCCGTCCGGGCAACCGGGGTTCCCGACCGGCAAGGGCACTGAGTCGGCTACCCCGCTGGCATGGACGCACGCGCAGTTCGTCCGGCTGGCGTGGTCGGTACAGGAGAAGAAGGTCATCGAACAGCCCGCCGTGGTGCGCTGCCGCTACCTCGGCTGCTGACCTGTGTCAGGAGGCCTCACGATCGTCAGGAGTGACCTACCAGTGGGTTATCTGAATTAGTTCAGATATGCTTGGCGCTATGTCGAACGAGACCTACCCGTACAGCACGTTCCTGCGCAGCCCCACCGAGGTGATCGCCGCGCTGGAGACGGCCGATGTCGAGCTGGAACGGCGCGACGCGCAGAACGTCGTGCTCATCCGGTCGGACCGGTTCGCGGCTACCAGGACGGGCATGGCCACTGCGGCGCACGTGCTTCGCACGCTCGCCCGGCGCGATCCCGACCTGGCCGCGGAGCTGCTCGAAGAGGAGTTCGCCTGGATGCACTGGCTGCCCGAGGCCGAGCGACACCAGTGCGTCGCTGAATTGCTGGCGAACCTCGATGCCGGTGCGGACACCGGCTCGCTCCTGCCGTTCGCGCAGGCAGTCGCCGCATGGCGGGCCACGGCCGAGGTCTGGTCGGATCCGAATCTGGCGCGCCGTCTGCGTGGTCCGCTGGAGGGCGACGGCCCGGTGATCGAGCGGCCCCACGACCGTTCTGCATGACCAGACGTGGAGATG
>JBOHHF010000328.1:0-18404 GCA_050700495.1 Pseudonocardiaceae bacterium
GTCCTCAACCGGCAAGGGTTGAGGACCCCGGGACTATCAGGAGTGGCCCCGGGTCGAATTGGGCATTTCCGGTGGACGTCGCGCTGGTGAGCTGGTCAGTACAAAGTTGGCCGGCGTCGGTATCTGCCACGCAGCGTTGAGCACGCTGGGCCGCCGGACTGGTTGTGACATTGTTGATCAGCCAGTTCCACTGTCGCACTCTACCGGTGGTTGGTCGCGGAGCGGGACGTCACGGCGGAGCGCTACCGCGCGGCAGTGCCCGAGCTCACCACGGTCGACTTCTGGGAGCAGATATTCAAGGATGGCGAATCACCGCGGTCACCGTGAGCGGATCGGGGATCCTCAGATCACCTTCGGGCCAGGCTGGTGTGTACGGCGCGTGCCATGATCACGACGACCACGGTCGGCCCGGCGAGCTGCGCAGCCACCACAGCCACCAGCGGGGCCGTAAAAGCGAACAGCAGCGCGCCGAAGACGACGGTGCCGGCGATCCACGCCGACATCGCCGTCCGGTGCCCGCCCAGCGCCACCAGCGCGGGCTGCAGGATCTGCGCGATCATCATGATCACTGTGCTCACTCCGAGCAAGGCGGCGACCAGCCAGGGGAGCTCGAAGGGAGCGTTGAAGAAGACCCGGGAGGCCCAGGGGCCGGCGATCGCCGCGCCCACCACACCGATCAGGCCGATCGCACCCACCACGAGGAGCGCGGCGCGGATCTGCTGGTGCACTCGCGCGGCGTCGCCCCGTTCGGCGGCGGCGGTGAGCGACGGCAGCAGGAATGCCTGCACGGGTGAGAACAGGAACAGCGGGATCCTGGCGAGCACGAACAGCGAGACGAAGCTGGCCGCCGTGCCGGGATCATCGGTGAGCCGCGAGGTCAGCACCACCGGCGCGATGTTGGCAAGCAGCAGGCTCAGCGCGGAGGCGCCCGCGAGAAAACCCACGCCGCGAGCCATTCCCAACAGACTCAGAGGCAGGCCTAGCGGCGGGCCGGAGGCGCCGGGGCGGACCCCGACGATCATCGCCGCGGCGGCCAGCACTGTTCCGAGCGCGAACGCGAACCCGAAGGCCGCCGTACCAGCTGCGGTACTAGCGACACCGACCCAGACCAGCACCACCGACGGGACCAGCCGGGCCAGCCCCTCGGCCGCGAGACTGGCCCCGTACCAGCCGTACCGGCGTTGACCACTGAACAGACCTCGCAGGACGTACACCGCCGCGGCCCCGGCGACGGCGACGAGCGCCGCGACGAGCAGTGACCACGACCCACCGAACACGCGGTGCACCAGCAGCGGGGACAGTGCGAGCAGCAGGGCCATCATTGCGGCCGCGAGCACCGCGCTGATCACCGTGGCGGACCGCACCACCGGCAGCGTTGAGCGGCCGGTGGCGATCCGGCTGCTGATCTCCCGGCTGGTCTCCTGCTCGACAGCCACGAAGACGCCAGGTCCCACCACCGCGATGAGCAGGTACAGCGACGCCACCGCCGCGTACTCGCGAGGCGCCAGCGCGTGGCCGGCGAGGCCGAGGAAGGCATACGCGGAGATACCGAGCAGGACCAGCCCGGCACCGACCGGTGCGACATCGGAGAGCCGCGCCCGCAGCTGAGCTGTCGTCCCCAGCGCGGAGCTGCTGTTCGAGCCCAGCGCGGAGCTGCTGTCCGGCTCCGGTCCCAACACGCTGCAACGGTACGGGATCCACCACCGACCGGCTCGAGGTGTGGCGCCCTGATCAGTGGCGTAGGTACGTTCGGTAATTGCTATCTCGTGATCATCCCAGCGTAAATGGCGTTTGCATTGCGATACGGCTGGCCGTATTTCTTGCCTAGGGCTTCGTCGCGGTCGGTCTCGATCCACTCATTGCTTCGGCTTGTTCTGACCAGCCAACTCTCTTGAGGGAACTCGACTTCGCCGGTTCTGAGCGCGCCGTCGAGAGTCTTATTGTATCCGATTGGAACGGTGACCAGCATGCGTCCCTCTGGTGCAACACAGTTTCTCGCGGCGTCGAAGGCCCGGAAAACCTTGCCTGGCTCACGCGGCTTCTCGTCCCAACCGACGTGTTCTAGCGTAGAGATCGAGATGACTGTGTCGAACAGCTGATCGGGTATGAACTCGATGATGTCGTCGTTGAGCACTCCGGGTATGATCTCGTACTTGTCGAGCACGGTGTGTCCACGCACGCCGTAGTGAGACATCACGTTGCCGACCTCAAGGGTCCGACCGACGTCCGCTGATAAAAACCACTTCGCGATGGAAATCTCGACGGTGCGCTCATTGCGGTACGAGGTGTTGTACCGGGCGAAGGTGTACGGTAAATGTGTGCCACGGAAGACAAATCGCCGGTCAAGCCGGCGTGCCCTAGTGATCGGAAAGGCGAGCTGACCGCCGGCTACCGCCGCGACCTCCCCCACGGCGTTGACGAGCCCCTTCTCTTTAGCAAAGGTACGCAGGGCCTTTACTGACCGGCTGAACTCTGTGCGTAGTACATGGATGGAACCTGGCACAGTGAAATCCTCCTGAAGAGACTAGAGCTTGAAGCGGACGGTCTTTGGGGACGTAGCTGCCACGAAGACCGGCGCGACATCCGAGAGCCACTGTAATGGTACGGGATCCATTGAGGACGCGCCGTCAGTACCGTTACCGGTCAAGATCGTGGGTCGCGCGGAAGGCGCGCTAGCCTGCACTCCATGCGAGCAGTGGTGACCGGGGGAGCCGGCTTCATCGGTTCCCACCTCGTCGATGCACTCGTCGACGCCGGTGCCGAGGTGCTTGTCGTCGACGATCTGAGCCGGGGCACGCCGGTCAACCTCAAGCCCGCCCTGGGTCGCGGCGCCCGCCTGGTCACGCTGGATGTCCGCGACGGCCTGGCCGTCGACGAGGCATTCCGAGCTTTCCGGCCGGAGCTGGTGTTCCACCTTGCGGCCCAGATCGACGTGCGCGTCTCGATGGACGAGCCGGCGCGCGACGCGGCGGTCAACGTGCTGGGGTCGGTGAATGTGTTCTCGGCCGCCCACGCCGTCGGCGTGCGCCGGGTGGTGAACACCTCAACGGGGGGTGCGATCTACGGCGAGTCCGAGGTGGTGCCTACCTCGGAGGCCGTTGTGCCCGATCCCGCCTCGGCCTACGGCCTGAGTAAGCTCACCGCGGAGCGTTACGCCCGCTGGTTTCGCCGGATGCACGGGCTGGACGTGGTGACGTTGCGCTACGGCAACGTCTACGGCCCCCGGCAGGATCCCCGCGGTGATGCCGGTGTCATCGCGATCTTCTGCGATCGGGCGCTCGGCAGGCGCAGGCCGATCGTCTACGGCGACGGATGGCAGACCCGCGACTACGTGTTCGTCGCCGACATCGTGGCGGCCAATCTCGCCACGGCCCTGGCCGTTGAGCCGTCGCACGGCGAGTACAACATAGGAACCGGTACGGAGATCACGGTGCTGGAGCTGGTCGCAGCGGTTGCGGCGGCGGCGGGCGTCGAGCCGGTGGACTTCGAGCCGGATTTCGCCCCTGCCCGCCCCGGTGAGCTCGTTCGCAGCTGCCTCGACATCACCCGCGCCCGGTGCGAGCTAGGCCTGCTGCCACCCACCCCATTACCCGAAGGACTGGCTAGCACCTTGGAGTGGGTCCGTTCGACGAGGTACGGATAGCGGAGGAACCACGCCTTGTAGTGTCCGCCTCGTGCGGTGGGGTCACGCCCAGTGCACGAGTTGACTCAGGTCGGGAGCGGTCAACTCGGTGAGCACTCCGTCATGACCCCCGCCCGCATAGGCGCGTTCCACGCCTGAGTCGCCGTTGCACAGCCCCCATGGAGTCTGAGTGGCAACGGCGCTGACCAGAGCGGTCGAGCCGGCGTCCATGATCTGCACGCCGCCGTCGGTTCCTATGAAGACCTGGCCGACATCCTTGGCGAAGGCGACCGCGCGCTGTGCCAGTCGTCGGCACGCGCGTGCTCTCCCGGGTTGCCAGATCGAACAGTGTGACCGTCGGTGCTACCCCGCCGCCGCCCAGACAGGCGATGTAGAGCATCCCCGTCGAGGTGTCGAGGGCGAGGTCGTTCGGGAGCACGGGCCGAGAGGGATCGGGAGCGTCCGGATGTTAGGGGCCCGACTGGACGGGACCGGGCGTGCGACTCCGGTGGTGACGAATTCGTCGCGTGATCGACCAGCCGCGTGCTGGTGTGCGAGGCCGACGCCTACATCGAGCTGCTGGCCGCCGGAGATCACCGAGGTGCTGCCGCTGCTGTACCTGCACGGGCTCTCGTCGAGCGGGTGGACGAAGCGGCACGGCGGATGCTGAGCCCGCACGCGGCGTCAGACAGCCCGGAGGCGCGGGCCGGCCGGCTGGAAGGGGTGGCACCTGGTCCGTCTCGATGTAGCCTGCGATGCGGGCGATCTCGCCCGCAGTCAGCCCCTTCTCTGATAGCACGCTGCCGATGTGGCGGGCGAGCCGGGCTTGCTCCTGGGGCAACTCTTCGCTGATCGGCTCCCGCGTCCGCCAGCCCATCGAGCTGAACCGCTTGTAGAGCGAGGTGCGCTGCGTCGCCGTCATGACCTTCAGCGAGTAGGCGCGCTCGATAATCGCCTGCATCGAGACACCCCACTCCCGCTTCAAGTCGTAGAGCCGGCCGATCGACAGGTTCCGCAGTTGCGAGCGGATGACCTCGGCCGGCATCAGAAACTCGGCCGCGAACGCGTTGGCTTCCGCCTCCATGTGTTCGGTGACCTCGACCGAGTGCAGACACAGGTGGCCCAGCTCGTGCGCGAGCGTCAGCCTTTTGCGATCGGTCGGCGACGAGATGTTCATCAAGATCACCGGGTGGTCACCCACCCACTGCGAGAGGCCGTCGACCCGCGCGGTGTCGAAGTCTTCCTCGATGACGACACATCCCGACGCCTCAATCCAGCCGATGAGGTCGTAAACCGGTCCGACCGGCATCCGCCACTGCATCCTCGTCAGCCGGGCGGCGTCCCCGGGCAACGTCTCGACCGGGTCGAACCGCGGCATGATCTGCTCGGCTTGGAGGCTCACCTCCTCGAATAGATACCGCGTATGCAGCCGAATACATGTTCAGCGTGGCTTCGAGCTGACGCCAGATCGTCGGCTTCGCCGTTTTGCGGCGGCGCATGTGGGGCATCGACGGCCATCGCGCCGCGCATCCTGCCAGCGCTCTCCAGTAGTTCGGGCGTGACGCCGAGCGCCGCGGCGAGGCGGTCGAGCACGTCCGCGTCGGGGGTCCGCACGCCATTCTCGTACCGGGAGATCGCTTCCTGGCTGACGCCGGCCGCCTCGGCGACCTCGGGCTGTGTGAGTCCTCGTGCCCTTCGGGCTGTCTGGATGGCCTGCGCAAGCGGGGTACTCATTCCGGCTCCTCGTTTGACCCGTCACGACGCATGTCGATGCCGGGCAGGCCGATAAACCGGACCTGTGGGGGGCAGTGGGGTCGGTGATCATGGCGAGGTGCTTTCCTGGTGAGGGCGTCGGCGTTCGCAGCTGCCTCGACGTCACCCGCGCCCGGTGCGATCTAGGCCTGTCCCCGCCCACGCCGCTGTCCGAAGGGCTGGCTCGCACCGTGGACTGGGTCCGCTCGGTGGGCGCGCGGTGATCATTCGATCAAGATGCGCAGGCGGGCGCGGATGTACTGGTCAGCGTCACGTGCTGGCCGTGCGGGGTAAAGCTGAACTGCCATTGTGTGACGGGGGGTTGCCCGAGCTGGTCCCAGTGGTGGTAGGCGGCGGTGATCTCGTCCCACAGCCGGCGTGGTCCGAACTGGTGCACCGGCCAGCGTCGGGTCTGCGGCTGGTAGTCAAACCGCGCCCAGGACCGGGTGTTCGCGTCGAGAAACCACACACACCAGCAGCCGTCCTCGCCGGTGGCGGGCACGTACTCCCGATGGCAGTCGGGCACCCGAAGTGCGATCGCGAAGGGCGCGTCATCGTTGCAGACATCGGAAGCGTGCAGGTCGGTATCGCTGATGCCCCACGGGGTGACCACCAGCCCCCGGGTCGGGTCTGCGCCACCCACGCATAGGGCACCTGGGGCGCGGCGACGGTGGAGAGCACCCGATCGAACGGCGCACCGGAGGGATAACCGCGCGCGCCGTCGCCGGTGATCACCGTCACGTCGCCGTAGCCGGCGGTGGTCAGCGCGGCCTGGGCCTGCGCCGCCAGGTCCGGGTCGACCTCGATGGTGGTCACGTTGCGGGCGCCGAGATAGTGGGCCAGCAGCGCGGCGGTGTAGCCGGTGGCGGGTAGGACCGCCGCATTGCTGCGGCGGTCCCCCCTCAGAACCGTGCGTGCCACTCGTCGCGGCACACGGCTCAAGCGAGTCCTATTGGCTTTCGGTAGGTGAAGTCCGCAGGTGCGTGAGCGGCTGCTCAAGCCGGTTCAGGCAGTGCGCATGGACGAGTTGTTGTGATGGAATCGCTCGATCGTTTGCTCTGGTGGTTTCCGTGGTAGGTATCACCGCTTGGAAGCGGATGGCCTTGCGGATTCCTGTAATCCACTTTTCCCAGTCGTCTGGGTGTTGTGGTTCAGTGTCGGCGTAGAGCAGGTATTCGCCGCAGAGCGGGCACTTCCCGTGCTGTCGCCGCATCATTTCGAGGCGGCCTTCGCTGAGTGGAGATTTATATTTTCGTCTCCGTTGTGCCCAGTATTCGGCAAGTTCAGGGTCGTCGGGAGAGGCGTTTCCGTTGACCATCACATGTCGGACGATCGGCGTCCAGGCAAGCTTGAAGACGTGACGTCCTGACGACCTGTCGCCGAACAGCCACTGTGCTTTCCTGGCGGGGTTGAACGCTCCGAAATAGCGGCGTGTGACCCACTTTTTCGGCTTGTTCGGGTGAGCGCGAACGGCCCAGCGAAACAGTGCCCACCACAGGTAGTCATCAATCTCGCTGAAGATTCGCTTCGATACCCCGTTCCTGTAGTAAGCGGCCCATCCTCGAAGGATCGGGTTCAGCGTCGACACCGTTTCCGTCGAGTTGGTTCCGCGAAGCCTTCGCAGCTCGATGCGTAGGCGATCACGGAACCGGGCCACCGCGGCGGGACTCGGCTTGATCAGCAACTTGCGGTCTTTGTACTGGCGGACGTTATACCCAAGGAAGTCGAAGCCTGCGTCAAGGGAGACGATGCGCGTCTTTTCCTCGTTGAAGGCCAGGCCTCTCGGCGTCAACCAGGCCGCAAGTCGTGCTTTGACTTGTCGCGCCTCGTCCTCTGAGTGACAGAGGGCGACGAAATCGTCGGCGTATCTGATCAGGACCGGACTGCCGGGCATCGTCTTGCCGGCGTTAGCACCGTTGGTCCGGTATCTGACCCCCGCGGCCTCTTCCATTCCGTGGAGAGCGACGTTGAGCAGCAAAGGGCTGATGACACCCCCTTGTGGGGTTCCCTCTGCCGTCGGGGCGAATTTTCTGTTCTCGATCACTCCTGCCGTGAGCCATGCCCGTACCATGCCCCTGGCCGGGAAGGTACCAAGTGACTCCATTAGGCGCTGGTGATCGATACGGTCAAATGCCGCTGCCAGGTCGGCGTCGAGAATCCATCTGCGCTTGGAAAGGTTTCCCCTCGCCACACAGAAGATTGCTTCGATCGCGTCATGACAGCCACGACCCGGCCGGAAACCATATGATCTCGGCTCGAACCGTGCCTCCCATTCGGGCTCCAGTGCGTTGAGGACGAGAGCCTGCATGGCCCGGTCCCGGATGACGGGAATCCCTAACGGGCGTTTCTTACCGTTGCTCTTAGGGATATACACGCGCTTGACCGGCTGCGGCTTCCAGGTCCTGGCGCTTGACTGGGTCCAGCAGGCCAGTTCGGTCTTGGACCCCGCCAGTAACGCGGTTCGCCCGTCCACCCCAGGGGTCTTGCGCCCTGCGTTGACCTCTGCCACGCGTCTGACCGCCACCAAGGCGTTCGAACGAGAGCGGAGCATCAACTTCTGCAAATTGCGGACCTTTTTCAGGTCCCCTTCTCTGGACGCCGTGAAGATTCGCTGCCGCAGACGCCGTACGTCCTCTTCGGCTGTCTTCCAGTCGATCGACTGCCAGTCGAGGAGTTCGCCTTCAGGTCCGTTCGCTCCTGGGATCCCAGAAACGTCTAACTTGTCCGTCGGTGCAGGGGTCTTCGTCATCAGCTGCTTCACAGACTCACCAGGCCCGCGTAGGCTCCCTTTCGGGCCAGGCATCGTGCCTGTATCCGACCGGTTATCCGGACGTGCGGCGGAGGTGCCGCGTCGCCTCACCCGGTTTCCCGTTTCCTTTCGGCTGTCGGCCTTCGCTTCTCGGGCCTTCCCAATCCCGCTGGAGGGTTGGGCCTTCCTTACGGTCGGCTTACCGGACATATTCTCTTCCGGACTCCAACGGGGTTACCACGTTCCGCACATGCAAGCTACGGCCGGTTTGGGTGCCCTCTATACCCCGGAGCAGTGGTGCTCTACCCGCCAGCACCGGCTCGCTGGTCGGCACTCGCCGCTTTTCATCGGCCAGCTCTGTACGGCCCTTGGTGCATTCCATCCACGAGCCTGGATCGTAACGAGGCATCAGCAAGGATTCACTTTCGTTCACCCGCTCGGCCTTTCCCGGCCTGTAACTCCTGGATGGAACAGAAGTCCTTAGGCCTTTCCCTCGGGCTGCGGACCCCGCAATTACTCGCGACGCACGCCGAGGTGGGAACAGGTCATGAGCACTAACCTGAGACGACGATATTAGCTACTTCGACGAGCTAACCTCCTATCGTGCCTACTTGCAATGTGCGACCTCGTGTCGCACGCCGGTGCCGATCTCCAGCACCCGCATCCCCGGTTCGACCTGCCCGGCGTCGAGCATCAAGGCGACGATGTCCGGGCGAGATGCCGAGCTGGTCGGCACCCCGGCCGCGCCCGTCGGGCCCTGCCGGGGTGCCGTCATCGACGGGGGCGGTGTGCATGGCCTGTGTGAGCGGTATTCCTTGGCCGAGCAATTCCGGCGAGGGGTACTCCGTGAGTTTTCCTGCGCCCGATCCGCCATTGATCAGCGCCGACGCCGCCGCCAGGGCGTTGCAGGAGTACTTCCTGGGTAACGCCGATCGAGGCGACAACGCCGCCAACGACGAGCTCGTCACCGAGATTCTGCGCCGGATCCGCACCCTGCGGGCTGCTTCGGGGGGCGGTTGCTGATGTCGACAACAATCGCCATCGAGCGCGGCAGTGACCCGGCGGGATCAACCACGCCGATGGCCAGGGTAGAGGCGGCACTGCACCTGCCGCCCCGGACTGTGGACTGGTTGGCCGGTCACCCCGATGTTCGTCAGCTCATCTGCTCGGTGTGGGACAAGCTCTCCGAGCTGGAGCAATCCGGTCAGTATCCCGGCGCCATCGACGCGCTGCGGCGGGTCCTGACCCAGCATCAACCTACCTCAGCGGGCCGATGCCGCACCTGCCGCCGGGTGACCGGGCGCCGACGCCCGTTTCCCTGCACCGTATGGCACCAGATTCGCTGTGACCTGTTTGGTTTGTTCGCTGGCGCCAGGCGCGACCTGCCAGACGGCTAGGCCGACGAAGCCGGCTTGATCGGTTGTAGCCGGCTACCGGCCGGTGTCAGACGATCTGAGTGGCTGTATCGTCACCGAACGCGGCCTCCTCGTGACGCCTGCTGGCTGTGAATCTGTGAATCCGCGAGTCCTGGGGGCGCGCACTGTGAGCACCGTCGACGTCATGCTGCCCTACTACGGGCCGGTGGACCTGATGCAGGCGACGGTGCGCAGCGTCTTGGCGCAGTGGGATCCGGACTGGCGGCTGACCGTGGTCGATGACCACTGCCCCGAGCCCGGCATCGCGGACTGGTTCGCGTCTCTGGGTGACGAGCGCATCCGGTACCTGCGCAACGAGCAGAATCTGGGTACCAACCGCAACTTCCAGCGCTGTGTGGACCTCGCCGAGCTCGATCTGATGGTGATCATAGGCTGCGACGATCTGATGCATCCGAACTATCTGAGCAGCGTCCGCGCTGCGTTCGCAGAGTTCCCCGAGGCCACCATCGCCCAGCCCGGGGTGCAGATCATCGCGGAGCACGGGGCACCCGCCCGGGGGCTGGTCGACGCCGCCAAGCGGGTGCTGTACGCGCCCAGGGTGAGCGCACGCACCGAGCTGGGTGGTGAGGAGCTCGCGGCGAGCCTGCTGCGGGGCAACTGGCTCTACTTCCCGTCCGTCGCCTGGCGCTCTGCGGCGGTTCGTGAGGTCGGGTTCCGCGAGGGTCTCGAGGTAGTGCTGGATCTCGCCTTGGTGCTCGACCTGGTCGAGCGCGGTGCGCGGATGGTGGTCGATCCCGAGGTGTGCTTTTCCTACCGGCGCCACCGGGCGAGCTGCTCGTCATGGCGGGCGCTGGACGGCAGCAGGTTCGTCGAGGAGCGCACGTTCTTCCTCGAGGAGGCGGCCCGGATGCAGTCCCGCGGCTGGCACCGGGCGGCCCGGATCGCGCGCCGGCACACCTCGTCGCGACTCAACGCCCTGACCCTGCTGCCGACGGCGGTGCGCCAACGGCACCGCAGCGGGATGCGGGCGCTGGCCCGGCACGCATTCGCCCCCGCGCAACCCCGCTGACCACGCCTGGGCACCCCGGTACTGATGGGCTGATGAGCAGGTCACCAGCAACGACATCGCTCATCGCCGCTGAGCCTGTCCTTGGTGAGGTGGGCCATGAGCGTGGCGGGCACGTCAACGATAGTGCTCACGCATTCAGCGCTGCACCGAGCTCTTCTCATGCCGCCAAGCCAACGCCAAACAAGCCGCGCTCGTGCCACCAGCGGCTCACGGCCCAGGAATTGTCGCACGGTCGCCTCAGTAAACGGCAGGCCATACAACGGCTGGTCACCGCCAAGGGAGGTAACGACCTGGCCCTCGGCATTAACGGTCACCAGCTCGGCGCGAAGACAGATTGAATGGTTGGGACAGCCGCGCCCGGAATGGCAGCTGTCGCCACGTGGGTGGTGCACCCTCTATCATTGCTGTCGCGGTTCCGGAATCGATATCTGCGTCGGAGATGGATCAGGAGGAAAGCAAAGGCTGCATCAGTTGGCATCGTCCCAGCCGCTGGCCAGGTCGGCCATCGCGCGGGTCACCAACGCTCTGGCTTCGGCTCCGTACACCGCTGACCGCTGGAGCTGCTCGAACATCGTGGCGTAGAGCCGGATTTCGCGTGGCTGGGTGATCTCCAGGCTGGCCGTGGGTGTTTCGACGCGGACCATCGCGTCGTCATAGATCCAGAATCCAACGGACGTGAACACCTTGTGGGGTGCCACCGCTGGGATGATGCCGAGGCTGACCCGGTGCAGTGACATCAGGCCGAGCAGGCGATCGAGCTGGCCGGACATGGTATCGAGGTTCCCCACTCGTGTCCGAATCGCGTGCTCTTCGAGCACTATCACGAAGCGGCGATTGCCGGAGTAGACGATGCGCTGCCGCTCCATGCGGGCTTCGACCGCGGCATCAAGGTCGTTCGGAGTGTCCAGGAAATCGATGAAGTACGACAACATCGCCGCCGAGTACTCGGCAGTCTGGAAAAGGCCGGGGATGATGTTGTGCTCGTAGATCCGGAACAGCTTGGTGCGTTTGTAGAGTGGCACCGACGACAACATGAGGCGCTTCATGCCGGCGCGTGTCTTCCGCCGCCACTCCACATACATCGTCTCGATGGTACGGGCGGTGGCGATCAGGTCAGGGATCTGGCCTTCGGCGTAGCAGGCGCGGCACCATGCCTTGATGTTGTCCTCGGAGGGCGCCTGACCGCCGTTTTCGATGCGGCTGATCTTCGTGTAATGGCACCCGATGCCGATCGCCAGTGCTCGTCCCGTGAGACCCGCTTCGTTGCGGATCTCACGTAGACGGATGCCAAGAGCCTCCTGGGCCTGCTTGGCCGGGCTAGTTCGGCCGGTAGTCACTGTTAGGGATGGAGAGCTTCCACACTTCCTCGAACGATGTCCGGCACAACTCGATCGCACTGCGATCCGTTGTCCTGTAGCGGTCCACCACGAGCCCGCTGGCGGCGAAGATCAGGAAGACCACGACCTCGTCGTCGAACAACCAAAAGTCGTTACCCGGTAGCGCGACCGTGGACACGCGGCTTCGCGGAACCCAGCGGATGTCCTCGCCGGATTCAACGAACAGGGGGGTGTCCTTCAGCGCCCACTTCTGGTAGTTGGAGATCGGCTCCGACACGATACACGCCCGCCGGAACACTTTGCTGGCCTGTGTTCCGGCGCTGACCAGGTCAAACCATGGTTGGAGCCACTCGGCGTCGTCCGGCTCACCAGCCTCCCACTTGCGAAGATGCGGGATCTCGACAGCCGTGCCGTAGGAGTCTCGCATCTCCAGATGGAGCGCTTCCCGCTGGAATGACGTGAAGTGCGCAGCAAACTCTTCATACGTAATGCTGTCCATCTAGACTCCGACGAGTGCTGCGATCGCGGACCGCGAAACTTCGACACAGGTCTCATGATCGGGAATGGTCATCTGCCCCAGCGCTTCGAGGTCCGTCACGCGTGATCCCTTGATGATGTAGTTGCCGTTCTCTGTGACGTGCACGATGGGCGGGACCAGGTTCACCACATCGCCGCTGAGACCGTCCTTGGCGAGGTGGGTCATGAGCGTGGCCGGCACCTCGACGATCGTCTCGTCGTCGGACACCGCGATCATGGCCAGAATCTCCGGATCGGTGACGATCCACCCCTGCACCACGAATGAGTCCCGGTCAGTGGCGAACAGGGTCGGTGACTCGTCCGGGCGGGAGTCCTTGCCCAGGAATGTCAGGTGCATCGCTGCCTCCTGTCAGATCCGTTGCTGACTGTTGCAACCTGATCCAGCTTCGACCCGGGCCGTGGCGCACGTCAAGACCTGCGGCTCTTACCGAAACTGCAACTTTCTGCAACGTCGTTGGTTCAGTCGTGGTGACTCACTAGCTTCACAAGATGACAAGAACCTACCCAGTACTGGGGGTGAATGTGGGTATCGGTGGGTTGACGCGGACGTCGCCATCAAGGTGTTGACCTGCGAAAAAGTCTTACGAGGACGATCTGGCTCAGCGGCATCGCACCAGGATCTGGCGACGCGGCATCACGAGAGATCGGCCGCAAGGAAGGAAAGGACAAGGCGATGGCCACTGCCCAACCCTTCGGGCTGACGTTCATGGAATCCGTCCCCACCACGGCCAGTGCCGGCCCCGCTGGCCGGGGCCGTGCTGGACCCGCAGCGCCACATCGCAACGTTCAACGGGCGCCCGTTGTGCGAGCTGGGGCTGGATGAGGAGATGAACAGCTCGTCGCAGACCAATACCGATGGGGAAGATTCGATCACCGGCCTGGACACCGACCCACTCTACGACTAGCCGGCTTCGCCCCATGCCCGAAGGCGTGCATTTGGCTGGTTGCGGTTGGGGGCTCCGGTTGGCGGGATCTAGTCCGTGACTGGCGTGCCGGTCACGGTGTATGAACCGCTGGTAGCGGTTGGTTGGCCACCTGGCCGTCCGTCCGACCGGAGCCGTTATGACCGTAGCGTGCAGTGTCGCCGATGTCTTGGACGATCATGTGGTGTTCGAGGTGGAGTCGATCGACCGGATGTATCTCAACGTGTGGCAGCCGCGGTTGGCTTACGGTGGCGGGGTCCAGGGCTTTTTCGTCGGTCACCGCGGGCACCATGATGCGTCCACGGCGTTGATGGATCCGATGACTAAGGCGTTCGTCGCCGACATCCACGGCTTCGTCGCTGCGCGTGGTCTGGAGCTGGTGCACTTCGCCAAGGGTCAGCGCAAGGACGAGCTCACCGCGCAGTTCCTGGCAGGGTTCACCGACGAGGAGGGCGTGTTGTTCGTCGGCCGGGCACAGGAGAAGGCGGGGGTGTGGGCGCACTCAGCGGCGTTTCAACCCGGTGACCGGGGGCAGTGATGCCTGGCTGGTGCGCTCCTCGGCGTTTATCAACTTCTTCTACTTCTCTTGCGTGGATGCCGACTTCGGCCCGTTTTTCCTCAAGTTCAGCACCTATTTCCCCTATACCGCCAAGTTGTGCCTGTTGACTGAACTATAGGGAGAGTTTTCCCAGTTCAGCGGACAAGTTACGGTGTGTGTGGGTACGGTCTCGGTCCGTGATCGAATCAGGTGAGTCGCCGCGGGATCTTGTTGCGTTGGTGGTGGCGCAGCGGGGAGCGCTGAGGGCGACCGGGGAGCTGTTCGAGCCGTATCGGCTGATTGACGCCTCCGGTCGGATTGTTGGGCCGGTCGCTGTGTACTTGCGGGAGTTGCAGGCGTGCGGGCGATCGGTGACCACGCAGCGGTCCTACGGGATGGTGTTGTTGCGCTGGTTCCGGTTTCTGTGGGCGGTTGAGGTGTCGTGGGATCGGGTGACCCGGGTTGAGGCCCGGGACTTCAGCCGATGGGTGCAGGTCGCCCTCAAGCCGGCCCGGCCGCACTGGCGCCGCGGAGGCGAGCAGGTGCCGGCAACCGGGTCGGTACCTGTCAGAGCGCTGTCGACGCCGAATCCGGTGACCGGTAAGGCGTCACCGGGGATGGTGTACGCCCCGACGACGGCCGCGCACGGCGAGACGGTGCTGCGGAGCTTCTATGAGTTCCACCTCGAGACCGGTGCGGGGCCGATGGTGAACCCGTTCCCGCTGTCGCGGGGCCGCCGGGGCGGGCGGGCAAGCGCCCACCACAACCCGATGGAGCCCTTCGGTAATGAGCGTGGCGGGCTGTATCGGCCCAAGGTTGTCCAGCGGGTGCCGCGGCAGCTTCCCGCGTCTTCGGATGCGTTTGTGTGGCTTCGGCTGTACCAGCAGCAGATGCTGGGGCTGGTTCCGGCCGGGCGCGACCAGCCGTTGTGGACGACGCTGCGGCGCCCGTTCCGTCGGCTGACCTATCACGCCGCCTACCGGATGTTCGCCCGGGTCAACGCCGGGTTGGGGACGAACTGGAGCCTGCACGATCTGCGGCATACGGCGGCCTACCGCATGGCCCGTGATCCCCAGATGCCGTTGACCGATGTGCAATGGGTGCTGGGACATGCCCAACTGACCACTACTGAGCTGTATCTATCGCCGCTGCCCGAGGACGTGATCGCCAGCGTGGTGGCTTTTCACGAACGTCGCGGCGAACAGCAGCCCCCGGCAGCGTCTCCTGCGCCCCTGTACCGGCCGGAGTCGTTGAGCGTCTTGTTCGGGACCGACCTGTGATGACGGTCGGAGTGAATCGCAGCGCACCATCGGCCGTCGGGTCAGCTGGGCCGGCGGCGACGCGCCAGGCCGAAACACTGCGTAGGCGGTTTCCGCCCCGTCCGGTTGCTGATACCTGGCCACGGACCAGACTGTCCCGCACGGCCGTGCTGGCGCGGGTGACCACGGCGCCGTTCGTCGCAGATACCCGCGTCGCAGAGGACAACCGCACGCGCGGTATTCGCCTGGTCTTGGACTGGCTGGAAACCCAACCAGGCAACAGCTGGCAGCAACGGTGGCTG
Source organism: Pseudonocardiaceae bacterium (assembly GCA_050700495.1). Lineage (GTDB taxonomy): Bacteria > Actinomycetota > Actinomycetes > Mycobacteriales > Pseudonocardiaceae. The sequence goes on from JBOHHF010000328.1 coordinate 15,465, forward strand.
GCCAGCGGTGCCGGAAGCAACGGCAGGATCGACTGGCGATCCTTTCCGGTCCGATGGCGCAAGGCCACCACGCCCTCGGATTGCCGGTTCGACACGATGATGCTCGGCACCGGCCTGCTGTCGCTGATGTGTGCTGATGTGATCCGCCCCGGCCTGGCCTGGCTGCTCACCACGGCCACCCCCAAGCGGCTGGCCACGGAGATGGCCCGCACCCGCGACCCGGCCGGCTTCGCTGATCTGAGCACACGATGCGACACCAATCCGATCGGGGAATCCACCACCCGGGTGGCGATGCACCGGATCGCGGCCATCCTGGCCGCCAAGGGCGGTGTGGTCGCCGACATCACCATCGGCGACTGCCTGGAACTGCTGGACATCGCCGCCGATGTCTGCACCCTCGCCCAGCACAAGAGCCCTTATTTCTACCAACTGCTGCACGCACTCGGTGTGTTCGACGCGACCGCCGCACCGACAGTGCGGGCCTTGGCCACGCACCGGCAGCTGGGCGTCGAGCAGCTGATCGACCGGTGCGTTATCCAGTGCCGTCCGGTGCGTGATCTCCTGGTCGACTATCTCCGGGAGCGCCAGGTCAGCATCGATCACGTCACCCTCGTGCACCTCGCGGATGCCTTGAGCCGGTTGTTCTGGCGGGACCTGGAACTGCACCACCCCGGGATCGACTCACTGCGCCTGACTTCCTCGGTCGCCGCGCAGTGGAAACACCGCATCGCCACCAAGACGACCCGCCACAAACAGGCCGACGGCAGCCTCATCGAGGTCCACAGCCCCCGCCACAGTGCCACGAACTGCTTGATGATGGTCAGGGCCTTCTACCTCGACATCGCCCACTGGGCCACCGAGGACCCGGCACGGTGGGGACCATGGGCCGTTCCGTGCCCCATCAAGGCCGGTGAGATTCCACACCGCAAAGAAGCCACCCGCCGCAAGTCCCGCATGGACCAGCGGACCCGCGAACGCATTCCCGTCCTGCCCGCCCTGATCGCCGCGACAGACCGCGAACGCACAGCAACCGCGCAACGACTCACCGCCGCACAGGCCACCACACCAGGCGAGGTGTTCACCGCCGCCGGTCAGACCCTTCGCCGGGCGGTCACCACCCAAGCCCCCGCCAACATCTGGGCCGAGGACCCCACCGGCGGTCCGCGCCGCAACCTCACCCGTGAAGAACACCGGGGCTTTTGGGCCTGGGCGGCGGTGGAAACACTGCGCCTGACCGGCATCCGCATCGAGGAGCTGACCGAACTGACCCATCCCAGCCTGGTGCAATACCGGCTTCCCAGCACCGGCGAACTCGTGCCGCTGCTGCACATCGTCCCGTCCAAGACCGACACCGAAAGGCTGCTGGTCATCAGCCCCGAACTCGCCGACGTGCTCAGCGCGATCATCTGCCGAGTCCGCGACGACACCGGGGCCGTCCCGCTGGTGGCCGCCTACGACTACCACGAGCGGGTCTTCAACCCACCACTGCCGATCCTGTTCCAACGCCGGGTCGGCACCGAGAACCGCGCGATCAGCGCCCCCGCTATCCGCACACTGCTCGACGCGGCGCTAGACGCCACCGGACTGACCGCGCCCGATGGCCAGCCTTTGCGTTTCGTCCCCCACGACTTCCGAAGAATCTTCATCACCGACGCCGTGCTCAACGGCATGCCCCCGCACATCGCCCAGCTCGTGGTCGGGCACCGCGACATCAACACGACAATGGGCTACAAGGCGGTCTATCCCGCAGAAGCCATCAATGGCCACCGGGCGTTCATCACCCGCCGCCGCGCGCTTCGTCCCAGCAGCGAATACCGAACCCCAACAGATCAGGAGTGGGAGGAGTTTCTCGGCCACTTCGAACACCGCAAGGTCGCCCTCGGCTCCTGCGGACGCGCGTTCGGCACCAGCTGCATCCACGAGCACTCCTGCATCCGCTGCCCACTGCTGCGCCCCGATCCCACCCAGCGTCACCGCCTGGCCGATATCCGCGACAACCTGGCCGCCCGCATCGACGAAGCCAAGCGGCAACGCTGGCTCGGCGAGGTCGAAGGACTGAAAGTCAGCCTCGCCGCCGCCAACCAGAAACTCGCCCAGCTAGACGCCCTCGCGACACGTCGCACCACGATCCACCTCGGCATCCCGGCCTTCCCCGATATCGCCGGCCGCACCCTCACCACCCCCGGCAAAGACCACTCATGACACCACCCACCGACCTGGCCACCGCCCTGCGCGCCCACGCCCGAGGTCTGCGCTGCCTCCAAGCAGCCGCCGAACTGCTGATCGGTCACCGCACCTGGATACACCGCAGTGACTTCACCAGCTTCGTCACCACCACCCACGGGCTCACCGACAACCGCGAGCTGGCCTACATCGACTGGCACGCCGCGACCACCGCACTCAACAAGCGAAAGCCAGATGCTTCTCCTCACCGCCAGCCTCGCCGACGGAATTCCCATCCACCTCCGCAACACCCTCACCGGCCTGGACAGCTACAACACCAACCTGATCACCGAGGCGATCAAACACGCAACCGGTCATCGATGAGACCCAACGCACATCCCTACCGACCTGCGATCTTCGACGTTCAGAGAATGCATCAACGGCAACGAGTACGCCAAGCGCCACGCCACCAAGGCCAGGATCGGCGTCGCACCGTTGGACAACGGGTTCTCCGCCTGCGAGAACGTGCCGGCGTTGCAGGAGATCTGCGACAACCTCGGCCCGGTGCACATCAAGGCACTGCTGCATAAGTGGCTGCCGATCCTGCCCAACCCGTTCACCGACGCCGACAAGACCGCCGGCTACCGCTACGAGCTGTCGATCCTGCAGGCCGAGTCCTCGCTGACTCGATCATGACGGCCGCGCCGTCTAAGCCCTCTAATGGGTACTGCTGCTCCCCGGCGTCCACGGGTGCTGGTGCTGACAGCACCCGTGGAC
>JBOHHF010000329.1:0-4313 GCA_050700495.1 Pseudonocardiaceae bacterium
AGCCAACGTCTCCACTCAGCACTCGGATAACCAGACCCCACAAGAGGTCTACGACGAGTACCTCAACCGGCACTTGGCAGCATGATATAGCAATTAAGCAGCTATCCGGAAAAAACGAGGCGGCCCAGTCCCGGATGGTGACCAGATCCGTGCAGTGGTCCCATTCCTAGGAGGCGACCAGGGCATGGGGCGCCAAACACAGACCACTCGATCAACGGAGCCTGCCAGTACTAACCCCGGCACGCCGAAAGACCAGGCCTGGATCGAGGCATTCTTCGGCCACCTCAAGGCCGAGTTCCAATTCAACGATCGGAGCTGTTGCGTTTCCCGTATAGGTAGCCGCCATTCCATATGCGTTCCAAGCGTCCCCACTCGGCCGCCGAGCATACATCGGGAAAGAATCCGCATCCAGAGTAGTTCGCACTTGTATTGCAGAGAGCCGGCATCCCGCTCAATTTCGAGTACTCCTCCAAGAGCGAGGCGAGGAATGGATCGTCGAACTCGTTGACCGTCTGTAGGCGCGCAGTGCCGTCTAGGTGCACAACTGCCGGGATCCGAGTCAAATATTCCTGGCGAACCTGATGGTCGAACAGCATGTACGGATCGGGCGTGCCCGGTGAAAAGATACTTTCAGCTTGCGACTCAAGACAGTGCAACTGTTCAGCTCGTGCCAGCCACACGTCCTGCTTATCCTGGGGCAGGGCGGCCACTTCGACGTGATGACCGAAGCTCAATGCCTCTCGTCGACGAGGCATGGGGGAATGTCCTGGCCATCCACATCCCATCCGGCAGGACCAATCCATCCCACCGAACGTTCGCCCTCCGTCGCGTCTTTATCGAAGTCAAGAATCGACTTCGGGGAATCCTCAGACCTGGCAGGTTGAGCAGATTTCGAACGATCGCTCCTCACGGTCCCCCCGATCGGCTATTCATTCAGCACTGTCGTCCCCTATCCGACAGGCCTGTGACCACACTAGGCCGAGTCACCACGTCGAAGCATGGCTTGCTACGAGGACACCTATGTCTTAGAAGCTGAGAGTTGGGCCACCCGGCTGGTTCTTCCTTGCCACAGATCCCAGTGGCAGCCAGCTGGTTGTCGATCTCGGCGCGGTCACTACACGCAGACCAGTCACCATCCACTACACTCAGACCAGTCACCATCCGCTGCAAAGAGGAACCGCCCAGCTCGCCGGTCGACCGACTAGTGCCTGGAAGAGGAGAGGCTCGGTCGGGTGTTCAGTCGTATCGCTATCGTCAACCGTGGTGAGGCCGCGATGCGGCTCATCAACGCCGTCCGGGACCTGGCCGCGGAGACCGCGACACCGATCGAAACCGTCGCCCTGCACACCGACGTCGACCGCACCGCCACGTTCGTGCGCGAGGCCGACATCGCCTACGATCTCGGTCCCGCATCCGCACGCCCGTACCTCGACCTGAAGGCGCTGGAGCGCGCACTGGTGGAGACCAGGGCCGACGCCGCGTGGGTCGGCTGGGGCTTCGTCGCAGAGGACCCGGCGTTCGCGGAGCTGTGCGAGAAGGTCGGAGTCACCTTCGTCGGACCGAGCGCGGAGGCCATGCGCAAGCTCGGCGACAAGATCGGCGCGAAGCTGATCGCCGAGGAGGTCGGCGTGCCGGTCGCGCCGTGGAGCCGCGGTGCGGTCGAGACCCTGGACGCCGCCTTGGCGGCGGCGGCCGAGATCGGCTACCCGCTGATGCTGAAGGCGACCGCGGGAGGCGGCGGGCGCGGCATCCGCGTGATCACGAACGAGGCCGAGCTCGCCGACGCCTACGAGCGCACCAGCCAGGAGGCCGCGCGGGCGTTCGGCAGCGGCATCGTGTTCCTGGAGCGCCTGGTCACCGGTGCCCGGCACGTCGAGGTCCAGGTGATCGCTGACGGCGAGGGCACCGCGTGGGCACTCGGGGTCCGCGACTGCTCGGTGCAGCGGCGCAACCAGAAGGTCATCGAGGAGTCGGCGTCGCCGGTGCTCAGCCCTGTGCAGGCAGCCGAGCTCAAGGCGTCGGCCGAACGGCTGGCCGTCGCGGTCGGTTACCGCGGGGCGGCGACCGTCGAGTTCCTCTACCACCCCGGCGACAAGCTGTTCGCGTTCCTCGAGGTCAACACCCGCCTGCAGGTCGAGCACCCGATCACCGAGTGCACCACCGGGTTCGACCTGGTCAAGGCGCAGCTGTGGGTGGCCTCCGGCGGCAGGCTCGAAGGCGGGCCGCCGGTGGAGCGCGGGCACGCCATCGAGGCCCGGCTGAACGCCGAAGACCCCGACCGCGACTTCGCGCCCTCCCCGGGCCGCATCGCGCGGCTGGAACTGCCCGCCGGGCCGGGCATCCGCGTGGACACCGGCGTCAGCGAGGGCGACACCATCCCCGCCGACTTCGACTCGATGATCGCGAAGATCATTGCTTACGGCCGCGACCGCGACGAGGCGCTCGGTAGGCTGCGCCGGGCGGTGGCGCAGACCACGGTGATCATTGAGGGTGGCGCGACGAATAAGAGCTTCGTGCTCGATCTGCTCGACCAGCCCGAGGTGATCGACGCCAGCGCGGACACCGGCTGGATCGACCGCGTCCGCGGCGAGGGCAGGCTCGTCTCACACCGGCACTCCGCCGTCGCGCTGGCGGTCGCCGCCATCGAGGCGTACGAGGAGGAGGAACGCGTCGAGCGGCAGCGGCTGCTGTCGACGGCGTTCGGCGGACGCCCGCAGGTGCAGCATGAGAGCGGCCGACCGCTGGACCTCAAGCTGCGTGGCGTCGGCTACCGCGTGCGCGTCGCGCGGGTCGGCGCGCATCGGTTCCGCGTCGGCATTGAAACGGGTGGAGCGGGTGGCAGCGTCAACAACACTGTCCGCGTCGCCGACGTCGAGCTCGATCGCTTCGACCTGCACACCGGGCGGATCGTCGTCAACGGCACCCGGTACCGCCTGCTCACCGGCACGCATGGGCCGATCCACCTGGTCGAGGTGGACGGCGTGGCGCACCGGGTCAGCCGCGACGAGGGCGGCGTCGTCCACTCGCCCATGCCCGCGCTGGTCGTCGCCACGCCGCTGGAGGTCGGCGCCGAGGTTGAGGCGGGCGCGCCGGTGCTGGTGCTGGAGAGTATGAAGATGGAGACGGTGCTGCGGGCGCCGTTCAAGGCGCGGCTGAAGGAATGCGTCGTGTCCGTGGGCAGCCAGGTGGAGATCGGTGCACCGCTGCTGCGGCTGGAGCCGCTCGCCGATGCCGAAGCCGAGGACACCTCGGCCGCCGAGTCCGTCGAGCTGGACCTGCCCGCCACGCCCGGGAAGATCCCGGCGCGGGAGCGCACCACGCGCGGCCAGGAGGACCTGCGCAGCCTGCTGCTGGGCTTCGACGTCGACCCGCACGACGAACGCCGGGTGCTCGACGACTACCTCTCCGCGCGCCGGGCGGCCACCGATGACGGCCACCGGCCGCTGGCCGAGGAGCTCGAACTCGTCGACGTGTTCGCTGACCTCGCCGAGCTGATCCGCAACTGGCCGACGGGCAGTGAGATCGGCACTGACGGCGGCGGTGACGGCGGTGGTGACGCTCATGTGTATAGCGCCCGCGAGTACTTCCACACCTACCTGCAGAGCCTCGACGTCGAGCGGGCCCGGCTGCCGGAGGCGTTCCAGGCCACGCTCGCCAAGGCGCTCGGGCACTACGGTGTCACCGAGCTGGAGCGTTCTCCCGAGCTCGAAGCCGCGGTGTTCCGGATCTTCCTCGCCCAGCAACGCGCGTCCGTCGACGCCACGGTTGTCACGGCATTGCTGGGCGCGTGGCTGCGGGAGCCGCCGCCGGACGAGACGCTGCGCGAGCCCGCCGGTCTCGCGCTGGAGCGGCTGGTAGCCGCGACGCAGGTCCGCTTCCCCGTGGTCTCCGACCTCGCGCGTGGCTTGGTGTTCGCCTGGTTCGGCCAGCCGCTGCTGCGCCGCAACCGCGCCCGCGTCTACGCCGACGTCCGCAAGCACCTGCGCCACCTGGACGCGCACCCGGACGCGCCGGACCGCGCCGAGCGCGTCGCCGAGATGGTGCGCAGCACCGAGCCGCTGGTGCGGCTGCTCGGCCAGCGGCTTGTCCGCGACGACCTGGACAACGCGATCATGCTGGAGGTGCTGACCCGGCGGTACTACGGCAACAAGGGTCTCACCGGCGTCCGCACCAGCGAGGTCGCGGGCTGCACGTTCGTGGTCGCCGAGCGCGCGGGCTCGTGCGTGGTCTCCGCCGCGGTGAGCTTCGACGCGCTGGGCAGCGCGCTGCGCGGGCTGGCGGAGCTGGCGAGCGGCGAGGGCGGCGAGGACGCC
>JBOHHF010000330.1:0-9159 GCA_050700495.1 Pseudonocardiaceae bacterium
AGACTGCTGTTACCGGGCCCGAATAACAGCAGTCTGGCCCCAGAACGCGGAAAAGGATCGAGGACCGGGGCTAGATTGCGCCCAGCAGGCGACGGCAGGCGTCTAGACCGTCCACTTCGAGCGTCCATCCCGGACGGATGAACTGCTGCGCCGTGAGCACCAGCCGGATCTCGATGGCGGCCGTGCCCCGCCTGGCGCAGGTGTTCGTGCCGTCATGACGGTAACCCAGCTTCTCGCTGACCCGCAGCGAGGCGGGATTGTCGATGAACGCTCCGGAGCGCGCGATGGTCGCACCGAGGTGATCGAAGGCCAGCAGTAACACGGCGGCGCGCATCTCGGTGCCGAACCCCTGACGCTGATGCGCGGCACCCAACCAGGAGCCGGACGATACCTCCAGCGTGATCGGGAACGACGTCGCCGACAGGCCCTGGGCGCCGATGACTTGGCCGTCGTGGCGGACCAGAAAGTTGACGTTCCAGTCCGACGGGGTCAGCCGCGAGCGCGCCCCCCAGTGATACTGCACGGTGCCGCGCACCAGATCTCCAGGCGCCTGATCCGTCCAGGGGAACAGGAACGGCATCTTTTCCGGCGGGTGCACGCCGCGCAGGGCCAGCGCCGCCAACTCGTACAGCCCCGCATCGTCGTCGGGGCGCAGCGTCAGACGTGGGGTGCGCAGCACCAGATGTCGTAATGGCCAGGGATCGGGCATACCGCACACGGTGCCATGGGGTACCGACTACCGTCAGGCACCGTGCGTGCCATCACGATCACCGAGTTCGGCGGCCCGGAACGACTGCGAATCACCGAGCAGCCCGATCCCCGACCGGGCCCTGGCGAAGTTCTGATCGATGTCGCCGCGACCGCGGTCAACCGAGCCGACCTGATGCAGCGGCAGGGCCGGTATCCGCCGCCGCCCGGGGCCAGCGAGATCCTCGGGCTGGAGTGTGCGGGCACGGTGGCCGAGCTCGGCGAGGGTGTGTCCGGGTTCACCGTCGGCGACGAGGTGTGCGCGTTGCTGGCCGGCGGGGGCTACGCCGAGCGGGTCGCCGCGCCCGCTGGACAGGTGATGCCGCTGCCACCCGGGGTCGATCTGATCACCGCCGGCGGCGTGCCCGAGGTGGCCGCCACGGTGTGGTCGACGGTGGTGATGCACGCCAGGCTCGTCACCGGGGAGCTGCTGCTGGTGCACGGTGGGTCCGGCGGCATCGGCACCCACGCCATCCAGGTCGGCAGGGCGCTGGGCGCGCAGGTCGCGACCACGGCGGCGGCGACCCGGTTGCCTCGCTGCGCGGAGCTGGGCGCGCAGATCCTGATCGACTACCGCGAGCAGGACTTCGCCGAACAGCTCAATGGCCGCGCCGACGTCATCCTCGACAACATGGGCGCGCGGTACCTCTCGCGCAATCTCACCGCGCTTGCCCCCGACGGTCGGCTGGTGGTGATCGGCTTTCAGGGTGGCACCACTGCGGAGTTGGATCTCACCGCTCTGCTGCCCAAGCGGACCAGTGTCGCGGCCATCGGGTTGCGCGCCCGGCCGGTGGCGGGCCGGACCGGAAAGACCGCCATCTGCGCCGATGTGGTTGCCCGGCTGTGGCCGATGTTCGGCGACGGTCGGGTCATGCCCGTCGTGCACGCGACTCTCCCGCTGGCGCAGGCCGCGCAGGCACACCAGATGCTCGAGGCCGGCGGCGCCGTCGGCAAGATCCTGCTGACCACCCGCGACTGAACAGTCGCCGTGCACATCAGCACGACATACCGGGCAGGGGAGCACGACACGCCGGGGTGGGTGGAGGAGGATGGAGTCATGAGCGAACCGGATGAGCAGCAGGTCATCGTGATCGGGCCGGACGGTCAGCCGGTAGCCGTCGGCACCGTCGACGACCACGCCGGAATGGACGTGTCCGACATGGTCGAGCAGCCCGCCAAGGTGATGCGGATCGGCAGCATGATCAAACAGTTGCTGGAAGAGGTACGCGCCGCGCCGCTGGACGACGCCAGCCGCAACCGGCTGCGGGAGATCCACCAGTCCTCGATTCGCGAGCTGGAGATGGGCTTGGCCCCGGAGCTGCGCGATGAACTGGAGCGGCTGTCCCTGCCGTTCTGCGAGGACTCCACCCCCAGCGACGCCGAACTGCGGATCGCGCAGGCCCAGCTGGTCGGCTGGCTGGAGGGCCTGTTCCACGGCATCCAGACCACCCTGTTCGCCCAGCAGATGGCCGCCCGAGTGCAGCTGGAGCAGATGCGTCGCGGCCTACCCGCCGGCACGATCCCGCCCGGAATGCCACCGGGGCCGCCGGCAGAAGCGGGAACCCGAGGCACCGGCCAGTACCTCTAACCCCGCATGTCGTGCTCTCGTGCCCGGTGTGTCGCGCTATCGTGCCCGCACCGCGCCAGCAGATGTCCTGACCACAAAACCTATTCCCTCCTCCCCCCGTCTGTCTGAGGTGCCTCAGTGACCAGAGCCTTCCATCCCGTCAACTGCATCACCCCCCCGCACATTCTCAACAACCTCCTCGAGAGCGCCGACCAGGACATTCGCGAAGCCGCCTTGAGTACCCTGCTGAGCAACGCACGTTTGGCGGGCGAGCGCACGGTACGGGCATCATTCGCCGCCGCCGCCCCCGCTGGCGGTCGGCGCACCATCTTCGATTGCAAAAATAGTACGTTCCTCCCATCCGGGGTACTGGCTCGATCAGAGGACGGAGCGAAGTCCGCCGACAATTCGGTCAACCAGGCATTCGACGGGCTAGGGACAACTCGCCAGTTCTACAAAGACATCCATGGGCGTGATTCTATTGACGACCGCGGGATGCGACTGGACGGATACGTTCACCGCGGCAGGAACTACAATAATGCGTTTTGGGACGGCCAAAGGATGGTATTCGGCGATGGGGACGGGAAGATCTTCACTGATTTCACCGGCTCCCTCGATGTGATAGCCCACGAGCTGACGCATGGGGTCACCGAGCACACCGCTGGGCTTGAATACCACACACAATCAGGTGCCCTGAACGAACATATCTCGGACGTTTTCGGGTGCCTGGTCAAGCAGTGGTCGCGTCAGCAATCAGCCGAGGAAGCGGACTGGCTCATCGGAAGCGAGGTATTCACCCCGGGGATCGAGGCGGACGCCCTACGATCGTTGAAGGCTCCGGGAAAGGCGTACGACAACAGCACCTTCGGCAAGGACCCGCAACCTGATCACATGAGCAAGTTCGTTCACCTGCCGGACACCGACGAAGGGGACAACGGCGGTGTGCACATCAATTCCGGCATCCCCAACAAGGCGTTCTACCTGGCTGCGGTGGGCATCGGCGGGTTCGCGTGGAAGGCCCCGGGACACATCTGGTATGAGGCTCTGAAGGCATCCAGCGTGAGAACCCAGTTCCAGGAGTTCGCGGACACCACTTACTTCAAGGCCGAGGAATTGTATGGTGCAGGTAGCGTCGAGCAGCAAGCAGTGCTCGCTGCTTGGCGCGAAGTCGGCATTCGGATCAGCGGCGTACCAGCCGCGGCGCAGGCTCGTGCTGGCGAGGACAGCCTGGCGGCGCTGACCCGACAGATCGAGGCCCTGTCCACCCAGGTGAAAGCGCTGACCGACGACGTCCGGGCCTTCACCGCGCAGAAATGAGCAACCTCAGCCGCAACGGTCTTCAGATCAGCTGGACGGTCGTGGGATGAAGGTGGCACTGGCAACGCACGGCGGGCTGGCGGCCGCGATCAACCTCCGCCTCCCGCCGCGGGTTGTCGACACTGACACCCTGGCCAGGCCGGCTGCGCAGGAGTTGGCTCAGCTCGTGGCAGCAGCCGAGGCTGCCGCGGCAGCTACTGAGCCCACCGCAGCGGAACCCAAGCGCGCCCGGGACGAGATGAGTTACACGATCACCGTGAAGGATGGCGGCCATCAGGTTGTTCTCACTGAATCGGATACCACGATGTCACCGGAGTTCGGTGCCCTGCTGAGCTGGCTCGAGCAACATTCCGCAGGGGTATGACGCGCACCGGTCCATCCGGCGTATCGCGCTTTCCTGCACGGTATGTCGCGCTCTCGTGCACGGTGCGAGGAGTCAGTCCAGGAGTGGGCCCAGCCCCACGACCCCCGGCAAAGTCGTTGATCGGATGACTCTGCCAGCGGCTGCCTGCAGCGTTTGGACTGGTGAAGCCGGATGGTAACAAGTGATCACGGTGACACGGGTTGAGCATCTCGTTCACCGAACGGTGCTGTTCCCGTCAGCCGTGGCCGCCGCCGGCAGGTCGGCGTGACGGATCGTGGGGCTCGCTGTGGCAGCGGCCGCTATGATCAGAAGGCCGCCGCCCAGCACGGCGCAGGTCGCCGGGCCGCCGAGCCAGGAGAGCAGGAATCCGGCCAGCAGCGAGCCCAGCGGTGCGGTACCTCCGCTGATCACCAGGGTGACGCTGTACACCCGGCCCAGCAAGTGGGGCGGGATCAGAAGGGCTCGGCGGGTCTGGGCGACGACGGCCAATACCGGGCCGATCACCGCTATTGCGGCAATGATCGGAACGATTGCCAACGCTGAGGGCACCAGGGCGAGCAGCGCAATCAGCAGCCCGCAGGTCCATATTCCGGTGATATTGAGCCATCCCGCCGCAATGCTACGGACCAGCCGGGGCGCCAACAGCGCACCGAGCAGTCCCCCAATTCCACTGATTCCGAGAATCATTCCGATCACACCGGGGGTGGCGCCGAGGTGACGGGCCAGGACGATCAACACGAGCGGCAGACCAGCAGTCACCAGCGTGATCGGCGCGGAGAATAGTGACAGCACCCGCAAGTGCCGGTCCGCCCACACAAACAGCAGCCCCTCAGCGACCTCTCGGTGCAGCCGCTTCCTGGGTGCCCGCGGCGGGCCTTGCAGCGGCCGGCGGATCAGCACCAGCGTGAGTAGCGAGACCAGGTAGGAGATCGCGTCCACCGCGAAGGGCAACACCCGGGAGATTCCGAACAACACACCGCCCAGCGGTGAGCCCGCGATCGTCGCGCCCTGCGTGGCCGCCTGGTTCTGGGCCACCGCAGCGGGCAGTGCCGCAGCGTCGACCACGTGCGGCAGCGCGGCGCGCTGGGCGAGGGCGAAGACCATCGACAAGGTGGCGTGCAGGAACGCCGTGACCACCAGCTGCGGGTAGCTGATCCCCACCAGCAAACCGCCGACGGGGATGGAGGCGATGACCAGCAGCCGGCCGAGATCGCAACCGATCATTACTCGCTTGCGATCCCAGCGGTCCACCAGCGCACCGGCCGGAAGCTGGCACAACAGAACCGGCAGTCCGGCGACGAAGCCGACCACCCCGGCTCGGGCCGGCGAGTGCGTCAGATCCAGCACTAGCAGCGGAAAGGCCAGCGCAGAGGCCCGCGAGCCGAGCACCGAGGCCGTCTGACCGGACCACAGCAGCACAAAATCCCGGCTGCCCCACAGCGTGCCCGCCCGCCGCCTCCGGCGCCCGGTACGGCCAACGAGCAGCGGGGCCGGCACTGGCGGTCAGGGGGACGTCGAACGGTCAACCAGCTGCTGGTGGAGCTGGTCAACCTCGGCACGCAGCTCGCTGACCTGGCAGTGTAGTGCCTGGATTGCAACTAGCAGCAACCCGTGAGCATCCACCATCGGGATGGTGGTATCACCCTGCCCCAACCCAAAGGCGGCATGCCAATCCTGAGCCATCGGGCCCAGGTGGCGCACACCCGCCGGTTCCCACCGGTAGCGCCAGGTGGAAACGGGCAACGAGGTGAGCTTGGCCAAGATCTCGAAGCCATTGACCGGTCCGGGGCTGAGCGGTTCGGTGTCGGCAGGTTCGGTATCGGCAGGTTCGGTATCGGCAGGTGTGGTCAGGGTCGGCGGGCCAGGCGTCGCATCCCGCCCGGCCCGTCGACCCTGGAGGTGGCTGGTCACCGGCTCCAGTCCACTGCGACGGTGTCGCACTTGAGCCGGCGGTCACTCGTCGTAGAGTTAGGGTCGGTGAGAATGTCGTCGAGGTCGACGATAAAACCGCTCGATACATCCTCGCAGCGGCCCGCGCCGGCCATCAACTTGATGAGTGGCTCCCGGTGATCGTGCACCCGCTCGTCAAGCGAACCAGGAATCTCAGGTACGGACATGGTGGATCAATCCTTTCATCAGGGCAATCTTGGAGTTCCGGCAATAGCTGGTTTCGGTGACGTCTAACCGCCCCCTTTCGAAGTACTTGTTCGCCGCCTGGCCTCCCCGGCAGTAGGCGAAGTGGTCACACGTCGCCCGGCACGCCGCGACCCCGGCCAGCGCCTCGGCCACCCAGGGCACCTCGGCAGCGCGGGTCAGCAGCTGCGCCAGCGGCGTATCCACCACGCTGCCGACGGTGAACGGGCCCAGCCGGGGGGAGGAGAATCCGGCCAGATCCGGGCTGACCGGGACCACCTGCCCATCCCAGGTGATCATCGGCATCGGATTGATCGGCCGGTCTGCCCGGGCGGCACTGCGCCCGGCCAGGGTGTCACGGACATAGCCGAAGGCGTGCGCGAACTCCCGGATCGGCAGCCGCCGATCGGCCGCCCAACGCTGTGCGAGCGCCGCCCAGAACTCGGCCACGTCAGCGCCGGTGCCGGCAACGTCGCGGTGGACGCCTTTGCGTTCTTCGATATTGACGCCCAGGCTGGTGGCGCCCAGTTCGGCGAACCAGTCATACAGCGCCACCGCGCGAGCCGGGGTGGGATCGGCCACCACCGCAATCCCCCCGAACGGGATCTTGTGCCGGCGCAGTAGCTCGATCCCGCGCAGGGTGCGCGCGGTGCTGTCCCGCCCGCTCCGGTCGGCCCGAGCAGCGTTCTCCGGAGCTGGGCCATCGACGCTCACCGCCACGTCGACCGGGACGGTCGCGAACAGCTCACACCAGCGGTCATCGATCAGCGTGGCGTTGGTCTGCACACCGTGACGCACCGGATGGCCCAGACCAGGCCCGAACCGGCCGATCAACGTGGCAAAATGCGCCAGCCCGGTAGCCAGGGGCTCCCCACCGTGCCACAGCACCCGCACCGGATGGACCTGTGACCAGGTCGCCACGGCCTCGGCGACCGCATCGGCGACCTCGATCGACATCATCCGGGCACTGGCCCGGTCCGGCAGATAGCAATAAGTGCAGTCCAAATTGCACAGCGTCGTGGGTTGCATCAAAACTAATGGCGCGGTAGCAGCCAAACCCATCGCAACCCCCCAGGCCACGGTTGACGTCACATTCAGCTGCGTCAACCCCGTATGGGATCACTTAAGCGTGGGAGAGCAAGCTAAGTGCAAGGTCGGCGTAAACAACCCGCAAGTACCCGACACGCCGTCGGCACACGGCGGCCCCGCTGTCAAGTTCGCCCACGCCAGTACCCAGACGTGGCGCCAGGCGCCGCCCCGCAGCCCGACGGGGTAGCCGCCGCCCGAGTACCCTCGCGGATCGTGCAGCACACCGCGACGGCATCCGAGATCACGGAAGCCCGGGGGCTGTCGTCTCGCAGCTGGTCCCGGGCGATCGGCGACCTGTCGGCGGGGTGGCGGCAACGTCGGCTGTGGGGGCACCTGGGCTGGCAGGACATCAGGCAGGGCTACCGGCGCTCGGTGATCGGTCCGTTCTGGATCACTATCAGCCTGGCCGTCCAAGCGATCGGGATGGGGGTCCTCTACGCGGCCCTGTTCGGCCAGGAACTGCGCGACTTCCTGCCCTACCTGGCCGTCGGGCTGATCATCTGGCAGTTCATGGCGGCCTGCATCAATGAGGGTGCCGAGGTCTTCATCCGTAACGAGGGCCTGATCAAACATCTGCCCGCGCCGTTGAGTGTGCACGTCTTCCGGCTGGTCTGGCGGCAACTGCTCTTCTTCGGCCACAACGTGCTGGTCTGGGTCGCGCTGATGGTGATCTTCCCACCGCAAGCCCCTCGGGCATTCGGGTGGAGCAGCCTGCTGGCGTTCCCGGCACTGGCGCTGATCGTGCTCAACGGCGTCTGGGTGGCGGTGCTGATCGGGGTCGTCGCCACCAGGTACCGCGATGTCCCCCCGGTGACCGCCAGCATCGTCACCCTGATGTTCTTCATGACACCGATCGTGTGGGACTACGAGCAGCTCTCCAACGCGCCCGGCACGGTCGGTGACCGCGCGCGGCTGGTCGAGCTCAACCCGTTCCTGCATTACGTGGAGATCCTGCGACGCCCGATGATCGGTGAGTCCTTCGAACTCCGGCACTGGGTGGTGACCCTGACTATCAGTGTGGTGGGGTGGGCGGTGGCGCTGCTGGTCCTGCGCAACTACCGGGCCCGAGTCTCCTACTGGGTGTGATAGCACAATGGTCTCCATCGATGTCAACGGCGCCTGCGTCGACTTCCCGATCTTCGACGCGAAGACCCGGTCATTGAAGAAGGCGCTGCTGGGCACCGTGGGACGGGCCGGCGGCAAGATCGGGATCGACTCCAAGGTGCCGATCATCGAAGCACTCCGCGACATCACCCTGTCGTTACGCAACGGCGACCGGGTCGGGTTGATCGGGCACAACGGGGCGGGTAAGTCCACCCTGCTGCGGCTGCTGTCCGGGATCTACGAGCCGACCAGAGGCAGCTCCCGGATCGTCGGGAAGGTGGCCCCGGTGTTCGACCTCGGCGTCGGCATGGACCCGGAGATCTCCGGCTACGAGAACATCATCATCCGCGGGCTGTTCCTGGGCATGACCCGCAAGCAGATGGAAGCCCGCACAGAGGAGATCGCCGAGTTCACCGAACTGGGCGACTACCTGTCGATGCCGCTGCGCACGTACTCGACCGGCATGCGGGTCCGTCTCGCGCTCGGCGTGGTGACCAGCATCGACCCGGAGATCCTGCTGCTCGACGAGGGCATCGGCGCGGTGGACACGGCGTTTCTGGAGAAGGCTCGGGACCGGCTCACCGCGCTGGTCGAGCGGTCCGGGATCCTGGTGTTCGCCTCGCACTCCGACGAGTTCCTCATCGAACTGTGCACGTCGGCGTTGTGGCTGGACCACGGTGAGATCCGGGAGCAGGGTGACCTGCGCACCGTGCTGTCCCACTACAAGGGCAAAGACCCCTTCGAGAACCTCAGCCAAGAAGCCCTCCACCGCGTTCAGGGAGCTGCCAGATGACCGCATCGCGCGGGCTCAGCGGGGTTATCAGGCGGTCTTTTGCCC
>JBOHHF010000331.1:0-3915 GCA_050700495.1 Pseudonocardiaceae bacterium
TCCTGAGTGTGGCCCACGATCTCCCGGCGCTCCGCCAGCGCGCGACGCTTGCCTTTCACAGTTGCCCACTCTCCGGTGACGGGCTCGATCAATCAGTGATCGGCACGCTATCTCAGCAGCGCAGACAAGGCGCCGCACCAGCAAGTGGATGAGGTCGGGATGTGGTGCGCATGTACTGTCCCCGCTTCCGTGAGCGGGTCGGCAATAGATCGCATGCCGGATGCGCACTTGGCTGCCCTGGCCATCGAGCACGGGGCGACCCTCTGCTCGGCCGATGAGGACTTTGGCCGGTTCGCGGCCTGACCTGGATGGATCCGCTACGGACGTGACACCGGCCTGCTATAGCACTGAACGCCACTCACGAGCTTGTCACATCTGCGGATGCTGGCCCGTCCTCCTCATGGAAGCCCGCAACCGGCGGGCCACGTCTGAGGAGGATCACCATGCCACGCGTTCCCGGAGTGCTCACCCGCGAGGCCGGCCCGCTTGGCCGGCTGGCCTACCGCATAGCCCGCTACCGCTACGGGGCCGTACCCGAACCGGCCGCGGTGATGCTGCACCACCGTCTCGTGTTCTGGGCCTATGCCCTGTGGGAGCTGGGCAACGAGAAGGCGATGCGGCGGTTGCCGGCAAGCCTGCGGGAACTCGTCGTGTACCGGGTGGCCACCCAGGTGGGCTGTTCGTGGTGCGTGGACTTCGGCACCATGTTGCAACGCCACCACGGTCTGGACGTCGAGCGGCTGCGTGAGCTCGACAGCTACCAGACGTCGCCGGCGTTCACTCCCACCGAGCGCCTCGCGTTGGCCTACGCCGACGCGATGACCACGCTGCCGACCACAGTCATCGACGAGATGGTCGCCGAACTGGACGCCGAGCTCGGGCACGACGGGCTGGTGGAGCTGACCTACGCGATCGCGGTGGAGAACCACCGGGCCCGGTTCAACCATGCGCTGGGCATCACCGACCAGGGGTTCACCTCTGGAGAGGCGTGCCGTGCGCCGCTTCGCTCATGAGTGGGCGGGCCACCAGCGCGCCGAAGACCACGCCGATGGTGGCCCACATGACCAGCTGGGTGCCCAGCGAGGCGATCCGGAAGTCCCACAGCACCGTCGCCGGGAACTCGTCGGTTACCTCGTTGATGGTGGGGAGCAGCAACTGCACGAGCGCCACGACCACGACGAACGCCGCGGTCGCCGTCAGAACGGCGTTCCAGGCGCCCAGTCGCGACGTGAGCTGCCGCCCGAGGTAGGTCGCCGCGACCGCCAGCGCCACCGAGACCACCAACATCGCCAGATACCACCCGGTGCGCTGGCTGATCGTGTCCGGGTTGCCGACCGCCGGCGGGTTGGCGGGGTACTTCAGAAACGGTACGACAAACACCACGAGGTAGCCGCCCAGCGCCAGAACGGCGGCAGTGGCCCGCGCGGACAGCCGGCCGATGCGGCCGTAGGCGATGGCGAACGCCAGGCTGAACAAGCCACCGAACGCAACGGCGTACACCAGGACGGCCGTGGCCAGCCCGATGGTGCTCTGCACATCCCGGCTGACCAACTCCGGCTCCGGAGTCTCGCCCATAGCGGCCTGTGCGGCCGACTCCACGTCGATCGCCTTGACGACCGACGGCTCGCCGAAGATGTACGCGAATACCAGCGCTGCCAGCCCCGCCACCAAGCCGGAGAGCAGCCCGCGCACCAATAACGTCCTCATCATGGGATGCCTGGCAACTCAGTGGCAGGGGACGCCGAGCAAGTGCCGGCCGTCGTGCACGAACTCGTGCACGTAATGGCCTGAGACGATCGCCGTCGCGCCCTGTTCGGCGCCGACGAAGTACAGCAGTACCAGACCGAGGACTCCTACGAAGATCGCCCAGGGCAGGATCTCACGCAACGGGATGCGGACCGGACTCGGCGCGGGAACACCGACGGAGACGACGCTCACGGTGGTACCTCCTCGGGTTGACGCGACCCACTAGACGTTGATCACGACGACGGAGTGTCTGACTCACGAAACCCAAGGCGGATGTCGTTCACAGTGGCGCGACCGTGCCGGATTCACACCGGCTTACTCCAATCCGTCGATAAAGTGACGGTATGCACGGGGCAACGGCGGCGTCAATCGACCGTACCGGTGCGAGGCCCGCTTAGCGAGGACGGAGGCGTCCGAGTAGCTCGGTCGGCACGACTCGCACCTTAAACGGCCGGTGTGCCTCGAAGACCTCGTCGCCGTCCACCCGGTCACCTCCTGGTACCGGCCGTCGGCGTCGAGTTCGAGCACCAGTAGATCGGGCACGTCGGGATCGAGCACCCAGTAGCTGGGCGTACCCATCCGCTGGTAGTGGGCACGCTTCAGGTTGAGGTCGATCAGCCGGCCGCTTGGGGACAGCACCTCGACGGCCAGCACGGGTGCCGCGAGGAGATTTTTGTCAGTGAGCTCGTCGAACCGGGCGACCAGGACGTCGGGCTGCACCTCGTTGGAGGTCGGTCTGCGTTGGACAGGTCGGTCTGCACAGCAAACGGCGCGGCGATAACGTACAGGTCGTCGGGACACGCACCGTCCAGCAGCCGATGCAACTGGTATGCGATCGTCTGGTGTCGTAGACCGGGTGCCGGGCTCACCAGGAGCTCCCCGTCGATGAGCTCGTATCGGCGGCCGTCATCAGGCATCCCTTCTAGGTCATAGACCGTAAAGGGTGTACTGGCACTGACGCTCATGCTGGTCATGGTCCCCTCGTCGGGTCGGTCTGCCAAACGATGCCAGGAGGGTCTGACATTTCCAGGCCGCTCACAGGGCGAAGATGTGGCCGAGTTTGTCCGGGTTGACGATGTCGTAGATCGCCGCCACCTGCCCGTCGCGGATCGCGAAGCAAGACACCCGGCCGGCCAGCGGAGGACGCCCAGCGTCGCCCGGCCACGGCGGGATGACCAGGCCCAGGTCCCCGTTGACCAGCACCAGCCGCGCAGCGTCAAGCAGCTCAGCGCCATAGCGCTGCCGCAGGCCGAGGAGGAACCTGGCCACCTTGTCGGTGCCGCGGATCGGCCGACGCGCCGTGCGCTGCTGGCCACCGCCGTCGCCGATCACCGTGGCATCCGGATGCAGCAGCCTGACCAGCGTGGCGAGGTCACCACCGGCCAGCGCAGCGAGGAATGCGTCGAGTACCCGGCGCTGCTCGGCCAGACCCACCCGGGCCGGCGGATCGGCCGCCGCGACGGTGCGCCGGGCCCGGGAAGCGTGCTGCCGGGCGGTGGGGATCGAGCAACTCAGCACGTCAGCGATCTCGGCGAACGGGACGCTCAAGGCGTCGTGCAGCACGAAGGCGACCCGCTGCTCGGGAGTCAGCCGCTCCAGCACGATCAGCGCAGCCATCCGCACGCCATCGTCGCGGACCACCTCGTCTAGCGGGTCCGGCGGGGTTCGGGGCGCTGCGCCGTCCAGCCGGGTCACCAGTGGCTCGGGCAGCCATGATCCGACGTAGCGCTCGCGCTGCACAGCCGCTGAGCGCAGCAGGTCCAGGCACAGCCGTCCGACCACCGTGGTCAGCCACCCGCGCGGGTCACGGATCGCCGCCCGGTCTGCGTCGGGCAGCCGGGCCAGCCGCAGCCACGCATCCTGCACCGCGTCCTGGGCATCGGCCAGCGACCCCGTGAGCCGGTAAGCGACCTCCAGCAGATGTGCGCGGTGCTGCTGGACGACGTCCGCATCGGCCTGCACCAGGCTGACCCTAGACGGCGTCCCCCTAGAATCGGCGACCGTGGCTGGACGGATCCGGGACGCCGACATCGCGGAGGTCCGCGAACGCAACCGGATCGACGAGGTGGTCGGCGAGTACGTGGCGCTGCGCCGGGCTGGCGCGGACTCCTTGAAGGGGTTGTGCCCCTTCCACGACGAGAAGACCTCGTCGTTCAACGTCCGCCCAGG
>JBOHHF010000332.1:0-32610 GCA_050700495.1 Pseudonocardiaceae bacterium
TGCGCCAACTGCTCGGCACCTTGTTCGCCGAGAACTGGCCGCACGGGGGGGAACCAGCGGTCCTCGCCGCGCTCGCCGGCCGCAACTACGAGCGCTTCGCCAACCACGCGGTGGCGGTCGCGAGGCAGGTCGGCTATCTGACCACCGGGCGGATACGGAGCCGCCGCCCGATGACACTGCTCAAGACCGCGTCTGTGGTCTAGAGTCCGATTCGTGGCTGGCGCGGCCGGCCTGCCAGGTCTGGTCCGAGAATCTGAAGACCTTCGAGAGCGAGGATCTAACCTTCGACAGGGAGACCGTCGGCGCCCGGCCGAGGCCGCTGCGTCGGGCCGACCCGGTTGACGTGACGGCGACCCTCGTCCAGCTGGCCCGATTTGGGCCGTTCTTCGCCGTGCACCTGAACCAGCCGGACAACGCGGCGCTGTCGATAGCCGAGTGGATCAGCTCTGCAGCAGGCCGGCTCGGCACCCAGGATCTTCGGGTCGCCGCGTCCATCCTGTTCCAAGGCATGGCGGCGCGGCTCTGGTCACCGGTACTGGGGTGCCTGGCGACCGTCGGGATCGTGCTGGATCTGCCCGCTCCGACGCAGTGGCAGCTCCGCGCAGACGGCGGGGTCGAGCCGTGTGTGCCGCACCCCGGCGGCTGGATGGCCACCAACGATCCCGACGACGTTGCCGCGCTGGTAGAACGCATCGTGATCCGAAACGTGCTCCAACCGCTGGCCGTGCAGGTCCGGGCCGAGCAGCCCCTCGCCCATGGGCTGCTGTGGGGCAATGTCGCATCCGCCCTGGTCGGCTCGCTGCGGGTGCTACAGCGCGGAGGTGCTGGCGACCCGCTGACCGTCGCGGTGGTGCTGCGGCTGCTGGATGCTTCCCCGCTTGCCGGCACCGCCATCCTCGACGCTGCCGGCAAGCTCGATGATTTCCGCCGGCGCAGCTGCTGCCTGTACTACCGGATCCCCGGCGGCGATCGCTGCGGCGACTGCGCGCTGCACCGCACCCCGGACGTCCTGCACCGAACCAGCACTCAACCGAGACGGAGCGCGCACGAACCAACCGGCGATCGATGACGAGCCTGGGGGCGGACGGTGCAGATCTGGCCGCTGCACCGGGAGGGCCAACCCGATGCCCGCCGACCCCGCGACAGCCAGCACGAGCACGATCACCTCGGGACCATGGGCGGTGGAGGCCACCGCGTCCCGACAGAGTGCGGCCAGGCAGGTTCCCGCAGTCAGCCAATGTCGCTCCGTATCGGTCGGCGTCACCGTCGCGGACGTCAGCTCTGGCCTACCGGTGCCGATGGTGGGCGACGCGGGAGAACAGAGGGGACGCGGGAGAGTCGCTGCACCCAGCGGGCAGCGGCCGGATCGACGTAACCGGCAACGTCGAGGGACTGCCGATGACGTCGGGAGAGGTCGATGCCATAGATGGGCTCATGGTGCGCGATGCGATTGCGAAGTCCCTGCAGGTCCAGCACGGTGTCGCGCAGCACTCTGCGGCCGCCCGCGCCCAGATGCGGGAAGCCGCGCCGCAGGGCCTGGGGCCACAGCGTCGTCTGATAGCGCCGTTCCAGTAGGTAGCGCCAGAAGCCGAAGGGCAGCTCAGCCACGATCCGGCCCGCGGTCGCCGGAACGTGCAGCCGCGCTCGGGCTTTCGTAACATCATCGATCGAGCGCTGGGTGAGGCCCCTCGTCGGGTCATCGAACCAAACACATGATCGACCGCGACGCAGTTGCCAATGGACCAACTGGGTGTGCATTGCGCAGCAGCACCTCGACCATGCCCAGAACCTCGTAGAACGCCCCAGCGGCAGCGATGTTCCACTCGTAGAGCTCGACTGCGACGGTGTCATCGCCGGCTACAGCCACGTAACGGGCCAGCCGTTCTGGCGTCAGCCATCCCTCGACGAGCTCCCGCGAGGGTGCATGGTTGGACATCCTGTTCACGCAAAGTTGCAGGCTGTGCTGTGCGGAAGCCGAGCCCCCTCGCGCCACGTCAGCGAGTTTGAACAGCGACCCGGCGCGAGCTCGACGATCTCCATCCGGCCAGGCAACGCATCCGCGACCTTCGGCAGCATCAGCACGTTCGCCGAGCCGGTGAGCAGGAACCGGCCCGGTAGGCGTTGCTCATCGATCTCGGCCTTCACCGCCAGCAGGAGATCCGGTTCCCGCTGCACCTCGTCGGGCGCAACGGGAACCGGCAGGCCAGCGACGAACCCGTCAGGGTCCGCCCCGGCTCCAGCGCGCACCGTCGCCCGGTCCAGCGTGACGTAGCTTATCCCGGTTTCGGCGAACCCCACTCGATGAGTGATCAGAGACTCGGCGGCGAGCTGAGCCGTCGGGTGGCATCACCAGCGAACTCTCGGACGGCGGGCCTACTGTCATTCAGGAGCGGCTGGAGGACGTCGAGCTTGGCTTGAGTAGCGTCGTCCAGGTCGTAGTCGACGTTGTCCATCAGCAGGCCTTCATAGAGTTGGTCGGTGGTGTGCTCGTCGAGCCCGGCATCCACAAGGTCGGGCACGACTTCAGCCCATACGGCGTGATGCCAGGAGAATCTGATGATCTGTGCTGCTCGGGTGCGATCGGTGGGGCTGCCAGTAGCTAGCGCACGGACGCGGGTGACCCACTGTTCCGTTCCACCGCCGAGCTGTGTCAAAATCCAGTGCGCCGTGTCCATCCTACGTGCGGTAATCGTGCCCGCGGCGCGCTGCTGCTCTAGCAGGACCCAGAACGCCTCCGCGACCGGCGTCCGGTCCGCAAAATCCATGTCGGCCAGCAGTCGGTGCCACTCCATCGAGATCACGTGAGGCAGGTCGGCGAGCGTCCGTTCGATCAGGAGTTCCGCCACTTCGGCCGGAGCGACCACCGCAAGCGCAAGACCACCCATCGCAGTGTCGTACTGGACGTCGGAGAGCATGTCGTGATCCGTCGCCGCCAGTGCCCTGCCGAGAACCGCGACGAGACGACGCCGGAGGTCCGGGTGGTCCACCGCCACTGGGAACTGGGTCTGGATCGGGCGCAGCACCTGCCCGACCGCGGACAGCACCCGAGGTAGCACCGCAGCTGGGCCCGTCTCACCGAGGTCGGCCAACCGCTTCAGCCGATCGGAGACCGGGCGCTGACGGGACCCCGCAAGATGCCTCGCGAGTGTGCTCGCCAGAGCAGCGAGTTCCGTCGACGCGGATAGCGGGTCGGGGCCGTCGGTATTCGGTTCAACCGATGTCGGCGATGCACCAGCGGTGGTGAGCACGGTGGCGATCGCATCCAGGAGGGTGGTCTCCTGGTCTTCGGCAAGCATGCCGGCGATCGCGAGGCCGAGCACACCAATCCGGGGCACCGTGATGTTGCCGAGAATCCACGCGAAAACCGCGTCCGGCGCGGATTGCAATAGCCCCGCGAGCAGGGCGTACTCGCCGACCAGCGGTCCCGCGGTCAGGCGGGTCAGGATCGCATCGGCCGTCGGGGCGCGACGACCGATTGCCACCGCGAACGCTTCCAGGCAGCCGGGTCCGAATAGTGCCGACGGTGGTTCGTCGAGGCTCTCCAACAACTCGATGGCCTCCTCGAAGGGAAGCTGCTCACCGAGCTCTTCTGCCTTCTGCCGGCGCTCGTTCTCGAGACTGGCCGCGTCGGTGCCGCCTCGGGCGATACAGTCGAGGCCTTCGCTGATCGGGAACAGCACGAGTATCCGCCCCAGCTCGGTATCCCTGAGCGCCGCGACCGCGACCGCGTCACCGGCCTCCGCCAGCGCGGCGAGGGTGGTGGGCCGCCGACCGGCCGGTCGCACGGCAGCCGCCGCTGCGGAATGGCGGACGCTCAGCGGCAGAGCGGCCCAGTGTTCTGCGACCGCGTCGGCGAGGGCGTCGGCGGCCGAATGAAGAGCCTTGACGGCGTAGGCCGGCACCGGCCCCGTGGTCCCTGCCCGTGCACCCTCAACGCGAAGCTCACGGGAGAGCGTCGCGATCTCTCGCAGCACAGGCTGGACCTCGGGCGAGGCAGGGTCGATCTTGTCAAGGATCCGCCGGACAGCATCGACGGCCGAGTGGAGCTGGCGGGCGGTTCGAGGGTCGTCGGGAAGAACGTGCTTGCCAACCCGGTAGACGTCGGGGTCCTGCGGTGTCCCGAAGGCGACGGTCGTCCGAACGACGCTGAGGAACGGCCGGACCGCTGCCAGCACTACATGCGCAGTTTCGCCAGCACCACGTACCGCTCGCTCACTCTCTCCGAGAGCCGCGGGAGATTCGGCGAAGCGATCCTTCCCCCACTGCAATACTGAACGGAGGACCTGGTCGCGGCGCGCGAACACCGCGTCCCACGTCCTGTCAGACCCGTTCGCCCAGATGAGCGACGTGATCGTCTGCCGTAGCGACTCGAGCTTGACGGAGCTGATGACGGGATACGCCAGCCAGGCGCATTCCAGGATCCAGCTCACCGCCCGCCTCTGATCGCCCCGACCCACGCGCTGAGCGAGGGAGGCGGCCTGTTCGAGTAACCATTCCACCTCCCGCCGGTAGAACACCGCAGGCTCGTCCCCCCACAGGTTCTGGCCGGGCCTCGGCGGCCATTGGCGGATCAACTCGTCGCGCAGCTCCCCGAGCAGGGGTGGGCGGTATGGCGCGATCGCGTTGGCGAGGACGAGGACGTCGAGCCAGCGAGTCGTGTCAGTCTGCCCGGACAACAACTGCCGCACGGCGCGGCTGAGCATGCAGAGATCCGCGTCACGTCCCGTCAGGTGAGCGGCCTGCGCCAGAACCCCGAGCTGCGACGCCAGCACGGTGGCGTGCATCCCGGCCAGGGCACCATCGGCACCGGGCCTTGGAGAACCGATGCCCAGCAAACCCGGCCCGTCGGAGTCTTCACCCGCCCCCGACCCCCAGCATGCGGCGCGCCCAAGTGCCCGCAGTGTCCGTGTCAGACCAACGCCGACGCGCTCGCCGTCGGCGAGGGCGTCGGCCACGATCATCGGCCCCAGTGCGTCCGGACGCAGCGTGAAGGGCGGTCCATCCACAATCCTGGCGTCGGCCAGATCCATGAGTATCTCGCGGAGACGGTGCGGGTCCGGAGGAAGGCCTTGCACAGCTCCGATCAGCGCTGTGAGCTGTTCGCTGCTCTGCGCCGTGGTCAGGATTGCGAGCGCGACCGCGGCGGCCCGATGCTCGTGTCCATCAGTCCTGAGGTGGGACAGCCGGATCTTGAACAGCTCACGCAACACGGACCTGGTGTCCTGCCAATTGTACGTGCCCTGCTGAGTAGCGAGCTCACAGGCTGAGTGTGCGATCAGCGGATTTCCTTCGGCGATGTCGATGACATGGAGGTGGAACGCCTCGCCGGTAATCCCGTGGGTGGAGACGATCTCGCTGATCTTGGATCGGCTGAGCGGGCCCAAGGTGATCGTGGTGTGCTGGAGGTTATCCAGTCCGGCGCGCCGAAGGGTTGGGTCCGCCAGGCCGGAGCGAACCGTGAGCACCACTGTTACGCCGGCGAAGCGCGGGTCCCCCACTATCGCCGCCAGACCACTCAGGTCGGGGCTGCGGTGCGCATCGTCGACGAAGATCACCGATGGCACGTTCACCGGAACGTCCACCAGCTCGTCCACTGACAGGGCGGCGCCTGTCCGCGCGATCAGGGTGCTGGACGCGCGCCCTGCCTCGACAACGAGCCGAGTCTTCCCGATCCCACCCGGACCCTCCACTACTACCACTCGGTTCCTCGGTGAGTCGGTGGCAGGTGCCAGGGCAGTACGCAACCGCCCCAGCTCGTCATCCCGCCCGACCAGCGGCGCGTCGCGGCCGGGCAACGAAATCTCCTGTGCGTCCCAAAAGACAGCCGGAGGCTGCAGCACACGCACGTCGGGAAACCGGGGTTGCGTCGGTACCGCCCGCAGCGCCAGCGGAAACGGCGGCGGCGAGCCCGGCTTGACCGGGCCTTGCACCGCAGCGGCGATCCCATCCCGCAGCAGCCGCCGCGCCGCGGCCTCGGACACGCCCACCAGATCGATGTCCACCACGCCGGCCAGCAGACCCGACGGTCGCTCCCCCCGCACCCGCACCGGGATCAGCTTGCGCTGCAGCCCCTGCGGGTCGTTGGCCCACGCCGCCTGCCACTCCGCCGCTCCGTACTTCGACGACAGATAGTCCGGAGACAGCACCGCCACCGTCCGCTCCGCGCGTTGCACGCCCTGGTCCACGAGGTTGGTCCAGTTACTGCCCGCCACCATGTCCCAGACCTGGACCAGCACCCGATACCCGTCCTCCTCCAGCAGCCAGGCGATCCACTCCGCCCACACCTGATCCACCTGCGTGTAAGACACGAAGAAATCCCACGCAGGCTCATCCCTGGCGCTGCCGGTCACCCGGCCAGATTCTCATACGGGTGGCACCATCCGCGGCCGGAGGTCGATCACGCGGCGGTGCGCCCTGCCCAGTAGCCGATCCGGCCGCCATGCCAGGGTGATGCGCTGTTCCTTCTCCCACCACCCCGGTCTGCCCGGAGTTAGGGTATTCCTCATGACCGCCGCCGCGCACTTCTCCGGGCCGCACCGTTCATCGGCGACGGATTCGGACGTCGATGGGCTGGAGTGGTCCCCGGAGTGGACGGGGGACGCGATCGCCGCGACGAAATTCGGCTCTCCAGAGGCGATCCGGGCGGCGCTGCTGCCCGAGCAGGTGGGCGAGTTCGACGCCGCCTTCGACGCCGCGCTCACCGCGGCTCGGCAGACGTGGCACCTGGACCAGCTACGCCACATGCTGCGCATGTGGCGGCGGCAGGCGCTGATGACCGAGCGGGGCCCCGAGGGTCACCGGCAGATGCTCGCCACCATCACCGAAATCCAGCGCACCGGCCACCCCCGGCCCGGCAACGTGCCGTGGAGCGAGCTCAAGGCCGAACTCGGTCTCTGACCGTCCCCGTCTCGAGTTCAGGACTGCTTTCTCATGGCCTACACGCTCGACATCGACCCTACCGCGCGCGCCCAGATCCGGGAGCTACCGCCGACGGGAACCGCCGCGGTCGCCGAAACCTTCGAGGTGCTCTCGCTCGTGCCCGAGCGAGGCGAGCCGATCAACGCCGACAACCCGGACGGCGGAGTATACCAGCTGACCTTCGGCGGCGGCCGCGGGCTGATCACCTAACTTGTTGCTCACCGACCACAACCGGGTCGACGTACTCATCGTGACGTGGGTGGACTTCGGCTAACCGAGCCCCCTGGTCCACCTGCTGCTCCTGCGGTGGTGAGGCTGACCAGCCGCCACACGGGGTCGGAGTATGCGTGGATCTTGGACGGGGGCGATGGGCACCATTTCCGGAGCGACCGCGGCTGCCAGTACACCTCAAAACAATTCGCCGACTTCTGCGCCATCAACGGCGTGCACCGCTCGATGGGTCGGCGCGCCACTTGCCGTGGGGCGTCGCGGAACTCGAAGTTCGATCAGACCCGGTGCGGCCCGATACTCGAAAGCAGCTCACGGACCAGGCGCAGGCGCTCGGCCTCGTGCGTGAACTGCGGCCGAGTGACCTCAACCCAGCGGGGATCGTCCGGATCCAAGCCGTCTCTCCCCCTGATCCGCGACGATGACCAAGCCGACAGCGGCCCGATGATGGCAGCGACGGCCGGCCTTACCAGGCATCGTCCGGGAGATCGAGACATCAGCGCGACTGGGCGGTTTCGCAGGAGGGAGGTCGTGAGTGGGTAACAGTGTTATGGCACCGAAACGCACTCACGAGGGGCGGGATTGGCAGCGGGGGCAGGTGTAAGAGGAGCGGTTCATGAAGGACTCCCGCCGGATCGGGGTGCCGCACCGCGGGCAGGGCCGGCCGCCCTGGCCGTAGGCGGCCAGCGAGCGATCGAAGTAGCCGGAAGCGCCGTTGATGTTGACGTACAGCGCGTCGAACGAGGTGCCTCCGGCGGCGAGTGCCTCAGTCATCACCTCGGTGGCGGCGATCAGCACTTCCCGAGCCTGCGGGCGGGTCAGCGTCGCGGTGGGCCGCGCCCAATGCAGGCGGGCGCGCCACAGCGCCTCGTCGGCGTAGATGTTGCCGATGCCGGACACCAGGGTCTGGTCCAGCAGCGCGCGTTTGAGACCGGTGCGCCGCCGCCGGATGCCGGCGACCACCTCATCAAGGTCGAAACATGGGTCCATCGGGTCCCGGGCGATGTGCGCCACCGGGACGGGCAGGCCGTCGACCACATCTTCCACCGACAGGCCCCCGAAGGTGCGCTGGTCGATGAAGCGCAGCTCGGGCCCGCCGTCGGCGAAGACCAGCCGCACCCGCAGGTGCGTCTCGTCGGCCGCACCGGGGGGCTGGATGCGCATCTGCCCGCTCATCCCCAGATGGGCCAGCAATGCCTCATCTCCACCCAGATCGAGCCAGAGATACTTGCCGCGGCGCCGGGCCGCGTGCACCTGCCGACCGGCCAATCGGGCGGCGAAGTCCAGCTCACCGGCGAGGTGACGGCGCACTGAACGGGGGTGGCGCACCTCGACGGCGGCCACGGTGCGTCCGGCGACGTGCTCGGCGAGGCCAAGCCGGACAACCTCCACCTCGGGCAGCTCCGGCACGATGCCACTATCCCGCTGGCGGGGCGCTCCCGCTGGCCAGCTCGGACAGCGAGCGCCAAGCCACCTCGGCGGCCCGCTGCTCGGCTTCTTTCTTGGTCCGGCCCTGCCCCGTTCCTCGCTCCACCCCGGCTATCACGGCCGTTGCAGTGAACTCCTTGAGGTGGTCTGGCCCGTCCTCCACGACTCGATACTCGGGCACTCCCATATCGTTGCCGGCAGTGAGTTCCTGAAGGCTGGTTTTCCAGTCCAGGCCAGCACCCAACAGTGGAGCCATCACCAGCAGCGGATCGAACAGCCGGTGCACCACTTGGCGGGCGGCGTCCACACCGTGTTGCAAGTACACCGCGCCGATCAGCGCCTCGACGGTGTCGGCCAGGATGCTGGACTTGTGCCGGCCCCCGGTGAGCTCCTCCCCCCGACCCAGCAGGATGTACTCGCCCAGGCCACGTTCACCCAGCCCGCGAGCCACACCAGCCAGCGCATGCATGTTCACCACGCTGGCCCGCAACTTTGCGAGCTGTCCCTCGGGCAGGTCGGGGTGAGTACGAAACAGGTGATCGGTGACGACGACGCCGAGGACGGCGTCGCCGAGGAACTCCAAGCGCTCATTGGGCTCGAGGCCACCACTCTCGTAGGCGTAGGAGCGATGGGTTAGCGCAAGGGTCAGTAGCTCGGCGTCGAGATCGACGCCGAGCGCGGTGAGCAGGGGGGCCCGATCCGGTCCGTGACCCCGCGAGGTACGGGCGCTCACGGCTTCGTCGCGTCGTCGGTGTCAGACCGGGACGATCTGGCGGCCGTCGTATTTCCCGCAGTGCGGGCAGGCAAGGTGTGGGGGCTTCGGCTGCCGGCAAGCCCGGTTCGAACACGCCGCGAGAGTCGGTGCAGTGGCCTTCCACTGGGCCCGCCGCGAGCGGGTGTTCGACCGCGACATCCTGCGCTTTGGGACGGCCACGTAGTCCTTCTCCTCTTCGCTACTGCTGGGGTTAATCATCACTGCGGCGCTGCTTCAGTGCAGCCCAGCGCGGATCCATTGTGTCATGCCGGTGATCCGTCCCGAGTTCGACCCGTTTGCCGCCGCACTCGGGACACAAGCCGGGGCAGTCGTCGCGGCACAACGGCGCCTGCGGAAGCGCCAACAACACCGCGTCGCGAACCACCGGTTCCAGGTCGACCAGGTCATCGACCACCCGGCTGACCTCCTCAGGATCCGTGCTCTCATCGGTCGCCGTGTCCGGGTAGGCGAACAGCTCGGTCAGATCGACCTCCAGCCGGTCCACCATCGGCTCCAGGCACCGGGCGCACTGCCCAGCGAGCCGCGCGGAAGCGGTGCCGGACACGAGCACGCCCTCCACGACCGACTCCAGCCGCACGTCCAGCGCTACCTCGTCTCCCTTGGGAACCCCTATCACGTCCAGCCCCAGCCCGGCCGGTAACGAGACGTTCCGGTGATAGACACGCATCGCCCCGGGACGCCTGCCCAGCTCCCGGGTGTCGACCACCCATGGCGAGGACGGGTTGGGACGAGTGCGACCGGCGTTTCGTGGCATGGGAGTTCAAGAGTAGGTGACCCGTGCTCCGCAGCTGACGACAGACCGGCTCAGCCGGTATTCACCGGGGATACTCGCCCGCCCCCGCGGGCACCGGTCCGCCGTGGTGGGTACGGCCACCGCGCCCGAGGGTGCGCAACGTGCGGTTGAGCAGGTCCTCGAACTCCACGAGCGTGCCTTCGACATAGGCGTCGCATTCCGAGCGACGCCTATGAACTTCGGCGCTCACCTCGTCGTGGATTCGGGCGGCCTCGGCACGGGCGGCTTGCACCACCGGGGTCTGCTCCACCAACCGGGCCTGCTCGGTACGGCCGTCGGTGATGGCCCGCTCGTAGGCGGCCCTCCCGGCCACCGTCATCCGCTCTGCCTCGGCCTCAGCACGCCCGGTGAGCTCCTGGTACTCTTGGCGGCCGGTGGCCGCAATGCGCTCCGCCTCAGCCTGCGCCTCGGCAACCATCGACTCGGCGCGGGTACGGGCCTCAACGAGCAGACGGTCAGCCTCGGCGCGAGCCTTGTTCACCGCTTGCGCTGCCTCATTGCGAGCCTCTTCACGCTCGCGTTGCGCCTCCCGCTGTGCGGTGTCCACCAGCTCGTCCCGATGGTCCAGGACGTCCTGGGCATCGTCGAGCTCGGCGGGAATCGCATCACGGACGTCGTCGAGCAGTTCGAGCACATCCCCGCGGGGCACCATGCAGCTCGAGGTCATCGGCACTCCGCGCGCCTCCTCGACAGTGGTCACGAGCTCATCGAGCGCCTCGAAGACCCGGTACACCGGCCCCTCCTTGCTGTCGCCAGCCCCATTGTTGCCAGCCGCATTGTCGTCAGCCACGGGTCGCCAGTGTGCCCGCTCGCGCAGCTCAGGCGCGGGAGCGCGCGGCGCGCGGCGTGTCACAACGGGGTCAGCGTCAGGATGGCTGGGCGAGCCGGCTGATCAGGCGTTGGTGCACCGTGGCCGGCAGCAGGTGGCCGACGTCACCGCCGTAGGTGGCGACCTCCTTGACCATCGAGCTGGACAGAAAACTGTAGGTGGGATTACTCGGCATGAACATCGTGTCCACTCCGGACAGTTGATAGTTCAACTGAGCCATCTGCAACTCGTAGTCGAAATCGCTGACCGCGCGCAGGCCTTTGACGATCGCCGCGATCCCGTTGGCCCGGCAGTAGTCCACGAGCAGCCCATGCCAGGAATCGACCCGGACGTTGGGCAGGTCCTCGGTGATCTCCTTCAGCATCGCCATCCGGTCGGAGACCTCGAACAGGCAACGCTTGGTCTTATTGATCAGGACGGCAACCACGACCTCGTCGAACTGGGTCGCGGCCCGCTCGATGATGTCGAGGTGACCGTTGGTCGCGGGGTCATAGGAGCCGGGACACACCGCGCGCCTCATGGCGCGCAACCGTAGTACACCGCGGTATCGCCATACCGCCGCTGCGTGCGCACCACCACATCATCGGGCCAGGTCGGCGCGGGTGCCTTGGCCGCACGTTCCACCACGAGCAGCGCTGAGCGGGCCAGCCAGCCGCCGCCGGCCAAAGCGCTCAACACCCCGGCCAACGTGACCTCGTCCAGCGCGTAGGGCGGGTCGGCGAGCACCACGTCGTAGGGTTCGTCGGGATCGCCGTGCAGCACCGCCTGCACTGCGCCGATCGTGACCTGCGTTCCAGGCAGCCCGAGCGCCTCGACGTTGCGACGCAGCACGGCAGCCGCGCGCCGGTCGGACTCCACGAACCGGACGTGCGCCGCTCCGCGGGACAGCGCCTCCAACCCCAGCGCACCGGATCCGGCGTAGAGGTCGAGCACCCGAACGCCGTTGAGGTCGAGCCGGGCCTGCAGTGCGCTGAACACCGCTTCCCGGACCCGGTCCGACGTCGGCCGGGTGCCGTGCGGCGGCACGGCCAGCCGACGCCCACCGGCCACCCCCGCAACGATCCGCACCATGGTGAACATGATGGCGCTGGCCGTAATGGTGTGGTGCGCTGGCATGATCGCACCTCGATCAGTCCCTCGGCGACGGAGTTCGACCATGCTCC
This sequence comes from Pseudonocardiaceae bacterium, assembly GCA_050700495.1. Lineage (GTDB taxonomy): Bacteria > Actinomycetota > Actinomycetes > Mycobacteriales > Pseudonocardiaceae. The sequence goes on from JBOHHF010000332.1 coordinate 12,135, forward strand.
CGATGACAAGGTCATTCACATGAGAAGGCTCAGAAGGGATGGACCATGGATCGCCGTGTGTTCCTCGCCACCGGAGCGGCTGCGCTGACCGCGTGTTCGTTGCCGGGCACCAATGGCACGGCACAGGGCCCCGGGACAGCTCCCGCCGGGGCGGTACCCGACTGGGAATGGGTGCGAGCGCAGTTCGATCTCGCGCCCGACCACGTCCATATGAGCAGTTTCTTCCTCACCTCCCATCCACGCACCGTGCGGGACGAGATCGAACGGCACCGGCGGGCGATCGACCGGAATCCCGTCCTGGCCCTCAAGCACGGCTCCGACATGCCAGCCAAGGTTGCGGCGGCGGCTGCCGAATACCTGGAAGGGCGTCCCGAGGAGGTGGCGCTCACCGACAGCACCACGATGGGGCTGGGGCTGATCTACCGCGGCCTGCCGCTGCGTGCCGGGCAGGAGGTGCTCACCACCGCGCACGACCACTACTCGCACCATGAGTCCATCCGCCTGGCCGCCGGACGTACTGGAGCGACCATGCGCAAGGTCACGCTCTACGACGACCCGGCGGCCGCGGCCGAGGACGAGATCGTCGATCGCCTGCGTCGCGCGCTGCGGCCACAGACGCGCGCGGTGGGAGTCACCTGGGTGCACTCGGGCACGGGCGTGAAGCTCCCGCTGCGCGCGATCGCCGCCGCGCTGGCCGAGCACAACGCGAGCCGACCGGGCGCCGACCCCGTGCTGCTGGTGGTCGACGGCGTGCACGGGTTCGGCGTGGAGGACGAGGCGGTCGCCGCCACCGGGCTCGATTTCTTCGCGGCCGGCACGCACAAGTGGATCCTGGGACCGCGCGGCACGGGCATCATCTGGGGACGCGAGGGGCGCTGGGCCGACATGCAACCCACGATCCCCGCTTTCCAGAAAGAACTGTCCGACGCCTGGAAGCAGGACCAGCCTCCGCCGGGACCGACGCACGCCGCCTGGGTCACACCCGGGGGATTCAAGGCCTTCGAACACTTATGGGCGCTGCCGGCCGCGTTCGCATTCCACCGCCAGCTCGGCCGCGCGCGCGTGACCGAGCGCATCCACCAGCTCAACACCCAGTGCAAGGACGGCCTGGCCGCCATGAAACACGTCCGGCTGCACACGCCGCGCAACCCGCAGCTGTCCTCGGGAATCACCTGCTTCGAGGTGGACGCGATGGCTCCCGACGCCGCCGTGGCCCGCTTGCTGGAGCGGCACGTCGTAGCTTCCACGTCGCCCTACGCCACGTCCTACGTACGGTTGGCGCCCAGTCTGGTCAACTCCCCGGCCGACGTCGACGCGGCCCTGGCCGCCGTTCGATCGCTCACCTCCGGCTGATCGGCGCGCCAACGCAGGACGACGGCGTGGCGTGCTGGTCGACGTAGCAGGTGTGACTACGGTGGGCGACCGTGATTCAGACCGCCGATGTCGGCTTCGTGTGGTGTCCGAGGCCGGTTCCGGAGAGCATTCCGGTGGTACAGGTGTATGGCTGGCTGGTGGATGACGCGGGGCGGGTGTTGGTGCAGGACACTGGGACCCGGTTCAACCTGCCGGGTGGCTCGCCGGAACCTGATGACGCTGATCTTGCGGCCACGGTGGTTCGGGAGGCGATGGAGGAATCCCAGGTCACGGTCACCAAGGTGGGTATCTGGGGTACGAGCAGGTGCAGCGCGCGGGCCGACCGCATGCGTTGGTACGGACGGTCGGCCGCATCGGCGAGTTCCATCCGCGTCACCCCGACTCCGACGGCGGTCGGCTGTTTCGGCGGTTGATGACCTCGCTTGCCGAGGCCCCGGCTTGCTGGGGTGGGGGGGTGCTCCGGGCTCGCGCAGGCGCAGGCGGCGACTCGGATCGCGCAGGGCGAGTGGGGGCTGCCGGCGGAGTCACCGGCACTAACTTCCTCCTATGTGGACTGACTTACCGTCAGGCTGCCGATCCAGCCACGGAGCGACGTGTTTCAGGAACGCCCTGACGGCACGCGGGTGGTCATAGCGGCTGGCGGCGAACCGCCGTGCCGCCTTGCGGATCCGGTGCCGTTGCGCTGGGGTGAGAGCGAGTGCGCGCCGTAGGGCGGCTGCCAGGCCGGCGGGATCCTCGGGTGCGGCAGTGAATCCGGTGCGCCCGTCGATGACTTGCTCGGCCAGGCCACCAGCGATGGTGACGATCACCGGGGTGGCTCCGGCCGCGTAGGCCTCAATCGGGACGCGGCCGAACGGCTCGGCACGGGAGGGCACCACCACGCCGCGCAGCGCTGAGTGTGCGAGCAGACGGCGGATGTCCGGGTGGAACCGGGTCAGCAGGGTGACGTCCAAGCCCTCGCTGGTGATCTTGTTTTCGAGGTGTTGCTGGTAGCTGCACGGCTCGGGGTTGTTGGTGACGGCAGCGAGCACTAGATGCGGCACCGCCACTTCTTGCTGGTGCAGTATCGCGAGGGCGTCGAGGAGGGTGTCGAAGCCCTTGTAGGGTTGAGCGCGGCCCATCGCTAGCAGAAATCCGTCCCGTGCCCGGTGTGGCACGAGCCCTTTGTTGGACTGGCTGAGTTGCCAGTCGGCCGCGCTGAGGCCGTTGGGCAATTCGACCATGGCGTGGCCGGGCACCTGGTAGTCGATGCTCAAGTGGGCAAGCATGTAGTCGGAGATCGCGGCGATCCGTCCGCCATGCTCGGCGGCAGTAAGCAGCCCGTGCGACTCCCACGCGATCCGTTCCCTGTCGGCCGGCGTGTGGATACGCGCGGTGGAGCGTGGTACCAGCACAAGACTTGGTATGACATCGGCCGGCATTAGCGGTGCAAGCCCAAGAAACGGGGCGTCCAGGACCAGGATCAGGACGGGGACGGCGGTGGGCAGCACGCAGCAGGTGAGGATGTCGGCGGTGTGGTGGACGAGGCATCGGAAACAGTTCAGGCCACCGAAGCGGACCTGGCCCGGTGCCGTTATCCACTGGGTGCACCACAGCATCGGCGCGGGCGAGCAGCGTAGTGACCTCGGCGTGCCAGATTGGGTTGTACTCGGGGCTGGTGGGGCCGAGGTGGACGGGGAACACGACCAGCCGCACCTCGGCGGGGAGCAAATCCACAAGGACCTGGAGGAGTGCGTGATTGGAGTAGCCGGCTCCGGTGCCGCAGCCGTAGAACCCGTCGTGCAGAGCCACCACCAGTGTCGGCCGCTGGCGTCTGGTCATGGTCGGTGGGCCAGAGCGCGGAGGTACCGGACGGTCCGGAGCATGATGGAAGTAGCGGACGACCGCTCAACTACCTTAACGCGGAGGGCGAGGTTATGGTTCACTTGGGGGACGATAAACAAAAGCAGGAGTGGTGTTCGACGAGGCCACCGTAAACCATCTGCTCCATGCGAAGCGGCTGGTGTCACCAAATGCAATGGCTGGACTAAGCCTCGCGTGGCGACACAGAGCTGCTCTCCTATAGGGTTGAGCTTGGCGATCACCACATCGGTATTGGCCCACGTAGGCGTTCATGCGACGACACGTGCTTGGCTCGTATCGCCCCTCATGAGGAGCGCAGCTCTAAAATGAGGTCGCCACCCTCCACCTGCTGCACGGTCTTGATCGCCAGGCGGGCCACCGTGCCGTCCCTGGGGGCGGTGATCCCGGCTTCCATCTTCATCGCCTCGATGGTGGCCACCGGCTGCCCGGCAGACACGGTGTCCCCTTCGGACACCAGCAGGGTGACCACACCGGCAAACGGCGCCGGGACATGATGGCCGTTGGATCGGTCGGCCTTCTCGGCGACCGGGACCGCAGAGTCGATGGAGCGATCCCGGACCTGCAGCGGCCGCAGCTGCCCGTTGAGCGTGCACATCACGGTGCGCATGCCGCGTTCGTCGGCATCACCGATCGCCTGCAGTTGGATCAGTAGTCGCACTCCCGGGTCGAGGTCCACGGCGTATTCCTCGCCGGCGCGCAGCCCGTAGAAGAACTCCTTGCTGGGCAGCACCGAGGTATCCCCGTAGGAGTCGCGATGCTCCTCGAACTCTGCTGTGGGGCCGGGGAACAGCAGCCTGTTGAGGGTCCGTGCCGGATCCTCTCGTAAGCCTTTTCGGTCCTCAGTGGACAGCTCTGCAAGGCCCTTGAGGCCGCTGCGGCCCTCCAGGGCCTTGCCGCGAAAAGGTTCCGGCCACCCGCCGGGAGGATCACCCAGCTCGCCGTGCAGAAAACCGATCACCGAGTCGGGAATGTCGAAACGAGCGGGGTCGGCCTCGAAGTCCTTCGGCTCGACACCGGAACCGACCAGGTGTAACGCCAGATCCCCGACAACCTTGGAGGACGGGGTCACCTTCACCAGCCTGCCGAGCATCCGGTCAGCCGCTGCGTAGGCTTCTTCGATCTGCTCGAACCTGTCTGCCAGGCCCAGGGCCACAGCCTGCTGGCGCAGGTTGGACAACTGGCCACCAGGGATCTCATGGTGATAGACCCGCCCGGTGGGCGAGGCCAAGCCCGACTCGAAGGGCGCATAGACCTTGCGCACCAGCTCCCAGTAAGGCTCCAGGTCACAGACCGCCTGCAGGTTCAGCCCGGTGCTGCGCTCGGTGTGGTCGGTGGCCGCGACCAACGCCGACAGCGCCGGCTGGGACGTGGTTCCCGCCATGGAGGCGGTAGCCGCGTCAACCGCATCCGCCCCGGCGGCGATCGCGGCGACCAGGGTGGCGAGCTGGCCGCCGGGAGTGTCATGGGTGTGCAGGTGCACCGGTAGATCGAACCGGCTGCGCAGCGCAGCCACCAGCGTTCGAGCCGCGGGCGGTCGTAGCAGGCCGGCCATGTCCTTGATGGCCAGCACGTGCGCCCCGGCCGCGACGATCTGCTCGGCCAGCCGCAGGTAGTAGTCCAGCGTGTACAGCTGCTCCGCGGGATCGGACAGGTCGGCGGTGTAGCACAGCGCCACCTCGGCGACGGCCCGACCGGTCTCGCGCACCGCGTCGATGGCCGGGCGCATCTGGGAGACGTCGTTGAGCGCATCGAAGATCCGGAAGATGTCCAGCCCGGTTTCGGCGGCCTGCTCGACGAAAGCCGCGGTCACCTCGGTCGGATAGGGCGTGTAGCCGACGGTGTTGCGCCCGCGCAGCAGCATCTGCAGGCACAGGTTGGGCGCCGCCGCGCGCAACGCGGCCAGCCGCTCCCACGGGTCCTCGGCGAGGAATCGCAGCGCCACGTCGTAGGTCGCGCCACCCCAGCACTCCAGCGACAGCAGTTGCGGAGTCATCCGGGCGACGTAGGGCGCCACCGCAACGAGGTCCTTGCTGCGTACCCGGGTCGCCAGCAACGACTGGTGGGCGTCTCGGAAGGTGGTGTCGGTGACGGCGACCCTGTCACGGGCCCGCAACCAGCGGGCGAAACCTTCTGGGCCCAACGTGAGGAGCTTGTGCCGGGATCCGGCGGGCGGCGGGGAGTCCAGGTCGATCAGCGGCAGTTTGCTCACCGGGTCGACAAACTGAGGGGGCTCGCCGTGCGGCCGATTCACCGTCACATCCCCGAGGTAGGTCAGCAACCGGGTGCCGCGATCCGCGGACTGCCGAGCGGTGAGCAGGTGCGGCCGCTGCTCGATGAACGAGGTGGTGACCTTCCCCGCCAGGAAGTCCGGCTCGTCGAGTAGCGCAAGCAGGAACGGGATGTTCGTGTGCACCCCGCGAATCCGGAACTCCGCGATCGCCCGGCGGGCCCGGCGCACGGCAGACCCGAAGTCCCGTCCCCGGCAGGTCACCTTGACCAGCATGGAGTCGAAATGTGCGCTGATCTGCGCACCCGGGTAGACGGTACCGCCGTCCAGCCGGACCCCCGCGCCGCTGGCGGAGCGGTACGCGGTGACCGTCCCGATGTCGGGGCGGAAGTCGTTGGCCGGATCCTCGGTGGTGATCCGGCACTGCAGCGCGGCACCGTGCGGCGCGATCGTGTCCTGGGACAATCCCAGGCTGGCCAGGGTCTGTCCGGCCGCGATCCGCAGCTGGGCGCCGACCAGGTCGATATCGGTGACCTCCTCGGTCACCGTGTGCTCGACCTGGATGCGCGGGTTCATCTCGATGAACACGTGGTTGCCTGCGCGGTCGACGAGGAACTCCACAGTGCCCGCGTTGACGTAGCCGATCTGCCGGGCGAAGGTCACCGCGTCGGCTCAGATTCGCGCCCGCAGATCGGGATCCAGGTTCGGCGCGGGAGCGATCTCGACGACCTTCTGGTGGCGCCGCTGCACCGAGCAGTCCCGCTCGTAGAGGTGGATCACCTCGCCGGTCGAGTCGGCGAGGATCTGCACTTCGATGTGCCGGGGGTCGATGACGGCCTGCTCCAGGAACACGGTCGGATCACCGAATGTCGACTCAGCCTCGCGGGAAGCAGCCTCCAGTGCATCGCGCAGGCCTCGGGGTGAAGTGACCCTCCGCATGCCACGTCCACCGCCGCCGGCGACGGCCTTGACGAAGAGCGGGAACACGATCTCATCCGCGGCGGCCATCAGTTGGTCGATATCGGCCGACGGAGCGCAGGATGCCAGCACCGGCACGCCGGCCTCGCGCGCCGCGGCCACGGCCCGCGACTTGTTGCCCGCCAGCGCCAGCACCGCAGGTGGCGGCCCGACGAAGGTGATACCGGCCTGCCGGCAGGCCGTGGCCAGCTTCGGGTTCTCCGACAGGAAGCCGTAACCGGGGTAGACAGCGTCAGCCCCGGCGCGCTTGGCGGCCCTGATGATCTCCGCCACCGAGAGGTAGGCACGGACCGGATGACCTTTCTCGCCGATCTGGTAGGCCTCGTCGGCTTTGAGCCGATGCTCGGAGTTGCGATCCTCATAGGGAAACACCGCAACCGTCGGGCATCCCAGTTCGTAGGCGGCTCGAAACGCCCGGATCGCGATCTCCCCGCGGTTGGCGACCAGCAGCTTGCTGAACACGTGTCAGCTCCCCTCCGCACAGCCGGTCGACCGGATCGGTTACCGGGTTCATCACCTGCATCTTCCCAGGTGATGACCGCTACTGGGGGGACGCTGACGCACGCCGGGTACCGGAACTCTGCCGCGCGGCGGCCCGAAGGGGTATTAAGGAGTGGCACGAAAGGACGCTGCCGTGAGCAGACAGACGTACCACTACTTCCACCGCCGGGGTCCGATGCGGCGGCACTTCGGTCCGCCGCTGGTCCTGCTGATGCTGCTGTGCGCAGCGCTCCTTGCCGCCGCTGGGGCGGCTGCCGCGGCGCTGCTCGCCATGCTGGTGGCCTTCTCACCATTTGTGCTGGCGTTCACCGTGGCGCGGCACCTGCACCGGCGCCGGCGGCGGATAAACCAGCGGCAGCACCTGGCGGTGGCGCCGTCTCGACCGGCGTCACCCGTACCCGCCCCCCAGCCTGTCCCGGACTGGCGCGCTACCCGGGACCGGTTCGCCCAGCTGCGCAGCGAGTACGGTCAGTTCGAATGCGACCCGCTCGCAGTGCTGCGGCTTCCCGCGCTGACCGACGTCACGGTGCCATCCACCGGCCGGTTCGTTGATGCCTTCGCCGAGGCCCAGGCATGGGACACCGACATCGAACCACCGGCCGCGCACCGCGCTCGTTTCGCCGCCGCAGTGGAGCAGGCCTGGCGCGCCTGGCACGCCGCGCGCGATGCGGCGCAACGCATCCGGCTGGCCGGCATCCCGGAGCGGGAACACGCCACCGTGCAGCGGGCGATCAAGCTGCTCACCATGGCTCGCGACTCCGACCACGACGCCGAGCGCATCGCCGCCTACGCGAAAGCCCGAGCGGAGCTGGCGAAGCTGGGCCGCAGCGGCACGCTGCGGCTGCCACCCGCTGCAACTGCCGCACTGGACGTCGCCGCCCGCGGCCAGCTGCCCCCGCCACGCGGTGAGCTGACTCGCTCCTGAACTGCGCGCTCATTCGTCCCGTGCTCGGGTGCGTGCCGCCCAGTTCAGCGGATACAGCTCAACCGATGGTGGCGAGTTCCGCGATGGCTTCCGCATCCAGCCGGGCGCCGAGACGGTCGAAACAGGCCAGGGCAAGGGCCAGCTCCAGCCGAGCCGACTCGGGCTGGCCGGCGCGTGTCATCGCGGTGGCCAGCAGAACCCGGGCCCGCGCACTCTCGTAGGGCGATTCGGCCTCCCGCCACAGCGTGACACTGCGACGCAACGCGGGCAGCGGGTCCTCCTCGCTGGTGGCCAGTGCCAGCGCGCCGCGCGCGGTCTCGGCCGCCGCGAGCAACGCCTTGCTGCCGTAGATCTGCGCCAAATCGCTCAGTTCGGTGCTGGCGGCGCGGGCGGTGTCGAGATCATCGACAGCTAGCGCGATGGCCACCTGGTCGGGAAGGAGCTGGGTGCGGCCCAGGCGGTCCCAACCGTCGACCGCCAGCGCCGCATTGATCAACGCGGCTGCCTCGGCAGGGCGGTCGCGCAGGAGCTCCAGCCTTGCCCGGCCGGGCAACGGGCTGGCCCCCGACTCCTCGGCCTTGGCGAATGCCTCCTCGGCACCGCTGAGATCGCCGATCCGCAGCCGGATCTCACCGATGCCGGCGAAAGCGAGGCCGACATGGACCGGGTCGAAACACTGCGCTCGCGTGCAGGCCCGGTTGGCCTCTTGCTCGGCCAGCGCCCACGTACCGCGGCTAATCATGATCGTGACGCGGTGGGCTTCGCAGTCACCGGGAAAGCTGTTCAACCCGGTACGTGCGAAACAGTCCTCGATAGCTCTGGTCCACTCGTCGGCGCGACGGTAGTCGCGCAGCTCGCAGCAGGTGCGGACGACCTGGCAGAAGATCTGCACGGTGGCGAGCTGGGAAAGATCCCCGCCGACGGCCATCGCCATCCCCTCGTCATGCAGGGCTAGCCCGTCGGCGACCTGCCCGCGGCGGATCAGCACTCCGCCCTGGAACACCATCCCAACGGCCTGCAGATCAGCGACGCCGTGTCGCACGCCCATCTCATAGGTCGACAGGGCGGCAGCCAGGCACTTCTCCGGGTCGTCGTCCACTCTCAGCTCGAAGAGCGTGGCCGCCCAGGACAGGTAGCCGTGCTCGGCGCAATCAGGCTCGGCCTCGAGCAGCCGTTGCGCGCGCCGGAACCAACCGCTGGCCACCGCGAACTGCAGGAAACCTGAGTACTGAATCGTGAGGATGACCGCGGCCACGGCGGCTCGGCGATGGTCACCAGCCTGGAGGTAGGAGTGGTAGGCACGTTGCCGGGTGGACAGCGCATCCCGGTCCCGCCCCAACCAGTAGGCCGCCTCGGCCAGGCCCTCGAGATCCTCCGCACACAGCGGCGCCGCCCGGTCCGCACGGGACAGTAAGTCGAAAGCGCGCTGCCAGTCGTGGGTAACAAGCGCAGCGTGAGCTGCCTGTAGCGGATCTTCCTCGGTCGGCAGCTCCCTCGGCTCGGTACGACCGCTCGTGGACTGCGGTTGCGCCGGTCGCCAGTCCAGATCGGGACGCTGGGCGAGCACGGCCTCATGCAGCCGGACCAGTTCGGGGCTCGGATCGATGCCGAGTTGCTCTGCGAGCCGCGCGCGCAACCGCGCATAGGCGGCCAGCGCGTCGGCCTGCCGCCCGGAGCGGTACAGCGCCAGGATGAGCTGGGACCACAGCCGTTCGCGCAGCGGCTGCTCGGTCACCGCCCGGCTCAATTCACCGCACAGCTCCGCATGCCGGCCCAGTGCGAGATCGGCCTCCAGGCGATCTTCTACCGCAACAGCGCGCAGCTCAGTGAGCCGGGTGATCTCGGCCTGAGCGGAAAGCTCGGAACCCAAGTCGGCCAACGGCGCACCACGCCACAACCCCAACGCAGCACGCAGGATCGCAGCCGCCCGCATCGGATCCGAGACCAGCACATCACGGCCCTGACTGGCCCACCGCTCAAACCGCACAGCGTCAACCGCCTGAGGCGGCACAGCCAACACATACCCCTGACCAGAGGTGGCCAGTACCCCATCCTGAGCTCGAGGGACGCGACCAGGCTCCAACACCCGACGCAGATGGGAGACATAGGTCTGCAATGTGTTCGCGGCCGTGGCCGGCGGCTGCGTACTCCACAACACCTCGATCAGCCGGTCGGCCGAAACCACCTCGTTGACATGCATCACCAGCACAGTCAGCAGCAACCGCTCCTTGGCACTGGACACCTCGATCCGGCGGTGCTGGTCACGCACCTCCAACGGACCAAGAACTGCAAACTCCACCAGTGCCTCCAGTCCTGATCCAGCGGCGCTTCAGTGACCCTTCAGTTTTGGCGTCCAAGCTACCTGCGCCGTCTTCATCCACAGGGCTAGCAGTCGCGGAGAGCATGGCCGCCTACCAGCGACCAACTTGCCGCACTACAAAGTAGCGTCCTACAAAATTCTACGCTACACAGTGAACCTGTCTGTTCGGGTGACGGCGTGAGTGACAGGCTGTCCAGGTGCGTAGTTCAGGGATGGGGAAGGGCCCGATGGTCGCGTCCAGTTCACCCACCGCGCTCAAGCGATGGATCGCGTTCGAGCTTCGCCGACTACGAGAAGTGAGTGGACGCACCCGTCAGGAGGCGGCAGCCCGGCTGGGCAGGACAGTGGCCCAGATCGGCCATCTGGAGACCGGGCGTAATCTCCCCAGCGTCGGTGACGTCGAGGTGCTGTTGACCTGGTACGGCTACCCCGACCGGATTGAGTCCTTCCGTGACCTGGTCAAACGCGCCAAAAAGGGACGTGACTGGTGGATCGGATTCGCCGACGCCGTGCCCGACTACTTCGGGCTCTTCCTCGCGTTGGAAGCAGCGGCGGCCCAGCTGCAGAGTTACGACGCCCTCGTCGTGCCCGGCATCTTGCAGACACCGGCCTACGCCCAGGCAATCATCCACGCCGGTGCGAGGGGCCAACCCGACCATGAAATAGCCCGCCGCGTCGAGCTCCGCATGGCTCGCCAGCAGCTCGTCGAGCGGACGAACGAGCCCATGCAGGTGTGGACGATCCTCGACGAGGCCGCGCTCCAGCGACACGTCGGCGGTGCGGCGGTGATGCGCGAGCAACTCGAGCGGCTCGTGAAACTGGCCGAGCGACCTAACATCGACATCCAGGTTCTCCCGGCGTCCGTGGGTGCCCACGCAGGTACCGAAGGTTCCTTCACGCTGCTGACCTTCCCGGCCGAGCTGCACAGTGACCCGGGTGTGGTCTACGTCGAGACCCGAGTGCGGGGTATCTACTACGAGGACCCCACCGAGATCCAGCTGTACCGCCAGGCGCTCACCCGCCTGCAGGTTCAAGCCCTGACCCCGGACGAATCCCCAGCCATGATCCAGCGAATCGCCGAAGAGCTTCGATGAACCACCCTGACGTGCTCGCGACCCTGAGCACCACCACCGGCTGGCACAAATCGTCGCGATCGGCCGCGCAGAACAGCTGTTTGGAGGTCACCACTGACGTAACAGGCTGGATCGGCCTGCGAGACACCAAGTTAGGGTCACGAAGCCCCATACTCGCGTTCCCCACGGTGGAGTGGAATGCGATCCTCGCCGCCACGAAGAACGATCGGTTCGCCCCCACGATCCGGGCCCCGGGTCAACGTTGTAACGCGGCGACCAGGGCGGGTCTCCTTCCAGTCCTGCTCCAGTGGCGCTTCAGTAGCTCTTCAGCCGTCACATCCATACTACCTGCCCTAGCTTGTTGTCTCGCGTAGTGGCGGTAGAGGCCGCTGTCAACCAACGAGTGACTTACCGCCACGACGAGTTAGTCCCTGCGACACGAACCCTGGGACATCGAGAACCCACAATGCATAGCGATGAGTGTTACCCCGATCTGGCCTACCGAACGTTCGCGATCACCTCCGCTCTGGATGAGCTCGGTGTGCGCCCCGACGATCGGATACTCATCATGCTGCCTGACGGTCCCGGCTTCGCCGAGATCTTCGCCGACGTGACCCGGCGGGGCGCAGTGGCACTGCCGGTGAATCCGCTGCTATCCGTGCACGACGTCACCACGGTCGCCGACGAGGCAGGTGCCCGGCTGTTGTTGGCGTCGGCAGATCGGATCCAGTCGCTGGCAGCCCTGGATGCAGAGCCGCCGGTGCAGGTGAGCGGGCCTCGGGGAGTCTGGGCTGCCGTGTACCGACTGCGCTGAGCCAGCGGCTGGAACCCGTCGACAAGGGGGCGACGGGTTCCTGCCGCCTCTTGCATATCGAGCCTGGCAAGGGTGTAGCTCGCTGGGAACACGCTTGATCCCCTGGGGGCTGGGAATGCGGACAGGTCGATTCGGCACCGTACTTGTCGCGGGATTGCTCGGCGTATCGCTGGTCACCGGTGCCGCAGCGCCGGCTCAGGCCATGCCGCCGTTACCTCTGGGCGCCAAGGCGCCGGTGGCGCGGGGCTACGGAGGCGCGGTCGTCTCGGACACCGCGGAGTCGACGCAGGCTGGTCTGGACGTGTTGCGCCACGGCGGGACTGCTGCTGATGCCGCGGTCGCGGTGGCCGCGACGCTCGGCGTAACCGATCCCTACGTCGCGGGTATCGGTGGCGGCGGCTACTTCGTCTACTACGACGCACGCACCCGCAAGGTGTCCACGATCGACGGGCGGGAGACCGCGCCGGCCGCCGCCGGACCGTCGATGTTCATCGACCCGACCACCGGGCAGCCGCTGTCATTGCCGGATGCGGTGAACAGTGGGCTGTCCGTCGGCGTGCCTGGCACGCTGGCCACCTGGGAGCGTGCGCTGCGACGGTGGGGCCGCTTCGGGCTCGCCGAAAACCTGCGGCCGGCCGTGCAGGTCGCCGAGCGCGGCTTCGTCGTCGACGCGACATTCCAGGAGCAGACCCGGCAGAACGCCAACCGTTTCGCCCAGTTCGGCTCGACGGCGGAACTGTTCCTGCCCGGCGGCACGCTGCCCGCAGTGGGCTCGACGCTGCGCAATCCCGACCTCGCGAAGACGTACCGGGAGATCGGCACGCGCGGGATCGGCACGCTCTACGGCGGTCCGATCGGCGCCGACCTGGTCAATGCCGTGCAGCGCCCACCGCTGGCTCCTGGCGCAACCCTGGTTGCCCGGCCCGGCCCGATGACGCTGCCGGATCTGCGCGCCTACCGCGCGCTGGACTCCGCCCCGACGCACGTCACATACCGTGGCCTCGACGTGTACGGCATGGCGGCGTCTTCCAGTGGAGGCATCACCGACGGCGAGGCGCTGAACATTCTCGGCGACGTCGACCTGTCCGCAATGAGCCCGGTGCAGGCGCTGCACCACTACCTGGAGGCCAGCCGACTCGCGTTCGCCGATCGCAACCGGTACCTCGGCGACTCTCGTTACGTGGATGTGCCCCAGCAGCAACTACTGTCGAAATCGTTCGGCCGCCAACGTGCCTGCCTCATCGAGCCGGCGAAGGCTGCCACCAGCCCGGTCCCGCCGGGCGACCTGTTTGCCCGATCGCGTGAGTGCATGCCGGTCGGCGCAGCCGTCGCGGTGCCTGACCGCGGTCACCACACCAACCACTTCGTGGTCGCCGACGGTGCGGGCAACGTCGTGTCGTACACCAACACGATCGAACAGTTGGGTGGCAACGGAATCGTGGTTCCCGGCCGGGGATTCCTGCTCAACAATGAGCTCACCGACTTCAACTTCGCGCCGACGCAGGGCAGCGCGCCCGATCCCAACCTGCCGACGGCCGGCAAGCGCCCCCGTTCCAGCATGTCGCCGACCATCGTGTTGAAGGACGGCAAGCCGTTCCTCGCGGTCGGCTCGCCGGGCGGCGCCACGATCATCACCACGGTGCTGCAGATCCTGGTCAACCGGATCGACTTCGGCATGAGCCTGCCGGATGCGATCGCCGCGCCCCGCGCCTCACAACGCAACGCCGAGACCACGCAGGCCGAGCCGGCGTTCATCGCAGCATCCACCACACCTGATCTGGAAGACCTCGGGCACAAGTTCGCGATCAGCGACACCTCGCCGCTGGACCCCATGATCAAGATCAGTCCGGAGATCGGCGTGGCTTCGGGACTGGAGTTCCTTCCCGGTGGGAAGGTGCTCGCCGCCGGAGAACCCGTCCGGCGCGGCGGCAGCGCAGCCGGCGTCGTGTGCCCCACCCGCTGATCCGCCTGCGACTGGTTCTTGCGGGGCCGTGGTCGGTCATAGACTGGCTACGCAGGCCCCACGGAAGGAGGGTGAGTGAGATGACCACTGCCTCGTGGCCGGACCACCTACTCACGCTCACCGAGTGGGACGCGCTGCCGGAGGACAGGTCGCGCCGGTGGGAGCTAGTCGAAGGGGTCTTGCTGGTGGTTCCCAGGCCGGCTCCGCTGCACCAACGGGCGATGGTGCGCCTCGCCTCCGAGCTGGACCGGCAGCTGCCCGACCATCTGACGGCGCTGGCTGATGTCGAGGTTGTGGTGGATGCGGGGTATCCAACGACGGTTCGGGCCCCCGACGTTGTCATCGTGCAGACCAGCACCGCGCAGCGCAATCCCGCCCGCTTGGCTGCGGCCGACGTGGTGGTTGCGGTAGAGATCGTCTCCCCGGGGACCAGGCGGACCGATCGGGTCACCAAGCTGACCGAGTACACCGACGCTGGCATCCCGCACTACTGGCTAGTAGAGCTCGATCCGCCTACGACCCTCACCGCGTACGTCCTGGTCGACGGCGACTACGAACACGTGGCAGGTGGCACCGGCCTGATCAGCATCCTGGCCCCGGCCCCAGTGAAGCTCGATTTGGATACGTTGACCAGCCGCCGTTGACTGTGTAGGCGATGTCGCGTCGTACACCAACACGATCGAGTAGCCGTGGAGTAGGGGTCGCAGGATGTCAAGGGAGGAATCGGGGGAGGATTCGCATCCTCGCGCCCGAGCGGTCTGGCGTGGTCCCGTGTTGTGCCAGGATGACGCAGTTCATGTCCATGATCGGAAGGCCGAGCTTTGGCAGCCGCGAATGATCAGTTGCGGGCGGCGCGGGAACGCATCGCCTCCCCGGACCACCCCGACGAGGGCCTGCGGCACCACGGCGCTGGACCAGGCGCAGACGCTGCGCTCACACCGCACCCTGGACCAGTTGCGGGAACTCAACCGTCACGCCGCCCCGCACCAGCGCATCGGTGAGGTCGCGCACCTACGGCACCGAATCAACACTCTGGCACTTGCCTCATGATCACCGGCTCACCACCGCGGCGCCGCTGCCCCAACCGCTGACCCACCTGCGATTGGATTCCTGCGGGTCCGTGGTCGATCATTGACTGGCTGCGCAGATACCGCGGCCCGCGTCGAAACTAATCACCCTGTGCCCAGAAGGCCGAGGGCAGGATCGTGTCGCCGCGGGCCTCGATCTGTCAGAATGATGGTCGTGGGCAGGCTGGGTGACCGGGTGCTCGTCTGCGTGAGCCTGGTTTTGGCCAGTGGCGGCGTCTTGTGCTTATGGTGGGTCTACTCTCACCCGCCAGCACAGCGCAATGACCTCATCCAGCTTGGTGGATTTGCGTTGGCCCTGTTCAGCGCACTCCTCCCGGTGGTGAGCGGGCTTCGGCACGCGCGCCGCCCGGCCGCTATCCGATCTGCGGACACGCTGGAAGGAATGTTGGCGCAGGCGGTGCACGGGCAGTGGCGTAAAGCGGCGACCGAGCGGGTTTTGTTGACACCCGCACCAATCCCGGTCCGCTGGTCGCTGAGTTCGCTGCCGGTGACAGGGGAGCTGACGGCCGCACTCGACGGACCGTTCACGCCACTGCCAGGCCTAGCCTTGGCCACCGAGGGGCAGCTGCTGGCCGGTGGCCAGCGCAGTCAGCTATTCGCCGTATACGGTGGGATTGCTTCCGGTCGGGTGGTTGTGGTCGGCGCGCCGGGAGCGGGCAAGAGCGGGGCCGCGATCTTGCTTCTGCTCGACGCTCTGGCGCACCGGGACCGTATCGATGACACCCAGCGGGCCCGGGTACCGGTGCCGGTGCTGTTCACCGTGCACGGCTGGGACCCCGCCAGCTGCTCGGTGCAGGACTGGCTCAGCGCCCGACTCGCCGCGGATTACCCGCTGTTCCAGCACCGCGGCGGCTATGACGAAGCCAAAGCCCTGGTTGACGACGGGAAGATCGCGCTGATCCTTGATGGGCTCGACGAGATGGACGAGGCTGCGCGCCCGACTGCGCTGCAGGCCCTCAACGACGCACCCTTCCGGGTAGTGGTGCTCAGTCGCAGCGATGAGATGGTCCATGCCACCAGCGTCGCGTGGCTGGTGGGGGCCGTCGCGCTACACCTGTGTGACATCACCGGGCCTGAGGCCGCTGACTACCTGCAGCGGGCCCGCACCGGGCCAACCCCGTCAGGATGGGCACAGCTGCTGCGCGAACTGCGGAATAACCCCGACAATGTGCTCACGCGCACCCTGACCAATCCCCTGGCCCTCACCCTCGTCCGCGACACCTACCGAGCTGGCGACGACATCGGCCCGCTGCTCGACACCATCCAATACCCCAGCCGCAACGACATCGAGCAGCACCTCATCGCCCGTGTCCTGCCCGACGCCTACACCCCCCGACCGGGCAGGCCGAAGCCCCGCTACAACCTGACCCAGGCGAAGCAGGCGCTGGCCTTCATCGCCGGTCAGATGAACCAGGACCACACCCGAGACCTCGCCTGGTGGCGCATCCCCCGATGGGCGCCCACCACTCCCTGCATCCTCGCCAGCATGGTCGCGGGCGCACTTCTCGGCGGGCTCATAGGCGCCCTGGCTTTCGGGCTGACGTCCGGGCTGACGTCCGGGCTCGATGCAGGGCTCACGTTCGCGCTCATGGGGGTTGGATTCGGGCTCGGAGTCGGGCTCCCGTTCGGACTCGCGTACGGGCGCGGGACCCGCGAGCCTAAGCGCCTCAAGAACTGGCGTGCCATCAGCGCGCGCCACATCCTCACCGCCGGGTTCGCCTACGGGATCGGGGTCGGGCTCGCAGGGTTCTTCGTCGCGCTCTTAATGATGGCACTGATCCTTAACATTAGCTCGGGCATCAACCAGCGCGTGTTCGGATTCGTGTTCGGGCTGATAATCGGGCTCGTGTTCGGGCTTCTCTTCGGGCTCAAGCGTGACCTCATGTTCCGGCTCGCCGAAGACGAGGGAAGCCCCCAAAGTGCGCCCAAGAGCTGGCGCCAAGGCCTAGCGCTCGGGTTTACGTTCGGGCTCGCTTCCGGGCTTCTGGGCGGGCTCTGGGGCGGGTTGATGCTCGGACTCATTGTCGGCTTCGGGATCACTCTCATGGTGGGGCTCGTGCGCTGGCTCGTGAGCAGGATTGTTGTCGGGCTTGCGGCAGGGTTCGAGGAAGGCGAGCACAGCCCTCAGGGGCCGCTCGAAAGCTGGCGTAATGACCGTATGTTCGGGCTCGCCGTCGGTCTCACCTTCGGGCTCGCAGTCGTGATCGGAGTGATGCTCGCGTTCGCGCTGGTCAACCTTGTGACCAGCCTCGAAGAGGTGCGATTGCTCGTGATTGTCTGGATAGGGGTCGGCAGCGGGCTCGCGGTCGGGCTCGTGTACGGGGTTACGTCCTCCGTGACATGGCCGACCACCATAGCCTGGCTTCAACTACAGCGTTCCCACCGCGTTCCCGCCGTTGGCCTCATGCCTTTTCTTGACGACGCCAGGACCCGAGGTGTCCTTCGTACCGTCGGAGCTGTGTACCAGTTCCGGCACGCAACCCTGCAAGACCACCTGGCCGGACAGACCACTCCAAAAATCAGGACATCCTCCATTGTTGGCCACCCGTCCTAAATCCAGCAACGTCACACTTTCTCGAGGAACTGGGCGCGCTCCTCATCGAGCAGGTCGGCGGCCAGGCGAGCCAAGCCGGGATGCTCGGTAAGCTCGGGATCGGCCTCGACCAGCCCCTGGGCGGCATCTCGCGCCTGCCCGATCAGGTCCTCGTCGCGCAGCAGCGACAGCAACTTGAGCCCGGAGCGGCGACCGGATTGCACTGCGCCGAGCACATCGCCCTCCCGGCGCAGCTCCAGGTCCATCCGAGCCAGCTCGAACCCGTCGGTAGTCGCAGCCACGGCGTCCATCCGCTCCCGGGCGGCGGTGCCGTCCGGTGAATCGGTCACCAGCAGGCACAACCCGGGATGCGACCCCCGGCCTACCCGGCCGCGTAGCTGGTGCAGCTGGCTGACCCCGAACCGCTGCGCGTCCATGATCACCATGACGGTGGCGTTCGGCACATCCACCCCGACCTCGACGACGGTGGTGGCCACCAGCACGTCGATCTCGCCGGCGGTAAAAGCGCGCATGACGGCGTCCTTCTCGTCCCCGGGCAGCCGGCCGTGCAGCACGGCCAACCGCAGCCCGGCCAACGGGCCCTCGGCGAGCTGCGGCATCAGGTCAAGCACCGCGATCGGCGGGCGTCCGCTCCCATCCCCGTTTGAGGTGTCCTCGCCGGCAGCTTCCTCGCCGCCGATCTCCTCGCCAATTCGGGGGCACACCAGGTAGGCCTGCCGGCCGGCGGCGACCTCCTCGGTGATCCGCCGCCAGACCCGATCCAGCCAGGCGGGCTTCTCGCCGACCGGCACCACCGTGGTGGAGATCGGTAACCGGCCACCCGGCAACTCCCGCAATGCGGAAACCTCCAGGTCGCCGTAGACGGTCATCGCGACGGTGCGCGGGATCGGTGTCGCGGTCATCACCAGCACGTGCGGGCTGGTGCCGTCGGCCGCCCTGGCCCGCAGCGCGTCGCGCTGCTCGACGCCGAAGCGGTGCTGCTCGTCGACCACCACCATGCCCAGGTCGGCGAAAGACACCCGGTCCTGGATCAGGGCGTGGGTGCCGACCACGATCCCCGCCGCACCGCAGGCCGCGTCCAGCATGGCTTGCTTGCGGGCCCGCGCCGGCAGCGACCCGGTGAGTAGGGCAATCCGGGTGGCCGCGTCGGCGGACCCCAGCTCACCGGCCCGCCCGAGATCGCCCAGCATGTCTCGCAGCGACCGGGCGTGCTGTCCCGCGAGCACTTCGGTAGGCGCCAGCAGCACTGCTTGGCGTCCGGCGTCGACGACCTGCAGCATCGCGCGCAGCGCCACCACGGTCTTCCCGGACCCGACCTCACCCTGCAGCAACCGGTTCATCGGGTGCTCGCCGGCGAGCTCGACGGCCAGCAGCTCGCCGACCTGTCGCTGCCCGGCGGTCAAGGTGAAGGGCAGTGCGGCGTCGAACGCGGCGGCCAGCCCACCGTCGCGGCGCGGGCAGGCGGGCGCGGGCCGTAGCGCCGCCTGCTGACGGCGCTGCGCGAGGGTGAGCTGCACCGCCATCGCCTCATCCCACTTCAACCTGCGGTGGGCGGCGGCGATCTCGGATCGGTCGTCGGAACGATGCACGGCCCGCAACGCCGCACCCAGCCCCAACAGCCTGTGTTGCGCGCGCAGGGCCGGCGGAAGCGGATCGGCTGGGTCATCCAAGACGTCGAAGACCTGCCGTACGCAGAGCTGGATTGTCCAGGACGGCAGGTCCTTAGCGGCGGGATAGACCGGAATCAGCGGCCGGGTGAACTCCGCAAGCTCGTCGGCGTCGCCGTCGAGCAGCTGGTATCGCGGGTGGGTGAGCTGCGGGATGCGTTTTTTGCCGTAGGTCGTCACTCGTCCTGCGAACAAGGCCTTCCGGCCGGGGGTCAATGTCTTGTCCAGGCGCCATTGATTGAAGAAGGTGAGGTCCAGGGTGCGGCTGCCGTCCCAGATCACCACGTTCTGGATGGTGCCCTTCTTGGTCTGCATCTGCCGTGAAGTGCAGCTACGGACCTCGGCGACCACCGTGACGTCCTCCCCGGGTGCCAGCCCCGCGATCGGGGTGAGCTGGCCCTGGTCGGCATACCGGCGGGGGTAGTGCCGCAGCAGGTCTCCGACGGTATGCACGTCCAACTGCTCGGCCAGCAGAGTGGGCGACTTCCCGCCGATCACCCGGTCCAACGCATCGTCCATCCCGGCCACGGCTCACTCCACCCTGCTCATTCGACACCGACGTTCATCGACACCGACGTTCATCGACACCGACGTTCATTCGACACCGACC
Organism: Pseudonocardiaceae bacterium; assembly: GCA_050700495.1. Lineage (GTDB taxonomy): Bacteria > Actinomycetota > Actinomycetes > Mycobacteriales > Pseudonocardiaceae. The sequence goes on from JBOHHF010000332.1 coordinate 32,092, forward strand.
AGCAACACCCGGTCCGGCACCCCACCGGCGTACACCACCGCTTCGACTTTCGGGTACGCCCTGCGCAGATGCTCAACCAACACCTCGCCGACGCCTGCCGGAGCTTCCTGGCCTAGCAGCACGGTCACCAGCTCCCCGCCCACCGACAGCATCCGCTCCACCAGCCCGCACGCCGCGGCTAACGGGTCACCCTCGATCAGCACGACCTCGTCGCAGACCACGCCGAGTACGTCACCCGACTGGCACCGGCCGACCGACGTCAGCGTGGCTGCGCCAGCCACGGTCAGCTCCCCCCGCCGGATCGCGGTCGCCGCCTCGGTCATGGCCAGCAGATCGTCGGCCGCGCACCGGCCGGCGTCGTGCACCGCGATCGCCGCCAGCGCCTGCACCGGTGACGCAATCGGCACGACCACCACCTCCTGCCCGGTGTCCCGAGCGTGGCCGGCCGCCGCCTCGGCGGCCTGGGTCGCGGCGGGCGGACCCGCCAGCACGGTGACGTGCCGGGCACGGGTACCGGCG
>JBOHHF010000333.1:0-6662 GCA_050700495.1 Pseudonocardiaceae bacterium
TGGGCCGGATCAATGACGACGGTGAGATCGAGTACCACGGCCGGATCGACACCCAGGTCAAGATCCGCGGCTACCGCGTCGAGCTGACCGAGATCGAGTCGGTGCTGCTGCAGGTGCCGGGTATCGCGCAGGCTGTCGTCGACACCTACGAGCCGGTGCCCGGGACCGTGGAGCTGGTCGCCTACTACAGCCTGCGCACCGACACCGTCGAGGTAGACCAGCAACAGATCTACCAGCAGCTGAGCGGGCGGCTGCCACGGTACATGGTTCCGGCGTACCTGGAAGAGCTCGCGGTCATCCCGATGCTCCCGAGCGACAAGGCCGACCGGGAGCGCCTCCCGCCCCCCAGTGGCCAGCGCTGCCAGGCCACCCGCCACGCCCACGTCGGCCCGACGACCGACACCGAGAAACTCCTCGCCGACGCGTTGACCCACTGCCTGCGTCTGGAGCAGGTGTCGGTCGACAGCCACTTCTTCGACGATCTGGGCGCCAACTCACTGCTCCTGGCACAGTTCTGCGCGCGGGTTCGCAAGCGTACGGATCTACCGCCGGTGTCCATGAAAGACGTTTACCTGCACCCGACGATCCGTAGCCTGGCAGCGTTGCTCGGAGACGCGGTGCCCGCCGCCGAGCGCCGAGCCGCCGAGCTCCCCGCTGTCGAGCCCGCCGTGCCGGCAGTGCAGCAGCCGGCGCCGGGCAGCGCCTCACCAGTCCTCTGCGGCGCGCTGCAACTCCTGCTCTTCCTCGGACTCGTCCTACTCGGTGCACTCGTGTTCGTCACGGGTTTCGAGTGGATCCGCGCCGCTAGCGGGGTCATCGACACCTACCTGCGGTCACTCGCCTTCGCCAGCGCGGGATTGCTGGCCGCGTGCACCATTCCCATTCTGGCCAAATGGGTGCTCCTCGGTCGCTGGAAACCGCACAAGATCCCCGTCTGGAGCCTGGCCTACGTCCGCTTCTGGCTGGTCAAGACCCTCATCCGGGCAAATCCCATGGTGCTGTTCGTCGGGTCGCCACTATACGTGCTCTACCTCAGGGCTTTAGGCGCGAAGATTGGCCGCGGCGTGGCGATTTTCTCCCGAACGGTACCGGTGTGCACGGATCTACTCACCATTGGTGACCGTACGGTCATCCGCAAGGACTCGTCGTTCACCTGCTACCGGGCCCACGCTGGTTGGATCCAGACGGGTGCCGTCACGCTCGGCGCGGACGTGGTCGTCGGTGACGAGGCAGTCCTCGACATCCAGACGTCGATGGGCGACGGGGCCCAGATCGGCCACGCCTCCTCCCTGCACCCGGGTCAAGCCGTTCCCGACGGTCAGCGCTGGCACGGTTCACCTGCGCAGCGCACCGACGTCGACTACCGGGCGGTGCAGCCGGTCCGCTGCAGTTCCCTGCGGAGAGTTCTGTACAGCCTCGGCCAGGTGCTGACCAGGCTGGTCATGGTCGGGCCGCTTGCGCTCGCCATCGTGGTCACGCTGATTGCCAAGTTCCCGTTGCTCGCCGGCCTGTTGGGGCCGGGCCACTCGCTGGCGACCTGGACCTTCTATCGCAACGCGCTGGTGTTCGCACTGGTGTTGTTCTTCGCAGGCATGCTCCTCGGTCTCGCCGTCGTGGTCACGATCCCGCGCGTGCTGAATCTCGCCATCAAGCCGGACACGGTGTACCCGCTGTACGGCATCCGATACTGGGTTCAGGGGACGATCGCGCGCCTGACCAACTCGAAGTTCTACCTGAGGTTGTTCGGTGACAGCTCCTACATCGTCGGTTACCTGCGCTACCTCGGGTACGACCTCTCCCGGGTCGAGCAGACCGGATCGAACGTCGGTAACGAGCTCAAGCACGACTCGCCGTACCTGAGCTTTGTCGGTACCGGCACGATGCTCTCCGATGGCGTATCGATCATCAACGCCAACTACTCCAGCACGTCGTTTCGCGTTTCCCCCGTGTCGCTCGGGTCCCGCAGCTTCTTGGGAAACAACATCGCCTACCCGTCGGATGGTCGGACCGGCGACAACTGCCTGCTCGCGACCAAGGCCATGGTCCCGATCGACGGGAAGATCAGGGAGGGCGTCGGACTCCTTGGTTCACCGTGCTTCGAGATTCCACGATCGGTCCAGGGTGCCACCCCATTCGACCAGCTGACCAGCGGGGCCGAGCGACTCCGCCGCCTCGCCGCCAAGAACAAATACAACCTGGTCACCATCGGGTTGTACCTGGCCGTGCGGTGGATCCGCTTCTTCGGTGTCGCGTTGCTGGCCCTGACCGCGCTGGACCTCTACGACCGGTTCAGCTTCGTGGTGATCCCGGCGGCCGTGCTCGCAGCCCTGCTGTTCAACGTCAGCGCCTCCGTGCTGGTCGAACGCGCTGTTGCCAGGTTCCGACCCTTGAGCCCGCAGTTCTGCTCGATCTACGAGCCCTACTACTGGTGGCACGAACGTTTGTGGAAGCTGGAGGCGGCGGTGCCGTTCAGTGGCACCCCGTTCAAGAATCTGATCTGGCGGTTGCTGGGTGTGCGCATCGGACGAAGGGTCTTCGACGACGGCTGCTACATCCCGGAGAAGACGCTGGTCACCATCGGGGACGGCGCCACGCTCAACGCCAGTAGCGTGATCCAGTGCCACTCGCAGGAGGAAGGTGTCTTCAAGTCCGACCACACCACGATCGGTGCCGGCTGCACCGTCGGGATCAACGCCTTCATCCATTACGGCGTGACGATGGGTGATGGCGCGGTGCTCGATGCCGACGCCTTTCTCATGAAGGGTGAGGAGATCGCGCCGAACGCACGGTGGGGGGGCAACCCGGCCTACGAAATGCAGCTGATCACCGAGATTCGAGACATGGATCCGGTGTTCCCGGCGACAACAGCCGCCTCGGTGTCGACGGTGAGTTCACTGCGCGAACAGCTGCGGTGGGCGCCGGCACTGGCACCGAAGCGTCGTGGTCCCGTGTCGACCTGTGGCTGTTCTCGCTGGATGGGTGACTGCGGGGTGGCGCGTTGAGGGCGCCCCCCCAGACGCGGCAGACCCTGGGGTGTGTGGGCTCGGCCCCCGCGGGGACGGGGGCCGAGCCTCGTCAGCGGACTCCGACCTTTCTGGAGCAGGCGGGCCAAGCCTTCCAACCCTGCGCGCGAAGCACCTTCTCGGCAATGGCGACCTGTTGCTGCCGGGTGGCATGGTTGGCGGTGCCTGCGTAGGCCCCCCCGCCATGGCCGGTCCACGTCCGGCGGCTGAATTGCAGCCCGCCGAAATACCCATTGCCGGTGTTGGCGCGCCAGTTACCGCCGCTCTCACAGTGCGCCAAGCGATCCCATTGATCCCCCGTGGCCGCCTGTGCGGGCACCGCGAGTACCAAAGGAATGGTCACAGCGATTGTGGCGATACCGGTACGCGCGAGAAATCGGGAGGTCCTCGTCATGATCCAGTCTCCATGATCGCGCACGCGACTTTGGTGGTGACCTCGCGGTCGTGCGGGGTTACGAGTCCCGGTACCGACCCGAGTGCCAGTCTGCGCCCCTATCTCGATTCTGGGTGAGGTTTGGGTATCCGGTCCCGAGAGACAGGGCAGGTGCGCGCCGGGACCTGGATTCCTGCGCCAAGGTGGCTCCGTGGTGCCGGACGTTGTTGACCGTACGGATCGTCGTGATTGATGCAAGAGTGTGACGTTCGGCGTGGCCGGCCTACAAGCACCGTCACGATTTGTCACGTTATCCGCGCATGCTACCGTTCTCGCAGGTCGAAAGGCTGACGAGGCCGCGCGTGACAGTCCGGATTGCCGGATGTGAGAGCTACCCGGGTAGTGCGGAAGTGCCCTGATTCTCACCCGTTTGTGCATAACCCGAATGGGTTGTCCGGACCGCGATCGCGGTGATTACCAGGCTGTCACTGATCAGCCAGCGGCCGTCGAACTCGGTCAGCTCGTGACCCGCGACAGTCGGACCGCGCACCAGCAGACGAGCGGAGAAGGTGCCTTCGGTCGGGCCGATGACGGTGGGATTCATGGCGGCGTCGAGGGCGGTCGGTTCGATCGTGACGGTGGCGTCGTGGAATCCCAGCCAGCGTTGCGTCAGCGGGAACCACGCCTTATACACAGTTTCCTTGGCACAGAATAGGATCCGGTCCCAGTGCGACGCGCCGTGCGCTGCGATCAGTTCGCCGATCCGGATCTGCTCGTCGGCCAGTGCGATAGCCTCCAAGACGCCGGATGGCAGTGGTTGGTGGGGTTCGGCATCGATCCCGACGGTGAGCAGATCCCGACGGCGAGCCACCGCCGCCGCCCGGTACCCGGCGCAGTGGGTCATGCTGCCGACGATTCCGGGTGGCCATAACGGCTCGCGGTGCTCGCCGGGTAGTACCGCCGCGGGTGGCAGGCCGAGCTCGCGCAGTGCCTGGCGGGCGCAGTGGCGGACCGTGCGGAATTCCCGACGCCGTTTCTCGACCGCCCGGCTGATCACCGCCTCCTCCTGCGGGTACAGCACGGCGTCGGGTGGGTCGTCGAACGCCTCAGCGCAGGCGACGACGCGGGGAAGGATCTTCTCGATCACGTCGCCTCCCATTGTTCGGTACCGTAGCCCTCCAACCCCCGGACGCAGCGGATGGCTGATCACATCGTGGTCGGTGGTGGGCACAATGGCTTGGTCATCACCTCCTGCGTGATCACCGCAATGGACCCGAGGACCGCGCTGATGGAGCTGCTCGACCCGCCGCTGTCCGGCGCCGGCGGGGCGGGGCTGAGAGCGACTCACCGCAGCAACGCCGTGCAGATGCTCGTGCTGCTGGCGACGACGGCCTTGCCCGGGTATGCCCATGCGTCCCACCCGAGCGCTGTCCGGGCACGACCCCCCAGTGGCAGGCTTGTTCATCACCGGGACCGGCACCGCTCCAGTCGGAGGCATCGCCGGTTCCCCCGGCCGCGCCGCAGCCAGGGCGGTGCTGACCTGGCGCCGCCGCAGCGGCCGCTGACGACCGTTGATGACTACAGTTGGTGGGGATTTGCCTACCGTTAACCGAACTCGGGCGCGGTGATAACCGGACCCTTCCTAACGTCGGTTCCATGGCCGACCAGCTCACACCCGAGTCACCGGCGAGGACAGGTCACCCCATGAGCGACGAGTCAGGCGAGGTCTCGGTGACGTCGTCGACCCGGCCCCACCCCGACACGATCCGCGCCTGGGATCATCTGGTCAGTCACACCCCGCACAGCGACGTCGCGCAGCTGTCGGCGTGGTCGGCCGTGCGGCGCCAGGCCGGCTATGTTCCGCACTATGTGCTGGTCCGACGGGCTGGGCGGCTGGTCGGCGGCGCCTTGGTCCTGCAGCGCCGGCTGCCGGTGCTCGGCGTCGTGGGTTACGTGCCCAACGGCCCGGTGATCGCGCCTGGAGCTGGACGGTCCGCGGTCGCACAGGCGGTGAGCACCGCGCTGGCCGACCTCGGTCGCCGGCGCTTGAGCGGTTTGTTCGTCCAGCCACCCGACCGTGCCGACGACATCAGTGAACGCCTGCTGCAGCTGGGCTTTCGCCCCTCGGTGGCCGGCATCGCGCCGGCCGCATCGATCAGGATCGACCTGACCCGCGATGTCGAAGAGCTCCGCCACGGGCTGACCACGAGCAACCGTCGCCGCACCCGCGCCCGCGCCTGGGCCGACCGCGGCGTCACGGTCCGGCGCGGCGGCGAGCGCGACCTACCGATGGTCGCCGACCTGCTGGCTCACACTGCGGCACACCAGCAGTTCGATCCGCCGTCGCTGAGCTACCTCCGCACGCTGTACCGGGAGCTGCACCGCGGCGACCACGTCCATATCTTCATCGCCGAGCTGGCCGGTGTCGCGGCAGTAGCGGAACTGTTCACCGGCTGCGGGGGCGCGCTCACGTCGCGGCTGACCGGAATGCACCGTGACGACCCCGTGAAGAAATCGGGTGCCGCGGCGGCAGTCATTTGGTATGCGATCCTCTGGGCCAAGGCCAACGGCTATCACACCTTCGACTTCGGGGGTTTCCCGGTGGACGCGGTGGACATGATCCGCAATGGCGAGAGTGGCTGCACCTCCCGCTTGACCGGGCCTGAGGTATTCAAGGCGTCCTTCGGTGGCCAGCCCTTCCGCTATCCCGCGGCGATAGAACTATTGTCGTCCCGCCTGCTGCGTACCGGCTATGACCTGTCCCGCCGCTCCGAGGTCGGCGGCAAGTTCGTCGCGACGGCGAGGCGCCTGCTGCAGGGCAGGGCAACCTCGTGAGCGGCGCGGCGGGCACCGCACGTCGTGCGCGGTGGCGCCGGTACTGGGATCGGCAGTCCGCAACCTACGACCGCGAGATGCGTTTCTTGGACCGTGCGCTGTTCCGGGACACCAGAAGCTGGATCTGCCAGCAGGTGACCGGGGAGGTTCTCGAGGTCGCCATCGGTACCGGCCTGAACCTGGAGCACTATCCACCCGACGTCCGGTTGACCGGCATCGAGCTCAGCTCGGGCATGCTCGCGATCGCGCGACGACGCGCCGTCGCGCTCGACCGTCATGTTGAACTCCAGGTGGCCGATGCCGAAGCACTCGAGATGCCCACCGCCACCTTCGACACGGTGGTCTGCACTTTCTCGCTGTGCGCCATTCCCGATCACCGGAAGGCGCTCGCCGAGATGGCCCGAGTACTGCGTCCGGGCGGAGTGCTGTTG
>JBOHHF010000334.1:0-6672 GCA_050700495.1 Pseudonocardiaceae bacterium
ACGATCGGGTGGCGCTGGTCTTCCCTCCGGGCGAGGTCGCTGTCCTGGAGCCGTTGCAGGCCGGTCGCCTGCGCGCCGCCCTACGCGACGCGGTGTTCGCCCTGGACGACCCCGATACGCGCGATCAGCACCAGCAGGCCGTCCCGACCGTGCAGGCGAGCGCATGAGCGCCGCCGCGCAGGTCGTCGTGGTGGTCATCGCCGCCACGGTGTTCCTCGCCCGACTGGTGGCCGCGCTCTACCGCGCGCACGCCGACGGTCGGATCGCCGCTCGCCGCGCCCGCCAGGAACGGCAACCGTGAGCGCGCCCGTGCCCGCTGTCGACTGGCTCATGTCGGCCTACGACGCCACCTGGCACGCCTTCCCCGCCGCGCAGGTCAGCGACCAGACACGGACCTTTTACCAGGCGCTGTGCGGGCACTCCGTCCCGTGTCGCCACGTGGAACGCGCCGCACCGCGCGTGCTCTGCCCCGCTTGCCTGGTGCTCTACGGCACCCACATCCCCGACAACCAGCGCTGGCAGACCGACAGCTGACAGAGGCCGCCCAGGACCCCGAAAGAACCGCTACCGATGGAGGCAACCATGACAACCGCACTCACGCGACCGGATCGGCCGCGCCAACTCGACGACCACCACCCGTCGACACACCGTTACCCGCTGGACGAGTTCGTGTCCGATCCCTCTGGCTTGACGCCGGTATGCGACGAGCCGGAGTTCACCACGATCCTGGAAGAAATGGTGGCCGACGAGGCACCCCGACTGTTCGCCGTGGTGCAGGAGTACGGCGACCGAGTCGACGGCCGGATCGCCGCGTGGGGCATGGCATTCGACGACCACGCCGAAGTCGTCTCGGTCAAACGCGGGCTGCGAATGAGCCTGCCAGCGTCGGAAAACGCGCTGCGCCTGTTCAAGTTCGGCAACCACATCCAGGCGCGCCTCGTGTGGTTCAACCCGGACGCGGCCACACCCGCCGACGATGACGAGGCCGCCTGAACGGGCGCGCGCAGTGCCCGGGGATGGCGTGCTGTGGCTGCCGGGACTGTTCCGGCCGCTTCTACACGCCATCCCCGACACCCAGCGCTACACCGACTTCAGCGGCCTGATCGTGCCGTGGGCCGCCTGCGGCGCACCCGCGCTCGGGTGGACCGGAAGCGCCCTGCCGCACCCGCCATGCCTCAGCTGCGAACGAATCGTTGGCCCGATGCCGACGGCGGGCCTGACCCACCACGACCAACGGAAGGAATGACTGGACCGTGGCCCGACCATCCCGCCCGCTGGCGAACCGGCGCGTGGTCGCCGGATACACCCAAGAAGGTCTGGCCGAGACGTTGGGCGTTGATCGCACCACGATCGGCCGCTGGGAACGCGGAGCACAGCTGCCCCAACCCTGGCAACGCCCCGACCTCGCCCAAAAACTCGGCGTCACGCTGGAGCAGCTGGACGGCCTGATCCGGCCCCAGTCAGCCGAATCTGACCTTGCCTCGGAGCGCACGACCGCCCGCAGCATTCCTGTCTAGAATCGGTGCGTGACTGCTCCGTTCGTGTGGCACGACCGGAGTACCGGCAAACCTCGTTGCGATACCCAATAGGCTCGCCGTAATGGGATCAACATAACGGGTGACACACGATCAGGGTACGAACGGGGACGGGAACCGTGGATCAGCAGAGCAGGTAGCCACGCCGTGGGGACGGCCGATGTCTTCGGTGTCGGTCTCCCAGTCAGGTGCCGGTCGGCCGATGAGGTCGCCATCCCGCCACAACGACTTGCCCGACGCTGTTCGAGCATTGCTGATGTCGATCGCTGTGGGCGATCACGTGGCCTCCGATGTCCTCGCCGATGCCTTCCTGGCCACCGTGGAGTTGCCCGCGCCGACGCGGGACGTAGTGCTCGGATCGCTGATGACCGCCGCAATGGCGCGCGGCCCTGATGCCGATGACGTCGTGGCGCTCCTACGAAGCGCGCTGGCCGTGGACGGCCGGAAGCCCGCCGAAGTGATCAGTGGCGGTGACCGCCCGGTACTGATGCTCGCGGGCAGCGGCAAGAAGGGCGTGCGGACGTTGAACGTGTCCACGCCCGCCGCGCTTGTGGCCGCCGCCGCAGGGGCGCGTGTGATCAAAGTTGGATCGGCGGCAACCTCATCGGCGCTGGGCTCCCGTGACCTGGTACGCGCCCTCGGATTGAGCGAGAACCGCACCGCTGAAGGTGTGCGCGCCGACTTGGACGCGTGCGGGTTCGCGTTCGTGGCGATCGAGCCGGAGATCCCGATCCTGGACGAGTTGTACGGGGGACGGTTCCACGCGCCGAACCCGTTCTCCTTCGGGCTGGCTCCGCTGGCAAGCCCCGTGCGTGGCGATGTCACGGTGTTCGGGCTCTCCCACCCGCGCGTTGACGTGGCGGCGCGCGTGCTGAGTCGCTTCGGCATGGACCACGTGGACGTGCTGACGACGCGCCTGCCCACCGGTCACTACCTGGACGAGATCGGCCCGGCGGGTGAAGCGCGATGGTGCCGGGTGCGAAACGGCGAGGTTGGTCCGATTGAAGCTGAACCGGCTGGCCACCCGACGACCACCGACTCGCCTGGTGTGTTGCCAGTGCCCCAGGGGCCGGAGGAAGCGATCGAGCGGACTGGTGAGTTGCTGGCTGGACGTGGACTGGACAGCCATCGAGCCATCGTTGCGCTCAACGCCGCCCATTTGCTGGTGCTCGGCGGCATCACCGCGTCGTTCCAGCAGGGCAGGGACTTGGCCGATGAAATCCTGCGCAGCGGCGTGACACTGGCCAGCATCCCGGTAGCGCGCACGGCCGAGATGAGTGCCTGAGCGGATCATGGACTTCGACCCAGACCTGTTCTTCCTCACGCGCGGCTACACCCAACGCATCCCGCCGGAGTACTTCGCGGACACCGACGACTCGGGGGTCACCTGGCAGCCGGACGTGTACCCGGAAACGCTGGCACTGGCCCGCAAGCACGGCCGCGCCGTGATCATCGACCTGGGATGTGGACGCGCGGGCAAGCTCGTGGCCCTGCGCGAACAGAACCCGGATCTCGACGTCATCGGTGTCGACTTCGGCTCCAACATCGACTGGTGCCGTGAGCATCTGCCGGTCGGGCAGTGGCTGGGCGCCGATCTGGAGTCGGTGACGACGCTACCGCTGGCCCCCGCAGTGCTCGCCCGGTCGGTGGTGGTGTGTTCGGACGTGCTGGAACATCTGATCGACCCGCGCCCGGCGATACGGCTGATCTGCTGGCTGCTCGATCACGGCGCGGCCTGCGCGGTGCTGTCCACTCCGGCGCGGGACAAACGCGCCGGAGCCAGACACCTGGGGCCACCCGCCAACCCCTCCCATGTACGGGAGTGGACACAAGCCGAGTTCCGGGCCTTTGTGGCGAGTTACCCGGTGGCGATCGAACGGTTCGAGTTGACCCGCAGCGACGACGGCGCGGGCGGGCTGACGACCCAACTCGCCGTCGTGACGCGACCGGGCGGGGAGCGGCGGTGACGGCGATCCGCGTGGTCCATGTTCCTGGCCGGACCCCGTACGCGCGCAAGCTGCACGACGACGGTATCCAGGTTCTCAACGGCACGATGGTGGACGGGTTGGGGGTGCCGCGCGATGCCACGCTGTCCTGGCTGCTGGCACACCGGCCGTGGGACTGGTTGGACGTGGTGCACCTGCACCATCCGGACTTCGAGCCGCTTCCGCGCCTGTGCACTGTGCTCTCCGCGTGTCGCCGCCGACAAGCGGGTGGTGTTCACCGCGCACGACGTGAGCCCGGTCTTCGGGGACCGGGCTGCACACCACCGCAGGCTGCGTACGCTCGCGGAGTTTGGCGTGCCGTTCGTCTGCCTCACGCCTGGCGCCGAGGCCGAGGTCCGTTCGCGCTTCGCTGCCCGCACGGCAGTGGTTCCGCACGGCTACGTGGCCCCGCCAGGAACACCGCAGCGTCCGGCGCGGCGGGAACCTGGCCCGACCCGGTTTCTGATCTACGGTTCCCTGCGGCGCAACCGGGATGTGGAACTGGTTCTGTCTTGCTGGCGTTTCGCCCGCCACGTCGCCGATAGCACGCTGCACCTGTTGCTGCGTGCACCGTCGCGCGCCAGTCTCGCCGAGGACGCCGAGGTGTGGCGAGCCATCCGCGAGCACGCCGCTGATCCGCGGTTGCGCGTCGACGTCCTGCCGTTCCCGACCGACGACGAGGTGAACGAAGCCGTGACCGATGCCGATTGCCTCCTGCTGCCTTATCGGTGGGCCAGCCATTCCGGGCAGCTTGAGCACCTTTCGACCTCGGTGTGCTGCCGGTGGCGGCGCGGACCGGCTACCTGCCGGAACAGGTGTCACTGCACCACGGTCTCGTGCCGGAGCCAGTGTGGTTCGACTGGTCGGACGACGCACCGTTCGACCACGGCGCGCGACTGCTGGAGGCGATACAAACGGCGCACGCGGCGATCCAGGACGGCTGGCAAGTCCAGCACGCCGAGAAGTTCGCCGACCGCCATCGCGAACACGTGGAGGTCATGGCGGAGTACCGGACGCTGTACGAGGGTGGGCAATGAAGCCGCCCTCGGTGTCCGTCGTTGTGTTGAACCACAATTACGGGTGCTACGTCGGTGACGCTCTGGCCAGCGTGGTCGGTCAGGAGCCGGGGGATTACCGCTTGGCCGAGGTCGTGGTCATCGATGATGGCTCCACCGACCACAGTCACGAGGTGTACGGACGGTTTCCCGGTGTCCGCGTCGTCCGCAAGGCTCACGAGGGCTTCGCCGCCACTCTCACCCGCGCCGCCCGCGAAGCGTCCGGGAATTGGCTCGCCCCGCTGGACGCTGACGATGCCTTCACACTGGACAAGCTGCGCACGCTGGCCCCGCACCTGGCCGATCCGGTTCGGCTGCTGATCCAGCACGCGGAGTACGTCATCGACGCCGAAGGAAGGCCGTTCGCCGAGGGCACCCATCCCGGCGGGGCGACGAGCACGCTGGTGGTGCGCGCCGACGCCGCGCGGGAACTGCTGCCGGTGACCAATGAGTTGTTCTTCCATGTGCTGGCCGACCTCGGCCACGGCATCCGTGTGCCCGCGCCGCTGACCCGTTATCGGGTGCACGAGGGGAGCATGACCGACCGCCGCACGCCGGGCGTTTTCTCCGAGTACATGGCTGGCGTCTGTGCCGACTTGGCCGCCCGCCTCGACCAGCTCTGCGTCCGCCCGCCGGCCTGGGCGGACGCTGTTCAACTTGCCGACCTCGGTGCCCTGTACCGGCGCCGGGCGACGAAGTTCCGCGACGACGCCCAACGCCAGCGCGAACAGGCCGGGAACCCCACCAGCCAGGAAGGATCTTCCCGGTGACCAACGCCGTGCTGTTCTCCGAGTCCTACTACCGGCAGGTACTCGCCGAGTTCGACTACACGCCGTTCGACCTGCGGCGGTTCGACTTCAGCGTGGCCGGGCTGGACCCCGACACGCTCAACGCCCGGTACCTGTGCCACCACCACGGCGAGCAGTACCTGAGCGCTGCACCACTACGGCGGATCGTCACCACTGGGTTCGGCATGTCCGGCGTGCCGCACCTGGCCACGGTGTCCCACGTCCTCAAGATGATCGAACTCCAGCGTGGCGGTGAGCGCTGCCAGATCGTGCTCGGCGACCTCGACGCCTACAACGGCAAGGCCAAGCCCTACGCCGACGTACGGGAACTGGCCGATCGATTTCGGGAGTACAGCCTACGGCTCGGCTTCGACCCGCACGCCGGAATCGTGCGCTCCCAGGAGAGCCACCTGCCCGCGCTGGAGACGATGTACCTGCTCGGCCGCTACGTCGAACAGGCCGACTTCGACGCCGCCGAGGAAGACAACCACGGCTACTACGCCGACCGCGGACTGGTCGACACGACCATGACCTTCCGCCGCGCCCTCTCGCTGTCGCTCATGGCAGCCGATTTCCTCGCCTTGGGCCAAGACCACGACGCCGTGCTGGTCATGCTCGGCGTAGACGAGCACCGCTACGTGCGCTTTGCCCAGCAGACACGAGCACGCCTGGACCAGCACGTCCCGCTACGTGCCGACTTCGCGCTGACCGCCGCCTACACCCGGATGGTCCGAGGCTTCGGCGGCCCCCAAGTTCAGCAAGAGCATCCCCGGCTCGGCCCTGGACGTAACCACCCCGCCGGAGGAGGTGCACCGCCTGCTCGCCGCCGAGCCGAACATCCCCGAGGAATCGGCCACCTACCAGCTCATGTGCCAACTGCCCCGCTACAACGCCGCCACCTTGATCGACCTGCACGCGCACTGTCAGCGGGCCGATCCGGCCTGGCAGCGGGCGGTGGGCGCGTTCGCCGACTACGTGATCGACCTGATCAGCCTGTGGCCACGTTGACCAGGAGGAATCGGCTCGCGACGGCCCGATAGCATGTGTGGACATCCAGTTTCCCAGGAGAGCGTTGATGACCCGACTGAGCCAGTCCGTTGACCGCGCCACCGCCCTGCTGAACGGCGCGGACCTTGCGGCCGACACCACCGTGCGCGAGCTGCTGACCGAGACCACGCAGCGGCGCAGCCTGGACCTGTCGGACCTGGCCCCAGCCGAGCAAGCCGCCCTGATCGCCGCCCGCTCGCAGGAGCTTCAGCCGTCTGCCGACGCGCTGGCCGAGCGAATCATCACCGCCGACAAGAAGGAC
>JBOHHF010000335.1:0-3934 GCA_050700495.1 Pseudonocardiaceae bacterium
GGTGCTGGTACTGACAGCACCCGTGGATCCCACAGCTGACTACGTGATCCAACACCTCAGCACGGCAGGCGTCCCCCTGGCTCGCGTTGACTCCGCGGACTTCCCGGTCCAACTCACCGCCTCCGCGACGATCAAACCCGGCGGCCCCTGGATGGTCACGCTCAACGACATCGATCTCGACGACGTCACGGCCGTCTACTATCGGCGACCGGGCCGCTTCGTGTTCTCTCCTGAGATCCCCGAGTCCTACCTGTCCTGGTGTGAAGGCCAAGCCCGATACGGCTTCTGGGGTGTCCTGGAGTCCCTGGCCGCTCGCTGGGTCAACCACCCGCGCGCCGTCGCCAGCGCGGAATACAAGCCCCGGCAACTCGCCTGGGCTAACAGTTGCGGTCTGACCATCCCCCCGACCCTGGTCAGCAACTACTCCCACGCGGTGGCCGCCTTCGCCGAGTCAGTAGACGGCGACATCGTGACCAAACCTCTCTACGCGCGGATGCCCCGGGATGAGCACGGCCGCCTGATGGGCCTGACCTACATCGCCGCCGTCGCACCCCAGCGGTGGCGCGATGAGTCCATCCGTACCACCGCCCACCTGTTCCAACAACGTGTACCCAGCGCATGGCACATCCGGCTGATCGTGGTCGGAGAGCACATGTTCGCCACCGAGATCCACCAGCCCGCAGGCGCACACCTGGACTGGCGGCACGACCGCGACGCCGTCAGCGACCTACGCCCCTGTCCCGTCCCCAACGACATCCGCCGTGGAGTCACCGCACTCCTACAAGACGCCGGCCTGCTCTACGGGGCACTGGACTTCATCGTCACACCAAGCGGCGGCAATGGAACACAGGGGTACGCGCCCAACGCCCCTTATGACACCATCCTCGCAACCTGCACACTCCGGCGCATACCAGCCGACTGGCTAGCCCAAGTCAGGCCCGGCGCTCGGATCGTCGCCCCTCTGGCTACCGGCCTCATCGCACTCGACGTCACCGGCCCAGATCAAGCCAGCGGCCGATTCCTCGCGCCCGGCGGGTTCTTCATGTCCCTCCGAGACACCAACCAGCAGGACAAGTCCATCACACCGTCACACGGCCCCCGGCGCCCTCGTCCCACTGAACTGGGACCGCTCCAGACCTACTACGAAGATCACCTGCGGTTCCTGCTAACCGTTGCCCTACCCGATGTCTCCACCAGCCAACACGGACCGGCGTTGGAAGACCTCACCATCTCCGACAGCGCCGGGTCCACCGCCCGCCTGGACCGCACCGACAACGGCGCCGACCTGGCGCTTGCCCAGCTAGATCATCCGTATCCGGCCACCGAAACGGCCCGGTCGGCACCGCAGGGCGCGACGAGCACCGCCGATGGGCCGCGGCGGTTGTTGTTGGAGATCGGCACCGAGGAGTGGGAGCTGGCGATGTTGGCTGATCGAACGCGATCTTCTGTCGCAAGGTCAGTCGTGCTGGTTGGGGGGCGGCTGGGGTTCGGTGAGTAGTCCGCGGTCGCGGTTGGTCAGTTCGGCGTCGCGCAACGCCACGGTGCGAGCCAGGTCGGTCAGGTGGTTGCTGATCTCACGCTGGCGAAGGTAGGTGTTCAGCATGCCGAACACGAAGGCGACGACCAGCAGGTAGAGCACCAGGTCGGTGCCCCGCCCGACGCCGATCTGCTGCGCGATCCACGTTATATCGTCCGGCCGCAGCACCGCGTAGATATTCACCACGACGAACGCGAAGAACGCGATCCGCTTGCTGGCGCGGATGCGGACGTTATGCGCCCGGCGTACGAAGTAGCACAGAGCGCCCAGTGACGCGAGGACGAGAATGATCTGCACGATCATGGCACGCTCACCTCTGGTTGCGCACGGACAGGTCGAACAGGATGTTGACCCCGTTGATGAGGGACTGACCCTTGCTCTGTGAGTACTCGGTGTAGTGGATGGTTACCGGGAGCTCCCGCACCGTCCACGACGACCGCGCCAGCAGCGAGACGATCTCCGATGCATGGGCCATGCCGTTCATCCTGATGCGCAGCTGCCCCGCGACGGTGCGGTTGAAGACCCGCAGCCCGTTGTGCGCATCGGTGAGATGCATCGTGCGCGCCGCCGGGCTCAGCGCCACCACCAGGCGCAGCACGGCGCGCTTGAGCAGCGGAACCCGGCGTCGCCGACCATCGTGGCAGCTGTGCTGATCGAGGAAACGGGAGCCCAGGACGACGTCGGCAAGCCCGCTGCGGGCCGTCTCGACCATGCGTGCGGCATCGGCGACCCGGTGCTGGCCGTCGGCGTCGAAGGTCACGAAGAACCGGCCGCCCGGACGGGCCAGCGCGTAACTCAACCCGGTCTGCAACGCCGCGCCCTGCCCGAGGTTGATCGGATGCCGAACGAGGTGCGCGGCGGTCGTCGCGATCTGCGCCGCGGACCCATCGGTGCTGCCGTCGTCCACGCAGACGACGTTGCGGAACGTCGCCTGCAGATCGGCGACCACCTGGGCGATCACGGTGACCTCGTTGTACACGGGGATGATCACCCACGTGTCGTCATTGGTCATCGGGGACTCCTGGACGGCCGGGTGAGGCGTCGTGGCCCAAGGCTGGTCGGGCGCAGGTTAACAGTGCCGGTGCGGCCGCCCAGGCCCGACGTGTGTCCCGGACCTGGCGGGGTGGGGTTACCGTCTCGCCGTGAATACTCGGCGGCTACGCTCGGCGCCCGTGAGTAGTCCCCAGCCCGATCTGATCGTGGTCGGTTCCGGCTTCTTCGGCCTGACCGTGGCCGAGCGGGTCGCCAGCCAGCTGGGTCGGCGGGTCCTCGTGCTGGACCGTCGCGACCATATCGGCGGCAATGCCTACTCCGAGACCGAACCCGAGACCGGGATCGAGGTGCACCGCTACGGCGCACATCTGTTCCACACCTCGAACAAGCGGGTCTGGGACTACGTCACGGCGTTCACCGACTTCACCGGATACCAACACCGGGTGTTCACCATCTACCGGGGCCGGGTCTACCCGATGCCGGTGAACCTCGCCACGATCTGCGAGTACTTCGGCGAGTACCTGACTCCGGATCAGGCCCGGGCGCTGGTCGCCGAGCAGGCCGGGGAGATCGAGGGCAAGGACGCGGTCAACTTCGAGCAAAAGGCGATCTCGCTGGTCGGCCGGCCGCTGTACGAGGCGTTCTTCAAGGGCTACACCGCCAAGCAGTGGCAGACTGGTCCTACCGAGCTGCCCGCGGCGATCGTCAGCCGGCTGCCGGTCCGCTACACGTTCAACAACCGGTACTTCAGCGACACCTACGAGGGCCTGCCGGTCAACGGGTACACCGCGTGGCTGAGTCGGATGGCCGACCACCCGAACATCGACGTCCGGCTGGGCACCGACTTCTTCGACGTGCGCGATGCCCTTCCCGGCAACGTGCCCGTGGTCTACACCGGGCCACTGGACCGCTATTTCGACTACACCGAGGGTGAGCTGGGCTGGCGCACCCTGGACTTCGAACAAGAGGTGCTCAGCGACTGCGGTGATTTTCAGGGCACTTCGGTGATGAACTACGCCGATTTAGCGGTGCCCTACACCCGCATTCACGAGTTCCGACATTTCCATCCGGAACGGGATTACCGCACCGACAAGACCGTGATCTTCCGGGAGCATTCCCGATTCGCCCAGCGCGGTGACGAGCCCTACTACCCGATCAACACCGCGGAGGACCGGGCCAAGCTGGAGCGCTACCGCGAGCTGGCCCGCAAGGAGACGGCCAACCACCACGTGCTCTTCGGTGGGCGTCTCGGTACCTACAAATACCTGGACATGCACATGGCGATCGGTTCGGCGCTGTCGATGTATGACAACCGGATCGCGCCTTACTTCACCGAGGGCTGCGCACTCGATGGCGCAGCGTCCTTTGCAGCGTCTTTGGAGGACTGATCGCTTGACAAGCACC
>JBOHHF010000336.1:0-2513 GCA_050700495.1 Pseudonocardiaceae bacterium
GACCTGCTGCCGCCCCTGGTCTGGGCCGTGCGCGCCGCAGGGCACCCGGCGATCTGGCTGGTCGACCCCATGCACGCCAACACCGTGACCACCGCCGACGGCGTCAAGACGCGCTTGGTGGACACCCTGATCCAAGAGGTCAGGGCGTTCCAAGAAGCCGTGCGCACGGGCGGTGGCACTGCCGGCGGGATACACCTGGAGACCACCCCCGATGACGTGACCGAGTGTGTCTGCGCCGAGTGCGGCATTGAACGGATCGGCGAGAAATACACGACCCTTTGTGACCCGCGGCTCAACCCCCGCCAGGCCATCTCCGTGATCTCGGCCTGGAGCGGATGACGCCCAGTGCCGATGACGACCAGCGCGACAACCATCGAAAGAAAGATCATGTCGGGCATACCTGCCATCAAGACCTACCCGCTGCCGACGCCGGGTGACCTGCCCGCCAACACCGCGCGGTGGACGCTGCACCCGGGTCGCGCGGTGCTGCTCGTGCACGACATGCAGCGCTACTTCCTGGCGCCGTTTCCCCGGCCCGTCCGCGACCAGCTGGTGTGCAACTGCGCGCTGCTGCGCCAGCGCTGCGCCGCGCTCGGCGTCCCGGTGGCCTACACGGCGCAGCCCGGCGGTATGACCGAACAGCAGCGCGGCCTGTTGAAGGACTTCTGGGGTCCGGGCATGCGGGTGGACCCGGTCGATCGCCAGATCGTCGAGGAGTTGACGCCGGGACCCGCAGACCAGGTGCTCACCAAGTGGCGCTACAGCGCGTTTTTCCGCTCCGACCTGCTGGCCCGGATGCGCGAACACGACCGTGACCAGCTGATCGTCTGCGGGGTGTACGCGCATGTCGGTGTGCTGATGACCACCGTCGAGGCGTTCACCCATGACATCCAGCCGTTTCTGGTCGCCGACGCGGTCGCTGACTTCTCCGTCGACCACCACCGGATGGCCCTCGGCTACGCGGCGGCCCGCTGCGCCGTCGTCCTCACCGCCCAGGAGGTCTTCCGATGACCACGCCCCGAGAGCACCCGGCCACGACACCGGACCTGCTCGATCGGGTACTGCAACCACAACCGCCCGCCTTCGCCCTGCTACACCGCCCCGACGCCACCGGACCGAACCGGGTGGAGATCCTGCTCGGCGCGGTTTCCACACCGGCACTGCTCGCCGACATCTCGCTGCCCGCCCAGACCCGGCGGCCGAGCGAACCACGCCACGAGGCGCTGGTCGTGGTGCCCTACCAGCAGGTCGCCGAACGTGGCTTCGCCACCGTCACCGACGGCGCACCGTTGATCGTGATGTCGGTGACCGACCAGGCCGAGATCGCGGTGCCCGACGCGCTGCGGCGCTTACCCGACGAGCCGATCACCCTGGCCGGCAGCCACTTCGACATCGACGACGACGCCTACGCCGACACGGTCCGCGCGGTGATCGCCAACGAGATCGGCACCGGCGAGGGCGCCAACTTCGTCCTCAAGCGGTCGTTCATCGCCGACATCGTCGGTTACTCCCCACGCAGTGCCCTGACCTTCTTCCGCAGGTTGCTCGAACGGGAGTCGGGTGCCTACTGGACGTTCGTCGTGCACACCGCCACCCGCACCTTCGTCGGCGCCACCCCCGAACGCCACGTCAGCCTGCGCAACGGCACCGCGGTCATGAACCCCATCAGCGGCACCTACCGCTACCCGACCTCCGGGCCCATCCTGTCAGAGGTCATGGACTTCCTCGCCGACCCTAAGGAAACCGACGAACTGTACATGGTGGTCGACGAAGAATTAAAGATGATGGCCCGGATCTGCCACGACGGCGGCCAAGTCGTGGGCCCGTTCCTTCGCGAGATGACCCAGCTCGCCCACACCGAATACCTCATCAACGGCCACAGCGACCTCGATCCCCGCGACATCCTGCGAGAGACGATGTTCGCCCCCACGGTCACCGGCAGCCCACTGGAAAGCGCCTGCCGCGTCATCTCCCGCTACGAGCCCCACGGCCGCCGTTACTACAGCGGAATCGCCGCCCTCATCGGCCGCGACGCCCACGGCGGGCCCACCCTGGACTCCGCCATCCTCATCCGCACCGCCGATCTCGACGACCACGGTCACCTCGAGATCGGCGTGGGCGCGACCCTGGTCCGCCACTCCGACCCCGCCGCCGAGGTCGCCGAGACCCACGCCAAGGCCGCGGGCCTGCTCGCCGCGCTAGGCGGATCCCAACGGCTCAGCGAACACCCCCTGATCCAGGCAGCCCTGGCGCGGCGCAACGCGACAATCGCCCGCTTCTGGCTCAGCGGCACCGACTCACGGACCCAACCGCAGCCGGCGCTGACCGGCCTCCGAGCACTGATCATCGACGCCGAAGACACCTTCACCTCAATGCTGGACCACCAACTGCGCGCCACCGGGCTGGCGGTGCAACTCACCCGCTACGACCGGCCCTACCACCTCGACAACCACGACCTCATCGTCCTGGGCCCCGGCCCCGGCGACCCGACAGACACCGACCACCCGAAGATG
>JBOHHF010000337.1:0-3884 GCA_050700495.1 Pseudonocardiaceae bacterium
CAACACGCCATTGGCGTCCCCGGTAGCCAGCTCGTCCCCGGACGGACTGATCACCACCGGCCATGACCACCGCTCGTGCCCCTGGAGGACATGCCGGCAGTTGCCAGTAATCGAGTCCCAGATGCGCGCAGGCGGCCAGGACGGTGGCGAAGGATTCCTTGCGGGTGCGTTCGAAGGTCCAGGTTTCCCCGGTGCCGTCCGGACCGGGTGCCAGTGACGAGCGGAACTGGGCATACTCCGTGCACAGCGCATCGTCGGTCGGGTCGATGACCTCCAACTGCATGCGCAGCGGGCGCCCCTGGCGCCGGGCGTGCTCGATGCACTCCCTGAGCGTCACCGCGCGCAGGTAGGTTCCGGTGCCTCCCTTGAAGACCCACTGTTCGGTATGGCGCCGCGCTTCGGCGTGCTCTTGGCCGACTTCTACAGCGTTGAGCTGACGCACTGCGAAGGTGTCGGCCAGCGCCTTCGAGGCTGACTGCCGGTCCTTGAGCAGCGTCACCGCGAGCAGCGCCAGCACGAGCAGAATGGCTGCATTGATCGTTTCGGCGCCGAGCACATCAAGGACCGCGAGGACGCCTACCGTCGCCGCGACCAACAGCGCAACAACACCGTCGGCGTTGGCTCTGAGCCATCTCGTGAACCGCACCATGGCCACGTCTCCGGTTGCCGGGTTGAACGGCCCTCGCCCTAAGGGGCTACCGAGAGCTACCGAGGAGATACTCAAGAGAACTCTAACTCAGAGGAATCGAGTATTCGAGGTGTCGGTGAAACTGAGCTGTGGTCAGGTACGGGCGCGTTGCTTGATCCTGGAGGTGAGTTCCTGCACCTGGTCGTAGGTGCGGCGGCGTTCAGCCATCTCCTTACGGATCTTGCGGTCCGCGTGCATCACCGTGGTGTGGTCACGGCCACCGAAGGTCTGCCCGATCCGAGGCAACGACAGATCGGTCAGTTCCCGGCACAGGTACATGGAGATCTGCCGGGCCTGGGCGAGATGCTTGGTCTTGCCGGGCCCACACAGGTCTTCGATGGTCACACCGAAGAATTCAGCGGTCACCGCCATGATATTGGGTGCGCCGATCTCGTGCGCCTGGTCGTCGGGGATGAGGTCGCGCAGCACGATCTCGGCGAGCTGGTTGTCGACCGGCTGGCGGTTCAGCGAGGCGAACGCGGTGACCCGGATCAGCGCTCCCTCCAGCTCACGGATGTTGCGCTCGATCCGAGCCGCGATGAACTCCAGCACCTCGTCGGGCGCGGCCAACCGGTCGCCGGCGGCCTTCTTGCGCAGGATGGCGATCCGGGTTTCCAACTCGGGTGGCTGGATGTCGGTGATCAGGCCCCACTCGAAGCGGGTGCGCAACCGGTCCACCAGGGTGCCCAGTCCCTTCGGTGGGCGGTCTGAGGAGATCACGATCTGCTTGTTCGCGTTGTGCAGGGTGTTGAAGGTGTGGAAGAACTCTTCCTGGGTTCCTTCCTTGCCTTCCAGGAACTGGATGTCGTCCACCAGCAGCACGTCGACGTCGCGGTAGCGGCGCTGGAAGGCCACCTTGCGATCGTCGCGCAGGGAGTTGATGAAGTCGTTGGTGAACTCCTCGGTAGAGACGTACCGCACCCGCATGCCGGGGAACAGGCGCTGTGCGTAGTGCCCGACGGCGTGCAGCAGGTGCGTCTTGCCCAGCCCCGACTCGCCCCAGACGAACAGCGGGTTATAGGCCCGCGCCGGTGCCTCGGACACTGCCACCGCAGCTGCGTGGGCGAACCGGTTGGACGCGCCGATGACGAAGGTGTCGAAGGTGTACTTCTCGTTGAGCTTGGTCTGGGAGCTCGACCGTCGAATCGGCGTTGCGGCCGTGGGCCCGGTGGAGGTGGGCCAGATCTCGTGCACCGTGGCCAAGGCGGCTTCCTCTTCAGTCTGCTCACCGGGCACGGTTCTGTCCCGAGCCGGATCGCCCGGAGCTCCGGGCGATCGTGGACTGCCTGGGTCGGAGTAACCGGACGCGGCATTG
Source organism: Pseudonocardiaceae bacterium (assembly GCA_050700495.1). Classification (GTDB taxonomy): domain Bacteria; phylum Actinomycetota; class Actinomycetes; order Mycobacteriales; family Pseudonocardiaceae. The sequence goes on from JBOHHF010000337.1 coordinate 2,004, forward strand.
CGATGATCAAGGGCGTGTGACCGGTTGGTGCCATCGGCGGTCCGAGTCGTCAGCGGCAGCTCAGCCGGCACCGGCAGCGGATGGTCGACCTTCACGGCTAGCGAGACCTGCCGACCCAGATGCCGGGACAGCGCCGCGCTGATCGGCTGTCGGAGCACCCGCTCGATGGCGTCCTTGGCGAAGTCGCTCGGCGCGGCCAGCAGCGCAGTACCATCCAGCAGACCGATCGGACGGGTGACGCGCATCCAAGCGCGTTGCTGCGGCGACAGGGTCCCGGCGGAGAGCTCTCGGACGACCTCGTTCCACACCTGGCCGAGGTCGGTTTGTCGCTCTGACACCGCGCTGACTCCCCTTCGGCCGGTGGTGACGTGCAGATGGTGGACTTCCGGAGCACTGGCGCATCCACAGAGTTGTCCACAGCTGTGCATGACTGTTAACAGAACCGATCGGCGTACCCCCCGGATCCCCGACGTACCAGCCTGTGTGCCGGTCTCCGCAGGGTTTCCGGCACCGCAAGAGCAGGCACGCTGACAAGCGGCGGCCTCTGCCACAAGAACCCCGGGATAGCAAGCATCACCGAAGTAACGGCGTGTCGCTCCCGCAGTGACGCGAGACGCTCGTTTTGACGGCGCTGGCATCGGCCGCCTAGGCTCGGCAGTCTCCCGCCCACCGGCGGGTATTCTTGCGTGCTCTCGCCACGACCCGTACGGGTTGCGCACCGTGTGGGGTCCGCTCGAAGTAGGGCCGCCGGTGCCGGCAGGGGATGATCGACCCTCCAGTCCAGACAGCTACGACCCAGACAGCGAAGACCCTGCAACGAGAACCGAGCAACGAGCACCGGGAGAACGACAGCCGTGACCAAGGGCAAGCGCACGTTCCAACCGAACAACCGTCGCCGCGCGAGGACTCACGGGTTCCGGTTGCGGATGCGCACCCGGGCCGGGCGCGCCATCATTGCTGCACGGCGCCTCAAGGGCCGCCGCGAGTTGTCGGCCTGACTCTCTCAGGGATCTTTCCGCCGTTGCTGCCCGCTGCCGCTCGACTGACCCGTCGCGACGACTTCGCGACGGCGGTGAAGCGGGGACGCCGGGCGGCGTGCGGCTCGGTGGTCGTGCACCTGGCGTGGTCCAGCGACGCCGATGTGTCGCCACGCGTGGGTTTTGTGGTCGGTCGCACGGTGGGCGGTGCGGTGGTCCGGCATCGGGTACAGCGCCGGCTGCGCCATCTGATGCGGTCGCGGCTGGGGACCCTGCCCGGCGGAGCGCTGGTGGTGGTGCGGGCGTTGCCGTCGTCGGCTGGTGCGAGCAGCGCGACGCTGGGTGCTGACCTCGCCGGAGCGCTGCGGCGGCTGACTGTTCCCGCCCCTGTTGTTCCCGCCCCGGCTGGTTCCTCCCCGGCGTCCGGCGTCCGGCGATGACTCCCCTGGCTCCCCCGACTCGCGGAACCCAGCCGACTCACCGGGCTCGCCTGGTAGTTCGGATGCTGGTGTCCTTACTGCGGTTCTACCGACGGTGGATCTCTCCGGCCCTGCCACCTAGCTGCCGGTTCTCTCCCTCGTGCAGCGCGTACGCGGTCGAGGCACTGACCGTTCACGGGGCGCTGCGCGGATCGTGGTTGACCGTGCGACGGCTACTGCGCTGCGGACCCTGGCACCCTGGTGGGGTGGACCCGGTACCTGCGCCTAGGTCACCCCGCTCCCCCTGCCGAGAGTGAGTCGTCGTGCTGAACTTCATCTACTACCCGGTGTCGGCCATCTTCTGGGTCTGGCACAAGGTGTTCGGCTACCTGCTGGGTCCGGAAAGTGGGGTCGGCTGGGCGCTGGCGGTGGTGTTCCTGGTCTTCACCCTGCGGGCGGTGCTGTTCAAGCCGTTCGTCAGCCAG
>JBOHHF010000338.1:0-13018 GCA_050700495.1 Pseudonocardiaceae bacterium
GCCGCCCTTGCCGCGCAGCAGCACGGTGCGAGCCGGAGCGTCGATGTCGTCACGGTCCAACCCGACCGCCTCGGAGATCCGCGCGCCGGTGGAGTACAGCAACTCCAGCAGTGCCCGGTCGCGCAGCGCGCGAGGTCCCCCGTCGGGGGAGAACACCTCCAGCAACCGCAGCACATCGTGCACGCCGAGCGCCTTCGGCAACCGTTTCGGTGGGCTCGGAGGGTGCACCTCGGCCGCCACGTCTACCGGCACCAGGCCTTCCCGAAGAGCGAACCGGTGCAGCCCACGAGCGGCGACCAGCGCCCGGGCTGCTGACGACGGGGCCAGCGGCCGGTACCCGCCGGCGCCGTCGCGCAGTGCGGCGAGGAACCCGGTCACGTGCTCTTCGAGTACCTCGGCTGGCCCGGCGACACCGGTCGACGCCAGGTAAGCCCCGTAGCGGCGCAGGTCGCGTGCATAGGAGTCCAACGTGTTGGCCGACGTGCCGCGCTCCACCGCAAGGTGGTCCAGGTACGCACCGATCACCGCCGCCAGCTTCGGCGGGGGTTGCGGAGGAGCTGAGCTCACCCGAGTGCCTCGAGTAGCGGCACGTGCTCGCGGTTGTGTGCCCTGGCGACCTCGGTGAGCACTACGGAGCTCGCCAGCACGTTGACTCCCCGAGCCAGCGCCGGGTCATCGCCCACCGCCTGCCGCAGTCCCTTATCGGCCAGCGCGCAGACGTAGGGCAACGTGACGTTGGTCAGCGCATAGGTGGAGGTGTGCGGTACCGCGCCGGGCATGTTCGTCACGCAGTAGAAGACCGAGTCGTGCACGGTGAAGGTGGGATCGGCGTGCGTGGTGGGCCGGGAGTCGGCGAAGCAACCACCCTGGTCGATAGCGATGTCCACCAACACCGATCCCGGGCGCATCCGTCCGACCAGGTCATGGCTGACCAGGGTGGGTGCCTTGGCGCCGCGCACCAGCACAGCCCCGATCACCAGATCCGCCCACAGGCAGGCCTTCTCCACCTCGTAGGTGTTGGACGCGATGGTCTGCAGGTGGCCCCGGTACACGAAGTCGATCTCTCGCAGCCGGTTGATGTTGGCGTCCAGCACCACCACTTCGGCCTGCATCCCCAGCGCGATCGTCGCGGCGTTCATCCCCACCACCCCGGCGCCAAGCACCGCCACCTTGCCGGCGGGCACCCCGGAGACCCCGCCGAGCAACACCCCGCGCCCGCCCTGCATGCGTTCCAAGCAGTGCGCCCCCACCTGGGGGGCCATCCGCCCGGCGACCTCGCTCATCGGCGCCAGTAACGGCAGTGTGCCGTCGGGCAGTTGCACGGTCTCATAGGCGATGGCATCGATCCCGGCGTCGATCAGCGCGGCCGTGCATTCCGCCGACGCGGCCAGGTGCAGGTAGGTGAACAGCGTCTGACCTTTACGCATCCGGTGGTACTCCTCGGGCACCGGTTCCTTCACCTTGAGCACCGTCTCCGCCTCGGCCCACACGTCATCGGCCAGCGGCACGATCCGGGCGCCCGCGGCCAGGTAGGCCTCGTCGGGGAATGCGCAGCCGACCCCGGCACCGCGTTCGACCAGCACCTCATGCCCGCGGCGGGTCAGCTCGAGCACCCCGGCAGGCGTCATCGCCACCCGGTACTCGTGGATCTTCAGCTCCCGCGGGACACCGATCTTCACGGCGGCGTGCCTCCCTGCTTGAGACCGAGGGTCACCGGGCGGTGTCACTCCCGGTGGGCGTGCGGACCGGTCGACCCGCCGGCACCTAGCCCGATAACCGAAGACTACGACCATCGGCGCGGCACTGGACCGCCATGATCTGTGAGTCGCCGGGTTATCGTTACGCCGTGGACGAACAACCGGACCGGCGGATTCGCGTGGGTACTGTGGAGCGCGAGGCTGCGATGAATGCGTTGGGCAAGCACCTGGAGACCGGCCACCTGGAAGTCGACGAGTACACCCAGCGGATGGACCGGGCGGCAACCGCACGCACTGTCGCCGAGCTTGACGAGTTGTTCGTCGACCTGCCCGCCCCGCACTACCGCCCACCACCCGCACCACCGCCTGCGGTGCACCAGCCGCAGCCACCTGGCTTTCCCTCTGCTTACGTCGGGCGTCCGCCGCTGTACGGTTACGACGTCGACCGGCCGCTGTCGCACAAGTCGAAGCTGGCCGCTGGCCTGCTGCAGATACTGCTTCCCTTCGGGATCGGGCGATTCTATACCGGCCATATCGGAATGGCGATCGCGCAGCTGTTTCTGTCGCTGATGTGGGTCGGCATCATATGGTGCCTCATCGACGGCGTCTTGATCCTTGCCCAGGGCGGCACCGACCGTCAGGGCCTACAGCTGAGGAGTTAACGCTGGGATCGGATCAGGAGCAGCGGGCGGCGAAGCGGGTCGGGCGGTCCCGCCACGACGCATCCACTGGCCGCGGCTGCGCAGTCCCCGCCAGCACGGCGTGCGCGGCGAGCAATCCGGCGACGGTCGGTGCGTTGACGATCTCGCCGGTCAACACCTGGCGCACCGCTTCAGCCAGCGGCAACCGGACCACCTCCAGATCGGCCTCCTCGTCGTCGCCACCGTTGGGCCGGCCGACCTCGATCAGCCCGCGGGCCAGAAAGACCCGCACCGCCTCGTCGCTGAACCCGGGCGACGCCACCAGATCGACGAGTACCGACCAATCCCGCGCGGCGTAGCCGACCTCCTCCACCAACTCACGGCGCGCGGTCGTCACCGGATCCTCCCCCCGTGCGTCGAGCAACCCGGCAGGCAGCTCCCGGATCCGGCGGCCCACCGGGTGCCGATACTGGTCGATCATCACCACCGATGCATCGTCATGCAGCGGCAGAACAGCCACCGAACCGGGATGCTCGACGACCTCCCGTCCGGCGGTCTGTCCACCCGGCATCACCACCTGGTCCAGCCGCAACGCAAGGATCCGGCCGACGTGCAGGGTGTGACTGCTCGACACCGCGAACTCGTGCGGTTCGTTCACCGCAACCCCTCCGGCAGCTCGACCGGCAACCGGTCCGCGGCCCGATAGTTCAGCGCCGCCGCGACGAATGCGACGAATAGCGGATGCGGTCGGGTGGGCCGGCTGATGAGCTCAGGGTGGGCCTGGGTGCCGACGAAGAACGGGTGGGCGGCGGCGGTCAGCTCGACGAACTCGACCAGATGGCCGTCGGGAGACGTCCCGCTGAACACCAGACCCGCACCGGCGAGCTTGTCCCGGTAGGCGTTGTTCACCTCGTAGCGATGCCGGTGGCGCTCGGCGACCTCGGTGACGCCGTACGCCGTCGCCACCACGGAGCCCGGCACCAACGACGCCGGGTAGCTACCCAGCCGCATCGTCCCACCCATGTCACGCTGGCCGGCCACGACGTCGGTCTGGTCGGGCATGGTCGTGATCACCGCATGTGCAGTGGCCTCGTCGAACTCGGTCGAGCCGGCGCCGTCGAGTCCGGCCAGGTTCCGGGCGGTCTCGATCACCATGCACTGCAGGCCCAGGCACAGGCCCAGGGTGGGGATTCCGCGGATGCGAGCATGGTGGATGGCTCCGATCTTGCCCTCGATCCCGCGTATCCCGAACCCGCCGGGCACCAGCACCCCATCCACTCCGGCCAGCGCGACCTCCGCCCCGGCCGGAGTCTCACAGGTGTCGGAGGGCACCCAGTCGATCTCGACCTTGGCCCGATGCGCGAACCCCCCGGCGCGCAGCGCCTCGGTCACCGACAGGTAGGCGTCAGGCAGGTCGACGTACTTGCCCACCAGGGCGATCCGCACGACCTCCTTCGGGGCGTGCACCCGGTCCAGCAGGTCCCCCCACTCGGTCCAGTCCACATCCCGGAACGGCAATCCGAGCCGGCGCACCACATAGGCGTCGAGACCCTCGGAGTGCAGCACCTTGGGGATGTCGTAGATCGACAGTGCATCCGGCGCCGCGACCACCCCATCGAGGTCCACGTCGGACATCAGAGCGATCTTGCGCTTCAGACCGGCCGGGACTTCGCGGTCGGCGCGGCAGACCAACGCATCGGGCTGGATACCGATGTTACGCAAGGTGGCGACGGAGTGCTGGGTCGGCTTGGTCTTCAGCTCGCCGGACGGGGCCAGGTAGGGCACCAGGGAGACATGCAGGAAGAAGCAGTTGTCCCGGCCGACGTCGTGACGTATCTGGCGGGCCGCCTCCAGAAACGGCAGCGACTCGATGTCCCCGACCGTCCCACCGATCTCAATGATCACCACATCCGGCGGGCGGCCGTCGTCCCCGGGCTCGGACATGGCCAGGATGCGGGACTTGATCTCGTCGGTGATGTGCGGGATCACCTGCACGGTGTCACCGAGGTACTCCCCCCGCCGCTCCTTGGCGATCACCGCCGAATAGATCTGGCCAGTAGTGACGTTGGCGTTGCCGCTGAGGTTCCGGTCCAGGAACCGCTCGTAGTGTCCGATGTCCAGGTCTGTCTCAGCGCCGTCCTCGGTGACGAACACCTCACCGTGCTGGAACGGATTCATCGTTCCGGGGTCGACGTTGAGGTAGGGATCGAGCTTCTGCATCGTCACCCGCAACCTGCGGGCGGTCAGCAGCTGGCCGAGGCTGGAGGCGGTGAGCCCCTTACCCAGCGAGGAGGCGACGCCTCCGGTGACGAACAGGTGCCTGGTTGGGCGGACGTGGTTCACCAAGACCGTCTCCCGTGGTCCGGACCGGCCCTGGCGATCGGTGGCCGGTTACGCTGTAGCTGGCGGCACGACGCCGACCCACCTGGCGCAACGCCACCGACCACGGAGACTCACGGTAACACTGACAGCCGATCAGCCCTGGATCGCGGGTACCACGGCCTGCGCGTTGCCGCCGGTACCGTACCGCCCGACTCGACCCTCCGCCTGCTCAGCCAGCGCGAGAACCGTCACCACCCGCCCGGCCGCCGTGCCGACGTCGTCGACCGTGGACAGCACCGAGGTAGCCACGGTATCCGCTCGCACCACCCCGATCGGCCCGTTGCCGTCGGCCGATCCAGGCCTGCCGGCCAGCACTGCGCCAGCCCCGGAGCGATCCAGCTGGGTGGCGAAGCGGGCCAGAATGCCAGCCCGATCGCCACTGCCATCTCCGCGACTCGCGCCGCCGGTGAGCACCACCACCAGCTGAGCCGGCCGAACCTCCGGGCCGACCCGGACGAAACCACCGTCCCCGAGCCCGGCGATGACAGCAGTGGTCTCAGCCGCGTTGGCCTGCACTTTTCCGTTCTGCGGGTTGGTCAGCAACAGTGAGCCGAGTAGCCCACCAGCCAGGGTCCCAGCGTCCGGAGCGGTGGGCAGCCGCAGCCCGGCCGGCAGTAGGCGGGTGGTCAGTTCGCTGAGTTGATCGGAACGGGTCGGGTCGGTGAACGCCTCGGTCAGCTGCAGCTCACCGGTGACGGTGGCACCGGCATTGCCCAGCAGTGCGGTCACGGCGTCCCGGTCGACCGGATCGGCGTCCGCCGTGGTGACCAGCACCACGGTGCGGCCACGCAAGGTGCCGGCGACCGCGCGGGGGGCGACCGCCGCACCGAAGATGTCCGCATCGGTCATCCGGGCGCGTAACCCGTTGCTCTGCGCCTGCAGGTCGCTCACCTGACGGCCTAGCTCGTCGCGGTTGGAGCTGAGCCCGGACAGCAGCCGGTCGCTGATCGCCGTGGATCCGAGCACTACCCCGAGGGCCAGGGCGAGGAAGACGGCAGCGATGGAGATCACGTGGTACCGCAGAGAGATCACGGTCTATCCCAATCCCTTGACCCAGGAGACGGCGGCGTTCCAGGTGTCGCTGACGAGCACGCCGTAGACGCCACCGATGTTGGAGACCAGCAGCGCCGCGGCCACCGCGAGAAAGGCGGCGAGCACGATGAGCAATACCGCCCCGGTCGATACCCGGCTGCGATACAGGGCGGCGACGGCACGACCGTCGACCAGCTTGCTGCCCAACCTCAGCCGGGTGAGGAAGGTGGACGGGTTGGACCCCGACCGGCCCCGATCGAGGAACTCGTGCAGGGTGGCCTGGAATCCGACGGTGATCACGAGCGCGGCGCCGTGCGCCTCGGCCAGCAGCAGTGCCAGATCCTCCGGGTTGCTCATTGCCGGAAAGGTCACCGCGCCGATCCCGAGATCCTGGATCCGCTCGAGCCCCGGGGCGAAGCCATCGGGTTGGGCGGGTACCACGACTTCGGCGGCCGATTTGAGCGTGCTGGGCTTGACCTGGCGCGGATCGCCGACGATGAGATGCGGCCGATGCCCCGCGGCGTGCAACGCGTCAGCACCCGCCTCGACGCCGATCAAGACTGGATGGTACTCGTGGATGAAGTGTTTGAGCTCGGCCAAGTCGTCGGTGTGGTTGTAACCCGCGGCCACCACCAGCACCTCCCGGCCGTGGATCGGGACCGTGACGTCGGGTACGCCGACCCGGTCGATGATCAGGGCCCGTTCGTGCCTGAGGAACTCGATGGTATTCGCGGAGAATGCCTCAAGCTGGGCAGACAGTCCAGATTTGGCCTCGATCATCAGGTCGGCGATCGAGTCGGCAGTCTGCTCGATGCCACGGGCAACCTCGTTGTCCCCGGTGTACACCCGGCCCTCATGCAGCCGCAGCTGGATGCCGTCTTTGATCCGCATCCCCTCCGGACCTACCCCGTCGAGCAGAGCGATGCCTGCTCTCACCAGAATCTCGGGACCCAGGTTCGGGAACCGGCCGGAGATCGACGGTGCGGCGTTGACCACGCCGGCGACACCGGCGGCCACCAGTGCGTCGGCGGTTCTCCGGTCGAGATCAACCTGGTCGAGGACCGCGATGTCGCCGGGACCGACGCGCCGCACCAGCGCGTCGGCGCGCCGATCCACTCTGGCCAAGCCAGTCACGCCGGGCAGCTCACGGCCGGGTCGGTTGAGCAGGCCGGAGATTCTCATGTCAGTGATGGTGACAAAATCCGCGTCGCTGGCCGGGGAGGCGCGCCGGGGCTCGTGAGTGACATTCAGCGCTATAACACTGTTACGCACTCACGAGCTTGCTCTTGTCCGCCATGGCGGACAAGAGCAGCTCCTCGGCGTGGGCACGCCCGGTATCGGTGTCGTCCAGTCCGGCCAGCATCCTGGCCAGCTCACTGACCCGGGCCGCCCGATCAAGCTCCCGAACCCCACTGCGAGTCAGGCCGGTGGCGTAGGTCGCCTTGTCCACCACGAGGTGCCGGTCAGCATAGGCGGCGACCTGCGGCAGGTGGGTCACCACCACGACCTGGTGGCTGCGGGCCAACCGGGCCAGGCGTCGTCCGATCTCGACCGCGGCGCGTCCGCCGACTCCGGCGTCGACCTCGTCGAACACCATCGTCGGTACCGGGTCGGCTTCGGCGAGCACGACCTCCAGCGCCAGCATCACCCGGGACAGCTCCCCCCCAGAGGCGCTCTTGTGTACCGGCAGCTGTGCCGCGCCGGGATGCGGCGCCAGGCGAAGCTCTACGTCGTCGGTGCCATCCGGCCCGGCCCGCAGCCGGGTCCCGGCGACGGTGAGCCCGGCCGCGTCGCCGTCCGGCGCCAGAGCCGGGCAGACCGCCACGGACAGTTGCGCCTGGCCCATCGCCAGCGCCGCGAGTTCGGCGGTGACGGCGCCGGACAGGTTCCGGGCTGCGGCAGTCCTTGCCGCGGTGAGTGCACTGGCGTGGCGGGCCAGCTCGTGGGCCAGTTCGTCGCGCCGGGCTACCAGCGCCGCGATGGCCGCTTCAGAGGTGTCCAGGCCAGCCAGGCGCTGGCTGGCCTGGCACGCCCAGGCCAGCACACCGTCGACGTCGGCGGCGTACTTGCGGGTGAGCCGCTTGAGCTCGGCCTGCCGGCCCAGCACCTGCTCCAGCCGGGTCGGGTCGGCGTCCAGCGCCTCGAGGTAGCCGCCAAGCTCGGCACCGACGTCACCGAGCAACGCCGCAGCCTCACCCAGGCGAGCGGCCAGCGCCTGCAGTGCAGGGTCCTCCACCGTCTGCAACCGGCGGCGGGCCTGCCCGACCAGACCGATCGCGTCCGGCTGGTCAGAGTCCAGTTCCGGCGCGCCGCTGATCGCGGACTGCGCGACGGCGGCGATCTCCCGCAGCTGATCGGCGTCGGCGAGCCGCCGAGCCTCAGCCACCAAAGCACCGTCTTCCCCGGGCTGCGGGTCGATGGCGCTGATCTCGGCGAGGCCGTGCCCGAGCAGGTCGGCTTCCTTGACCAGCTCCCGAGAGTGATCCCGTCGCGTGGTGAGTTCGGCGCAGCAGCGCTGCCACTCCTGCCGAACGCGGCGGTAGGCGTCCAGCGGCCCGGACACCACGTCGCCGGCGAAGCGATCCAGCATGACGCGCTGCTCGCCGGCGCGCAGCAGCCGCAGCTGGTCGTTCTGACCGTGTACCGCGAGCATCCCGTCGGCCAGGTCGGCAAGGACCCCGGCCGGAACCGAGCGACCACCCAGGTGGGCCCGGGAGCGGCCATCAGCGGTGAGGGTGCGGCTGGCGATCAGACTGCCGTCCTCGTCGGTCCGCGCGCCCACGTCACTCGCCAGGTCCGCGGCCGCGCTGCCCTCGGGCGGCCGAAAACGACCCTCCACGACGGCACGATCCGCGCCACGGCGGACCCGGGAGGCGTCGGCCCGCCCGCCGGCGAGCAGGTGCAGGCCGGTGACCACCATCGTCTTACCCGCGCCGGTCTCACCGGTCACCACGGTCAGGCCGGGGTGCAGGTCCAGGGTGGCCTCATCGATCACACCGAGGCCCTCGATGCGCATCTCGGTGAGCACGGGCGCACCCTAGCGCGCCGTGCCAGGTAACCGGTCAGCTCGGCCGGGGCCACGCCAACCCCGCACCGGCAGTTCGAACTTTCGCACCAACCGGTCGGTGAACGGACAATCGTGCAGGCGTACCAGCCGGATCGGCGTGGCGCCACGGATCACCTCTACCCGAGCGCCCGCCGGCAGCTCGAAGGTCCGTCGCCCGTCGCAGCACAGCACCGCCGTATGCCCGTGTGGATCGGTCTCGACGGCCACCACCGAGTCCGGTGACACCACCAACGGGCGCGCGAACAGAGCATGTGCGTTGCTGGGGACCACGACGAGCGCGTCGACGTCCGGCCACACCAGCGGCCCCCCGGCCGAGAAGGCATACGCGGTGGACCCCGTAGGAGTGGCGCAGAGCACCCCGTCGCAGCCGAACCCGGAGACCGGTCTACGGTCCACCTCGACCACCACCTCGAGAATCCGTTCCCGATGGCTCTTCTCGACGCTGGCTTCATTGAGCGCCCAGGTCCGGGCCACCGTGGAGCCGTTGAGGATGGCGGCCACGTCGACCGTCATCCGCTCGTCGACGAGGTAGTCACCGGCAACGACGGCATGCATTGCCTCATCGAGGGAGTCCAGATCAGCCTCGGCGAGGAAGCCCACCCTGCCGAGGTTCACCCCGAGCAGCGGGACGCCCGACGGCCGGGCCAGTTCGGCGGCCCGCAGCAAGGTGCCGTCGCCGCCGAGTACTACCACGAGATCCGCGCCCGTCGCGGCGTCGGGACCGGTCGGCACCTGGTGATCGCACAGCCCAGGATCGAGATGTGTGGTCTCCTCGGCAAGCACTCGTAGCGCGATCCCCGCCGTGGCCAGCGACTGCGCAACCTTTCCAGCGGTGCGTAGATTCTCCGGGTGCCCGGTGTGCAACACGAGTAGGACCTCACGTCCCAGACTCATTGTCCCCACCTCATTGCGGCCCCTCCTGCACAGCGGTGCGCACCAGTTCCTCGGCCGAGCGCCGCGGACCGGCCGGATCGCGGCGCAACCACAGGAAGTATTCGACGTTGCCAGACGGTCCTGGCAGTGGGCTCGCGGTGGCGTCGACCAAGCGCAACCCGAGGTCGACCGCGACCGTCACCACGTCCAGCACAGCCTGCGCCCGCAGCACCGGGTCACGGACCACACCACCGGCGCCCAAGCGTTGCCGGCCGACCTCGAACTGGGGTTTGACCATCGGCAGCAAATCGCCGTCCAGCCTGGTACATCCGATCAGCGCCGGCAACACCAGACGCAACGAGATGAATGACAGATCGGCCACGGTCAGATCCACGTTGCCACCGATGTCCTCGGGCTGCAGGGTCCGCACGTTGGTTCGGTCCTGCAGCCGGACCCGCTGATCAGTGCGCAACGACCATGCGAGCTGCCCATAGCCGACGTCGACCGCAACCACCTCGCGGGCCCCGCGGTGCAGCAACACCTCGGTGAAACCACCGGTGGACGCGCCGGCATCCAGGCAGCGCCGGCCCGCCACGACCGGGCCCCCGGTGATCAGGTTATCCAGTGCACCGAGAAGCTTTCGAGCGCCTCGCGACACCCACTCGGATTCCTTTTCCTTCGCCTGTACCAGCAGCGGTGTGTCCGCGTCGACGCCGGTGGCCGGCTTGGTAGCGGTCACTCCGTGGACCTGCACCCGACGCTGCGCGACAAGCTCGGCAGCGTGGTCGCGAGATCGGGCGAGACCGCGCCGTACCAGCTCTACGTCGAGCCGGGCCCTGCGGACCACCTAGACCTCGTCGATGCTGGACAGCGCAGCGGACAGCGAGTCGTGGACGGCGTTGAACCGGGCCACATGGTCGGCGGTGGGAAGCTCGTCGAGGTCCTGCAGATCTGCTAGCGCATCGGCGACACCGGCAGGCGGCGGCCGGGACTTGACTTCCTCTCCGGGTTGAGCCCCGGGGATTCCTGCCGTGCCGCTCATGCGTCACCTCGGTGGGTTCCTGCCTCGTCGCCAACTGCGGGGACTGGCTCCGGTCTGACACCAGCTCTACAGGCGTTTACGATCTCCGCCAGCCCGGCGGCGTTGCGGTACGCGCGTGGCCTATGACAAAAACCGAGCGACACCGAGTCCGCACCCACCAGCGTCACCTGTGGTCTCTGCCCCATTTCGCTGCATCTCGAGTCCACCGCCACGCTACCGAGCGCTTTCCGGCGAGGTCCGGCCAGGCCGACCCATCGGCAGCAAACCGATCACGTCCAATGCGACGGCGGCGGTGTCATCACAGGCGCGCACTACCACCGGCCCAGCATGCTCAGCCCACCAGGCGGTGCACAGCGTCCGCAGCGCGTCGAGAGGGTCACCAGCGGTACCGTCGCGGTGCAGCAGCAGGTTGCCATCGGCCCAATCGACACGCCACCCGGGCCGCGCCTGAATCCGGGCGCTGTCGAGGGACCCGCGCAACACCCTGAGGTCGGCGCCGAGGTGAACTGGCCGCTGCCCCGGTGGCGCAGCGAGCAGCGCGACGGGATCGGCGACCCCGGACAGGACCAGCAGTGACTCCAGCCCAGCGCCACGAGCTCCGGCGATGTCGGTGTCCAGACGGTCACCGACGACCAGAGGCCGCTGTGCACCGATGCGGTCCACAGCCGTATCGAGCAGCGGGCGCGCCGGCTTGCCGGCCACCGTGGGTTCCCGATCGGTGGCAGCGTGCAACGCGGCTACCATGGCACCGTTGCCGGGAAGCAAGCCCCGCTCGGTAGGCAGCGTGCGGTCGATGTTGCACGCAATCCACATCGCGCCGCCACGGATCGCTAGACACGCCTCGGCCAGCCGGGCCCACCCGGTTTCGGGGGAGTGCCCCTGCACGACCGCGACCGGTCGCTCTGACGCAGTGGTCACCGGACGCAGCCCGGCCGACCGCACCGCGGCGACCAGCGCCTCGGAGCCCACGACCAGAACGGCGGCACCCGGCGGCAGCTGGGTCACCAATAGCGCCACCGCGGCCTGACCGCTGGTAAGGACGTCTCCCGGATCGGTCCGGATGCCCAGCGTGGTGAGGTGCTCGGCGACCTCGTCAGGCGCCCGCGATGCGTTGTTGGTGATGAACAGCACCGCACGACCGGCTTGGCGCAGCTCGTTGACCACGTCCGGCGCCTCGGGGACAGGTTCGGTTCCCCGGACAACGGTGCCGTCAAGGTCGAGAAGCACAGCGTCGTAGCCCTCCAGCGGACCGCTCACGGCGGCCCCGGGCGCTCGCTGAGCTCGATGGCCCGCTGCGCAGCATCGGTAGCGTCTTCGACGTCGACCTCGGTAGCGGCCAGGAACCATCGGATCGCGTCCTGTTCACGGCCGGCGGCCAGCAGGTTATCCGCATATGCATAACGCAGCCTGGCCCGCCATGGCTCCGGTCCCGCCGCCTCCAGGTCCGGCCCCTGCAGTGCGATCACCGCAGCGTCGAACTGGCCAAGATCGCGCCGTGCGCCCGCAGCTACGATCCTGAGCTCAACCGCCTCGTCAGTGCCCAGCTGTGCTGCCTCTGGGCTACGTGCAATCTCCAGGGCACGCTCCGGACGTCCCAGCGCACGCTCGCAGTCGGCCAGCAACGCCAGACGTCCCGGACCGCCGCCCAGCCTGCGCGCGGCGCGAAGCTCCGCTAACGCCTCCGACCATTCGCCCGTGTGGTAGGCGGCAACACCCGCCGCCTCCCGGACTGCAGCGACCCGGCTCGCTCGGCTTCGGGCGAAGCGGGCGTGAGCCAGCGCCAGTTGTGGATCTTCGTCCAGCACGCGACCGACCGCCACCAGGTGGCTTGCGACAAGGTCGGCCAATCCCTTCGGCAATGTCAACAGTTCTTTGCGGACCTCGCGGTCCAACTCACCAGCCTCCGCGTCTGAGGGGAGTTCCGGACGCGGTATTTCAGCTTCGTCTCGGCGCCGAAACGGCGCACGGCCGCCCTCCTCGGGTCGGCCACCTTGATTTCCCATTCGACCCCTGTCCACACCGGGATCCCGCCGCCGTCGCGCTCCGCCATCAGAATTCGGGCCATCAGAGTTCGGGCCGCCAGAGTCCGCGCCTCCGGTCAGATTCGTTCCGACTGACACGGGCGCAATCCTCTCATTGCTCACAGAGCTAAGGGGCCCCCCGGGTGTGGTTGGGGGCCCCTTGTGTGTGGTGGGGTTGTGTTCGGCGGTGTCCTACTCTCCCACACCCTGGCGGGTGCAGTACCATCGGCGCTGGAGGGCTTAGCTTCCGGGTTCGGAATGGG
>JBOHHF010000339.1:0-2389 GCA_050700495.1 Pseudonocardiaceae bacterium
TGCAGTCCGTCGCCGTGCGGCGCCTGCGGCTCGTGCCACTGGCCGCTGCGTTGGAAGCCCGACCCGGTAATGACGCCAGGGAGGTCGCCCGGATGGCCCGTCAGGTCGCCGCGACGCGGGTGTAGGCTTGTCTCGGCACTCCCGATCCGCGCATCGCCGCAGCGTGTGGTCGTCAACAGCGTCTTCCGGGTACCGTCGCGCGCGGTCTGGAAGGCAGCCATCTGGCCGGGAGCAACCACAATGTTGATCGTCGAAACTGAGCTGTGACCGTGCAGTTCTGCGCGGCTACGCCTCAGTTCCGGCGATCACTGCTGCGAACCGGACTTCAGGCTGCGGTACCGGGCCCAGCCTAGGGACGAACCAGGCATAGTGCCTCTCGGCGCTTCTCGCTTGAGCATCCGACGGCCGCGCAGGCTGTGCTCCCACGCTTCCGTTAGCAGGTAACTCACACTCCCGTCAGCAGAATCGCGGATTTCTGACAGCCTGACGAATCAAGCAAGACCCAGGCGAGTCTGGTCGCCCAAGGTCACCGTGCTCGACGAACGCGGTATTCGACGGGATCGAGATCGAAGGGCTGGTGTGGCTCGGCTTGGTACCAGTAGGCCACGGAGGAGTAGTCGTCGTTGCGTTTGTTCGCGTGGCCGTGTTCGATGCTGACCCGGATGGATCGTTGGAATGGGACGGGATCTTCGATGTGGAAGCGGTACATGCTGATCTGCCCGCTCCAGTTGTCACCGCCGGGCAGCGTGATGCCGTGATACGGCGCGTGGTAGGTCTGTGTCGGGCACCATGCGGTGTTGAAGTAGTCCTCGGTGCCGGTGCCGTGGAGGGTGGGTGGCCACTGGTCGCCGTCGATGAAGATCATGTCGTCGCCCTCGCCGTACCAGTTCCATTCGCTGGCGTCGCGGAGGTTGTGGATGTTGAGTACGCAACCGACGTAGTGGCCGCGGCCGGTCGCGTCCAGGATGGTGTAGTTGGCTTTCCCGTCGAGATTCGTTCCGGTGAGTAGAAAATCGGCGTTGCCTTCCGACGCTTGCGTCACTCCCGGGCAGGGATTGCTGCGGCGCCACTGGGCGTGGAAGCGGCCGATGCCGTCTTCGAGCTCGTCAAGTTCCTCGTAGTCGATGTAGTAATAGAAGAACATCTTTTCGTGGGTCAGTTCGCTGGTGATCTCCAGCCGGGCGCCCGCACCGAACGGCATGTGGAAAAAGCAGTTGAACCCCTTGCCGTCCTCGGGGCTCATCTGCAGCGGGGCGGAGACGAAGTTGGTGGTGCGGCCGTGCCCGACCCCGAAGAAATCACCCAGGGGTACCGCGATGCTGGGGTTCGCTTCGCCGTCCCAGTAGGCGCGGAGCACGAGCCGGCGCAGGTAGTCGGGCTCCCGCATCCACGGGTCGCGGGTCATCCGCTCGTTGGCGACAGTCACCCAGATGTGGTTGATGCTGCCGGCTCCCTTAATGTCCGCGAGGGTGGCGGTCTGCCTCGGCTCCAGGGTGAGACGGTCGTCGTTTCCGCCCGTGCGATCCCAACTGGACGCGCGACGCCGGCGGGTACTACGCAGCCGCGGCAGGTCTCGCAGGCTCGAACCGTACGGGCCGTAGTTGACAGTCATGCCGTGCCCGCAGCGGTGGTGGGCTCGGTCATCGCGGACCGGGTGCCGTTGCGGAAGTCCGCTTCCAGGGATTCCAGGCTGCGCTCTTTGGTTTCCGGCACCACCCACCACACGATCGGGAAGATCACCACGCCGGCGACGGCGTAGGCGATGAAGATGGTGCCCACACCGGCAAGCGCGGTGAGGGCAGGGAAGGTCAGGGTCACCATGAAGGCAGCCAGCCAGTTGAACAGGGTGGCGATGGCCATCGCCGATCCCCGGATGGCGAGTGGGAAGATCTCGGCCAGCTGCACCCACAGCACCGGGCCCCAGGTGGCAGAGAAGGTGTTGGTGAATCCCACGATCGCGGCCACCGCGATGACGAACAGCGCGGTCGAGTTGACCGGGAGGGCCAGCGCCGCGACACCGAGAGCGAGCAGGCTGACCGACATGCCCACCAGACCAGCCAGCAAGATGGGCTTGCGGCCGCGCCGATCGACGATTTTCGACCGGATGACCAGGGCGATGGTCACGATGTTCACCAGCGCGTTGAGAAATCCGAACAGCAGCGCGGTCGTATCGGACATCCCCAGGCCGGTGAGTACCGTCGGCTGGTAATACACGATCGCGTTGATCCCGGTGATCTGCTGGAACACCGCTAGCCCAGCACCCAGCAGCAGCAGCCGGAGCACCCAGGGGGAGGACAAGCGGGCGCGGGTGTGCCCGGTGAGCTGCAGCCGTTCGAGTTCCACGATCTCGGTCAACTCACGGTCGGCCTGCACGGGGTCGCCGCGCAGA
>JBOHHF010000340.1:0-2149 GCA_050700495.1 Pseudonocardiaceae bacterium
AACAAGATCCACTGGGTGCGGGACGTGACCTGGCGAGAAGACGCCTCCCGAGTGAGGACCGCATCCCGACCCCGCACCATGATCACGCTACGTAACTCAGCACCCGGACTGATCCGCCAGGCCGGCCATACCAAGATCGCCACCACCCCCCGGAAGATCAAACACGACCCGCACCTGCTCCTGGCCATCCCCGGCCTGAACCCACCCCCCACACCAACCCGTGACCAGCAAGAATGACTTTGCGGTTCACCCTGCGGGCTTGGTGCGGGTCGGGAGGTTTGTCTTCGGGCGTTTGGTCAGGCGGGCGCCGGGATGGGTGGCATCCAGGGTTTTTCCTGGAAGGCGTCGCGGAGGGCGGTGAGCATGTTCTGGCCGTGCTTGGCCGCGGTGGAGAGGTATCCGCGGATTGTGTAGCGGTCTTGGGTGCGGTCTTCGCTGGTGAGGCGCCCGGAGATGTTCTGTTGAACTTTGGCCGGCCGCAGGTCGCGTTCGGCTTGGTTGGAGGTGGGTGGCACGTTGAGGTCGTGGGCGAAGCGCAGGACGTCGGCTTGGCGGTCGCGCAGGACTTCCAGCAGTAGCCGGGTCTTGCGTTCGCCGGGGCGGTTGCCGTGGCTGGTGGTGTCGGATAGTCCGACGCGCACACCATCCCGGTACTGTTTGATCAGCTCGTTTTTGACAGTGCACTCGATCGCGTCGAGGGCCTGCGCGCGAGCGAGGTTGGCCTCATGGATCAACCCGCGCAGCGCCTCGGCGATCTGAGCCGGCCAGTGTGCCTCGGGATAAACCTCACCAGCACTGGCAAGATCACGCAGCAAGTGCTGGCAACACAGTTGGTGGGTCAACGTCCCGAGCTGGTCGGAGTCGTAGTTCTGGTAGCGGTCGTGCACGATCACTGAGTCGATGAGGTCTCTGAAGACGAAAGCCTTGAAGGTCTCCAGGTCCCGGTCTCCGAGCAGGTAGTGGGTGAACAGCTCGGTGCACGCCACCAGCAGGTACTTCTCGGCCTTCTTCTTGCCGGGCTTGGGTTTTCTCGGCCCGACCTTGAGTGGGGTCTCATCGCAGCACACCGCATACGCCAAGGTGATCAGGGTGCGGATCCGCTGGTCGACCTCGGCCAACAACCCCGCGGCGCGCTCGAGCATGCCGTGCACGAACCCCACACTGGGCGCAGCACCGGTCAGCGATTCGAGCAGGTCGACACAGCGGTGCGCGGGAACGAAATGCACCACCATGAGATAGACCGCGAAACTCTGGAGATTGGGGCCATAGCCCACGGCTCCGGATCGGGCACCTGGTGGACGGGTGGCGGTGTGCACCATTCCGCACTCGCAGCGCACCCGGTGCTGGTCATACTGGGTGACTTTCACCCTTGCCTGCGGAATCTCATGCTGCTGGTAGCGGTCGACCACTCCCAGATCACTCGCAGCGGCCAGGTCATGACCGCACTCGCAGCGGCCCTGGGGGAACCGGTCGGTGCGCTCATCAGGGGTGTCAGTCCAGGCCAGATTCGATCCCGGAGCCCCCGGCTGCTTACCCTTGGACCGCGTCGTCCCGCCACTGCGGTGCCTCTTGTCCTGCGGTGGCGTCTTACCCGGATCATCCTCGTGCGAGGGAGGGCTCGACGAGTTCCCGGAGTTACGCGACAGCAGATGCTCCAACCTGGCCAGCTTCGCCGCCAACGCCTCGTTCGCCTCGATCAAATCCGCGAGCTGCCCAGCCTGACAGTGATCTGCGCGGCCTGACGGT
Source organism: Pseudonocardiaceae bacterium (assembly GCA_050700495.1). Classification (GTDB taxonomy): domain Bacteria; phylum Actinomycetota; class Actinomycetes; order Mycobacteriales; family Pseudonocardiaceae. The sequence goes on from JBOHHF010000340.1 coordinate 1,747, forward strand.
GCACCACGACGATCAGCTCGTCGCGAGACATCTCCTCCCGCGGGCACCCGAAGATCCCACCGCACCCAAGACGATCAAACCGGGACCGACACACCCTCGTCACCCACCGTTACCCACCCCCCACACACACGAACGCTCGGCGCACGAGCTGAATGTTTACCGTTGAGCTGTGATGTCATGCTGTTGTGATTGTCGGCAGCCAGGGGTTGCCGGTGAGGGCGGTGTGGATGGCGTGGATGGCCCGAACGCTGTGACCGTGGGTGCTGGCCTGCGTTTCCCCTCGTACCGTGGAGACATCGCCTATAAGGGAGGGGCGGTGTCGGAGACACGCAGGAAGTTCGATCGGGATTTTAAGGAAGGTGCGGTGCGGCTGGTCCGGGAGACTGGCAAGCCCATCGCGCAG
>JBOHHF010000341.1:0-4185 GCA_050700495.1 Pseudonocardiaceae bacterium
GCTCTAGCATTGCCCTGAGCACTGACCGCCACGCACGCGCCTACTCTTCTTTCGCGGGGCGAGCCTCCGGAGGCAGCACTCCCCAACCGATCAGCTGCTCGGTGAGATCGCCTGGCGACATGTCGTAGATGATCGCCAGCGAGCGCAGGTCCTCGGTGCGGATGGACAGTACCTTGCCGTTGTAGTCGCCGCGCTGGCTCTGGATCGTTGCGGCATACCGAGCTAGCGGACCTACCTTGTCCACCGGTAGCTGCTGCAGACGTTCCAGGTTGATGACAATCTTGGTGGCTGGTTCTCCCCCCGACGGTATCCGGCCTTCTGGTAGCAGTTCGGGCACCGGGACCCCGTAGAAGTCGGCAAGCTCGGCGAGCTTCTGCACGGTGACCGCGCGGTCGCCCCGCTCGTAGGAGCCGACCACCACGGCCTTCCAGCGGCCCGCCGACTTCTGCTCGACACCGTGCAGCGACAGCCCCTGCTGCTGACGGATGCCGCGCAATTTGGACCCCAGTGCCTTGGCATAGTCGCCCATCTAGCGCTTCTCCTTCTCCTTCAACCCGACCAGTCAACGCCTTCGGGCGCCGCGCGCACGTCGGGATGATACGGAGAGTAATGCTGCGCTGAGTAACCTCCCAGGTCAAGCCATTGGGGGCCCAACACCGAGGAGAGTCACGCACACCACCCAGACGGGGCAGTGATTGAGTGCCCGTAACCCCTGATGGGAGCTCCTGATACCGTCGGCTACCGGAGTCCGAGCGCCAGCCCGGCACCTGACGTCCTTTAAGACCCGTCCGGTGAGGCGGGGAAGGAGGTCCCCGTGTCGTCCCCCTCCGGGACGGGCGCGGCAGGACCACCGCGGCAGCGTGAGCTGCTCTCGGCGGCCGATGTCGCACGCATCGTCGCTCGAATGGCGCACCAGATCATCGAGCGCACCGCTGGCGAGCCGGTGGTGCTGCTCGGCATCCCCACCCGCGGTGTCCCGTTGGCTCACCGGCTGGCAGACCGGATCCGCGAGTTCGGCGGGGCACTGGCCGGCGTGGGCACCGTGGATGTCACTCTCTACCGGGATGACCTGCGGCGCAGACCCACCAGAGCGCTGCAACCCACCGAGTTGCCTGCCGGCGGGCTCGACGATGTGCTGATCGTGCTGGTTGATGACGTGTTGTACTCGGGCCGCACCGTAGCGGCAGCGCTGGATGCGGTGCGCGAGTACGGCCGCCCGCGGGCGATACAACTCGCCGTGTTGGTCGATCGCGGTCACCGGGAGCTGCCGATCCGGGCCGACTATGTGGGCAAGAACATGCCTACTTCCCGGGACGAGGAGGTCGGCGTGCTGCTTGTCCAGACCGATGGCACCGACGCTGTCGTGATCCGCAGGAGGTCCCGGTGAGGCACCTGCTGACCACCGCTGACCTGCAGCGCGAGACCGCCACCGCACTGCTGGACACTGCCGATCGGCTCAAGCAGGCGCTGCTGGGTCGCCAGGTGCGCAAGCTGCCGACGCTGCGCGGGCGCACCGTGATCACCTTGTTCTACGAGAGCTCCACTCGCACCCGGGCCTCCTTCGAGATCGCGGGCAAGTGGATGAGCGCCGACGTGGTCAACGTCTCGGCCACGGCGTCCTCAGTGACTAAGGGGGAGTCGCTGCGGGATACCGCGCTCACCCTGGACGCGATGGGCGCGGACTGTGTCGTGATTCGCCATCCTGCCTCGGGTGCGGCGCATCGGCTCGCCGGCTGGGTACCCGCGCACGTGATCAACGCCGGCGACGGCACTCACCAGCACCCGACTCAAGCGCTGCTGGACGCGGCTACGCTACGTGAGCGTTTGGGCAACCTGAATGGGCGGACCGTCACCATCGTAGGCGACGTGCTACATAGCCGGGTCGCTCGCTCGAATATCCAGCTATTGATCACGCTCGGTGCCCGGATCCAGCTCGTCGCCCCGCCTACGCTGCTGCCGTGGGGCATAGCGAACTGGGACGGCCAGAAGGGAAGCGGCCAGAACGGCTGGCCGGTCACGGTCGGACATGATCTCGACGCCGCACTACCCGGCACCGACGCGCTGATGGTGCTGCGGGTGCAGTCCGAGCGGATGCACGGCGGGTTCTTCCCGTCCGCGCGGGAGTACTCGATCAGCTACGGGCTTTCCGAGGCCCGCCTGAGGCTGTTACCGGAGCACGCTGTCGTGCTGCATCCAGGTCCGATGCTGCGCGGCATGGAGATCGCGCCTTCGGTCGCCGACTCACCCCGGGCAGCGATCACCGACCAGGTCCGAAACGGGGTGCACGTGCGGATGGCCGTGCTGTATCACCTGCTCGCCGCTCAGGATGACGTAGCATGAGCCGGCCGCTGCTGCTGCGCGGGATCCGACCCTACGGCGCGGGACACCCGGTGGATCTGCTGATCCGGGACGGGGTGATCGCCGAACTGGGTGCCGGCCTAGACGGCACCGGTGCCGATGCGCTCGACGGTGGTGAGCTGATCGCCTTGCCTGGTTTAGTGGATCTGCACACGCACCTGCGCGAGCCCGGGCGGGAGGATGCCGAGACGATCGCCACCGGTTCGGCGGCTGCGGCGCTGGGCGGCTACACCGCGGTGTTCGCGATGGCCAACACCGACCCGGTCGCCGACACCGCCGTGGTCGTCGAGCACGTGTACCGGCGCGGCCGCGAAGTCGGGCTGGTCGATGTGCACCCGGTTGGCGCGGTCACCGCCGGGCTGCGCGGCGAGCGGCTCGCCGAGCTGGGATCCATGGCGGCGTCCGTCGCTGCGGTGCGGATGTTCTCCGACGACGGGCTGTGCGTGCACGACTCACTACTGATGCGTCGAGCCCTGGAGTACACCCGCGGGCTGGGCGGCGTGGTGGCTCAGCACGCCGAGGACCCGCGGCTCACCGCCGGTGCCCAAGCCCACGAGGGTCAGATCGCCGCCCGGTTGGGGCTGGCCGGCTGGCCTGCTGCCGCCGAGGAGTCGATCGTGGCACGGGACTGCCTGCTCGCCCGCGACGCCGCAGCGGCGCTGCACGTCTGCCACGTGTCCACCGCGGGCACGGTGGACGTGCTGCGCTGGGCCAAGCAGCGCGGAATCCGGGTGTCCGCCGAGGTCACCCCGCACCATCTGCTGCTCACCGATGAGCGGCTGGCCGGCTACGACCCGGTCAACAAGGTCAACCCGCCGCTGCGCACCGCAGCCGACACCCAGGCGCTGCGCGCTGCGCTGGCTGAGGGGATCGTGGACTGCGTGGCCACCGATCACGCCCCGCACGCCGCGCAGGACAAGGACTGCGAATGGTCCGCGGCCCGGCCCGGCATGCTGGGACTGCAGACTGCGCTGTCTGTGGTGGTGGCAACCATGGTGCGTCCCGGTCTGCTGGACTGGCGGGGGGTGGCCCGGGTGATGAGCGAGCGCCCGGCCCGCATCGGCGGGGCGACCGATCAGGGCCGCCCGATCGCGGTGGGACAGCCGGCGACGCTGGTCCTGGTGGACCCCGACGCCAACTGGACAGTGCACGGAGCGCAGCTCGCGAGTTTGGCCGCCAATACCCCTTATGAGGGGATGGAGCTGCCCGCTCGGGTGGTGGCCACCCTGTTGCGTGGCGAGGTCACGACCGAGGACGGGAAGGTGCAGCGTTGACTCGTGAGCTGGCGGTTCTAGTGCTGGAGAACGGCACCACGGTGCGCGGTGAGAGCTACGGCGCGGTGGGCCAGGCGCTGGGTGAGGCCGTGTTCGCCACCGGGATGACCGGCTACCAGGAGACCCTCACCGACCCGTCCTACCGGCGCCAGATCGTCGTGCAGACTGCTCCGCACATCGGCAACACCGGCTGGAACGACGAGGACGACGAGTCGGACCGGATCTGGGTTGCCGGCTACGTCGTGCGCGATCCGGCCCGGATGCCCTCCAACTGGCGGTCTCGCCGATCACTTGAAGAGGAACTTTCCCGCCAGGGCATCGTGGGCATCTCCGGGGTGGACACCCGCGCACTGACCCGCCGCCTTCGCGAGCACGGCTCCATGCGCGCCGGCATCTTCTCCGGCCCGGTACTGGCTGAGCCATCGCAGCTGGTGGCGCTGGTATTGGCGAGCCCTCCCATGACCAACGCCAACCTAACCAGCGACGTCACCACCCCCCACCCCTACATCGTCCCGTCCACCCGCATTCAGCGGGCTCAGCGGGGTTACTGGGG
>JBOHHF010000342.1:0-20876 GCA_050700495.1 Pseudonocardiaceae bacterium
CGGTCTTCCTCTGCGCCGCGCAGAAGACCGCCCGCGCTGTCCGCCTCCGTCCACGACTCGAGGGGCCGGACCAGCGCCAGCGTGAACGGGAACTTTTCCCCGCCCATCCCGGTCGCGCTGACCTGGGTGAACAAATGCCAGTGGGCGCAGAGCTTCCCGTCGATACGGGCTGATGGACTGCTGTGCTCGGCTGGCTTAAGGCTACCGTTTGCGGCGACTTCGGTACGACACACGAACTTGGCGGGGGTGGGCGATGCGCAGGAACGCCGGGGCTTCGGCGAAAGCCGAGCGTGATCAGCTTCGGGACCGGATGCGTGGTCTGGGGTGCTCGGTCGCCCAGATCGCCGTCGAGATGGGCCGCCGGTTCACCCTTCGGCCTCGGGTGGCCTGGCGCCACGCCCTGGGGTGGCCGCAGTGGAAGGTGGCGCAGCGGTACAACACCATCCAGCCCGGATCCAGGCTGTCGGACCACCGCGTCAGCGAATACGAAACCTGGCCGCACGGCGGTGCCCCACCCAGCCTGCGCTACCTGGCCGGGTTGGCCGCCGCGTACGGCCATGGGTGCACCCCGTCGCAGCTTGTCGACGCTGACGACCTGGAGCACCTCACCCCGGCCGATCGCTGCCTGCTCACCGCGTCCCCGACCGGGTACTCACCCGCCACGATCACAGCCGGCGTATCGCCAACGACGCTGGGTGACCGAGCTGACCCCGATCGTGCACTCGGGCGCCGGGGCAGTGACACTGTCTCCATCCGGGGCAGCCGGCGGATCGTGCGCTGCGACGCCCGCGGTCTGCCGATCCGCGAGGAGGTCATCATGGCAGCCGAGGAATCCGCCCAGTTCCGGCGCTGGAGCGCCACTACCAACGTCGATGACGATGTGCTCGACCAGATGACCGCCGACGTCGCCGAGGCCGCTCGGCGTGAGCAGATCGACCCACCCGCCATGGTCTTCACCGGCCTGCTCGGCGCCCGCGATGACGTGTTCGCTTTGATCGCCGGACGCCAACAGCCCCGGCACACTACCGGTCTGTACAAGCTGGCCGGACAGATCTGCGGGCTGCTGTCACTCGTCACGTTCGACCTGGGCCATCCACACGCCGCGGGCACCCACGCTCGTACTGCGCTGCATTGTGCCGAGGTGTCAGGTTACACCCCGTTGCGGGTCTTCATCCGCTACGTGCAGTCCAATATGGCCTATTGGGACGGCCGCTACGACGAAGCCGCCCAGCTCGTCGAGTCCGCTCTGCCGGATGCCATTAGCGGTACCGCCTTGTTGCGGCTGACCAGCCAACAGGCCCGCATCCAGGCGGCTCGCCGCCAGCCCGGTGAGGTCGACCGGGCCCTGGCGCTGGCCGCGACTGCACCCACCGTGCCCACCTCCGATGAACCAGGTGTGCTCGGCTTTGACGCTGGGCACGCCGCTCTCCTAGCCAGCGAAGCCCACTGCGCGCTCGGTGGCACCGAGCATCTGGATGCCGCCGTGGACTGGGCGCGCACCGCCCTGGACGAGTTCACCGCCGAGGCCCGGCCCAAAGCCCAGTACATCGCCGCGGCACGTTTCGACCTGGCACTCGCCCACCTGGCCCGAGGTGACCTTGACGCCGTCAGGGAGCACCTCGCCCCCGTGCTGCAGTCCACCCAGGCCGAGTACCGCACGGTGCCGGTGATCGGTCGGGCCCGCTCGCTGAACACCCTGCTGGCTCAGCAGCCCGACCTCGCCTCCAGCACCCTGGCTGCCCTGCGCGATGACCTCACCGAGTTCTGCACCCACCCCGCCCCTACCCCAGCAGGATTGGAGCCGGGCTCAACCACCTGACTCACCTGTGACGGGAAGACGGACTTGCGCATGCCCGTACGTTGATCTCCTTCGCGACGGTGGCGGGCTCGTCCGTAGCGCCACGATCGTACGAGACTTTTCATCGAGCGAACACCTGCCGTGAGCAGGCATGCGCTTGACAGTTCACCTCAAGCCGGGTGAATAAGCCTAACAGCTGACCTGCTCGCTCCGGAGGGGCCTTACGGTGCCGTCGGCTTGAATTTCGCTGATCGCGTACGTGGCCGAGCAAGGCTCACCGGGATCGGTGAACTCCAGCGGCCCGGACGGGCCGTCGTAGTCGACGTTCCTGCTGTTTTCCACGAGCGTCATGCAGGCGGCAAAACTTGTGCATTTCTCGCCCACCTTCGTGACACCATTGATCTCCTTAGCGATGGCAGCGGGCGCGTCTGTGCGGGCGACCGCCGCCGCCAGCGCGGTGATCACCACCGCGTCGTAGGCTCGCCCGGCGAAGGTCAGATCCGGCAGTCCAGGATCAGCCTCCCGCAGCCGTGTCAAGAACGCTTCACCCCCAGCGTCCAGTGGGGTCCCTTTCATACCTGTCAAGACCCCCGGGTCCTGCGGACTGACTTGAACGGCCAGGGTGTTGCTCATATTAGAGCCCGAGCCGTACACCCGTTTACTCCTCGGGCCGAGACCCCCCTCGATCATCTTGGCAAGAATTCGAGCGCTCTCCGTGAAGCCGATCAGGACGATCGCATCGGGATTCTTATCCTTGACCCGTTGGACATCCTTGTCGTAGCTGCCCGCGTTCGGGTCGTAATGAAAGGAGTCGAGCACCTTTCCTCCGGATTCCTGGATCGCTTTTACGGTCACCTCCCGTAAGCCGTTGCCGTACACGTCGTCGCGGGACATCACCACCGCCGTCGAGTTGCCGTCAACGACGACGAGCTTGCCGAGCACGGAGCCCTCGAGCTCGCTTGACGGTGAGGTGCGGAAGAAGAGCCCCTGGTCGGGGTAGGTGGTGAACACCGGCGACGCGGTCCCGGGCGCAAACATGATCACACCTGCGCAGGTGACCTTGTCGATCACCTTGAGCCCCACTGCCGACGTCCCGGGACCGATGATCACATCTACTCCGCCGGCCAGCAGCGAATCCGTCGACCGGCCTGCGGTGTCGACGAAGGGGTTGCCCTCGTCGCCCCGATTGGCTTCATCGAGCTGCACCCCGATGCCAGGGATGCCGCCGGCATCGTTGATGTCCTTCCTCGCCAGGTTCACGCCGGCCTCCAGCGCTGGACCGTTGTAGACGAATGCCCCGGTCTTCGGGAGTAACGTCCCGATCGACAGCACGCCGTCGGCGGGTTTGATGCTCGGCGAACACGCGATGGGATTATCCAGAGTTACGGGCCCAGGTGGTGAATCACCCCGCCACCACCACGTCAACACCCCCATGAGCAACACCACTACCAGACTGCTCCCAACCAGCCAACGATTTCTGTGAGGTCGCCGGGAAATTCTGCGCGACGCCTTCCTGGCGGCTTTCCGAATGCCAGGGTCGGTGTCGTCACGCAAGGTGGCCAGGGCTTGTCTCGCCGTGCGCTTCTGCTCTACTGGATGGTCACCGGCCAGTAACCGCTCTAAGCCGTCTACCGCGCCACGTCGCTTCCAAACAATCTCACTCGTCAAGTCTGGCTCAAGCTCAGCCGGCAGTGGCAACAGCGCATGCGGATTGCTCGCCAGATAGAGCTTGCCCTGCACGTTGGCCAACATTGTCGGCTTTTGGTTCGGCTTGTCCCGGCTGACTTTTTCGTATACGTAGTCATACAACTCATTGACCGATACGCGGCCGTCTCCGTCGAGGTCAGCCTCTCCAGTCTCCAAACCTTGGACCACAGCACTGGTGAAACGCGACCCGTAAGCCTCCTCCGCTTTGCCTGAAGCGGTGATGACCACGCGGCCACGGCCGCCGAGCTGCTCGAGGATCTCCTTGCCGCTTGCTCTGCCCCGCGTGGCGAATGCGCCGCTGTAGCAGCAGTCGAGCAGCAACACGATGTGCTGGGAACGGCTTTCATCCATCTGCTCCTTCACCCATCGTGCCGTGACCCCCAGCGCGTGCGGCCGCTCTTTCTTCGTGTTGGCTGCAACGAAGTACAGCCGCCCTCTGGGGTCCAGGTCGCCATGACACGAGAAGTAGAGCAGCAAGAGATCATTGGGCTTGCTGTTGGCAAAGAAGCCCTCGATCTGTTCGCGGACCTCCTCCGACGGCTCATTGAGCAGCGTTTCTACAGTGAAATTACCAATCGTCGGGTCGGCGAGCACGCGTTCTAACGCCTCGACGTCCTGGGCTGGTGCCCGCAGCTCTGGAAACCCCGGGTCTGCGTACTCAGAGCAGCCGACCAGCAGCGCGACTCTCTTGCCGCTCATCGGCGACGTCACTGGTACAACCCGTTCAGTCATCGGGTTCGCCCCAGCCGCCACCGCCGGGGGTCTCGATGCGGATCCGGTCACCGCGGCGCAGCGGCCAGGTGCCCTTGCTGGGTAGTTCCTCCTCGGTCCCGTCGCGGCGCAGGATGTTGCGGCCCACCGCGCCGGGGTGCCCGCCGCCCAGGCCCCACGGCGGGTGCTCCCGGCGTTCGGACTGCACGGTCAGCGTGCAGTCGGCCAGCACCTCGACCTCCCGGATCAGACCGTCACCGCCGGGATGCCGGCCAGCGCCCCCCGAGCAGGACCGCAGCTCGTAGCGCCACACCCGCAGCGGGTAGTCCAGCTCCATCGCCTCGACGGGGGTGTTCTGCGTATTGGTCATCCCGGTGTGCACCCCGGACATGCCGGGGCGGCCGGGGGTGCCGCCCTCGCCGCCGCCCAGCGTCTCGTAGTAGCTGAACGGCCCACAGTGACCGTCGCCACTCGAACCAATGAGCAGGTTGTTCATCGTGCCCTGGCTGGCCGCCGGCACCCGGTCGGGAATCGCCTGGGCGAAGCAGCCGAGCAGGACGTCGACGATCCGCTGGCTGGTCTCGACATTGCCGGCGGCGACCGGCGCGGGAAACCTCGCGTGCACCACAGAGCCTTCCGGGGCGCGCACGTGCAGCGACCGGTAGCAGCCGGCATTGGGCGGGGCGTCGGGGTCGGTCAGCATCCGGAACACGAACATCGCCGAGGACAACGTCACTGCGAACACGGCGTTGCAGTTCACCGGGATCTGCGGGTCGGAGCCCTCGAAGTCGATCGACACCTCGTCACCGGCGACGGTCACCGCCGCGCGGATCGTGACCCCGGCACCGATCTCGAGGACGTCGGAGTTGCGATAGCACCCGTCCGGGATCTCCGTCACGGCGGTCCGAACCCGCCGGTCGGAGTAGTCACAGACGGCCGCCATGGCTTCGTGCAGCCGCGCGGCACCCATCCGGACGGCGAGCTCCCGCAGCCGAGCCGCCCCGACATGGTTGGCCGCGAACTGCGCCCTCAGGTCACCCCGGCGTTCCCCAGGTGTCCGGGAGTTCGCGGCGATCAGCCGCACCACGTCGTCGCGCTCGCCGCCGGCATCGGCGATCAGGATGGGCGGGATCCGGATTCCTTCCATCGCGATCTCGGTGGCGGTGGCCGGCATGGACCCCGGAGCCGCTCCGCCGACGTCGGCGTGGTGCGCGCGGTTGGCCACATAACCGAGCAGCTCAGCGCCGTCTTCGGAACCAGAGCCGACGGCGGCGACGATCGTCAGATCCGGCAGGTGGGTTCCGCCCAGATAAGGATCGTTGACGCAGACCTGCTGCCCGGGCTGCAGCGCGCCGTAGGTGTCGAGCACCGCGCGGACGCTGGCCGGCATGGCGCCCAGGTGCACCGGAATGTGCTCAGCCTGGGCGACCATCTGCCCATCGGGATCGAACACCGCGGCCGAGCAGTCGGCGCGCTCCTTGATATTGGGCGAGTACGCCGCGCGCCGCAGCGCGACACCCATCTCCTCGGCGACCCCGGCCAGCGCATGCCGGAACACCTCCAACTCGACCCCGGACAGCTCAGCCATGCAGGTGCACCACCGGGTTGCCAGCAGTGCGCGCGGTGAGCCCGGACAGCAACGTCTCGCCGACCTTGCCCGCGCCGAGCACCACGATCGTCGTCATGCACCACAGGGTGCCAGCCCGCTGAACCCCGCGGCCGGACGGGACCAGGCGACCGGGATCGGCGCGACCGGTGCTCACGGCCTGCTTGACGTTGCTCAGCCTGACACGCTGCGCCACACCATGCTGTGTTTATCGGTGACCAGTGAATCGATGCGTCGGTTGAGCTCGTGACGCGCGGCGGGATTGGTGGCTGCGCGGCGGAGATAGCTGGCGAGGGAGTGCAGTTCGGTGAGGTCGCGAATCAGAGTCCAGCCGGTCCAGGAGGTGATGTCAAAGTCGTAGGCAACGCTGAATTCAGCCCGTTCGGTGTCGGAGTCGTGGAAGTGGTCGGGGACGGCGAAGACGAGGTCGAGTTCTCGGGGGCCGTGGCTGGCGCGGTCCCAGTCGATGAGCAACCACCGCCCGTCGTGATCCTGCAGCAGGTTGTCAGGCTGGGCATCGGCGTGGACGAGACCGCGTCCCAGTGGGGTCGCGGTTGTGTCGTAGGCGTGCTGGAGCCGTGCGGCACGGGCGAGGAGCCACTCACGGGTGCCGGTGGGCAGCACCGGCTGATCCCGAGCGATGTCAGGGAGATATGCGTAACTCGATTCACTGTGCGAGCAACCGGCGATGACGACGGAGGGCTATCCGGATGCGCCCACCAGGTAACACGTCGTTTGTCGTTCTGCCGGATGTAGATCGTAGCCGATCTATCGGGGCTGCTTTGCGTGCCCAGACTCCGCAGGTTGTCGAATACGGGGCTGGCCGGCCGTGGATCGTCGGGCAATGCCCGCTGAGGACATGACGGTGGCGGTGGTCGGGCCGGCGCGTGCAGCAGTAATCGGCTGTTGCGCGATTGACGACAGCCGACTCGCACACGGCGTTGGTGGTCTCCGCCGGAGCCCGTGCTCCCTTTGACCGAGGGTGCCGTTGCGGTACGTCAAGCCCTCATGGGCGTGGGCTGGCACGGGAGGATGCAAAGCGGATGGTGAGCAGCAAGAAAGCTGATCACGCGGGCGCCGGCCGGCCATCGAGGTGCACCACCAGGTTGCCGGCACCGTCTACCACGGCGACCTCCCCGGTAACCAGCAGCGTGGTGGTGTCCGTTTGTTCGATCAGCGCAGGGCCGCTGACCTCGTCGCCGGCTGCCAGCCCCGCTCGGGACACCACCCACGCCGTCACGGTTTCGCCCGCAATGCCGATCTCCCGGGACCGCTCCGGCGCCGGCTCTCCCTGGTCCCAGTCGCTGGGTGACTCGGACAGGATCGGTTCACCCTGCGCCACCACCCGCAGGGTGACGACCCGTACGCGCTCGTCAGGAATGGCGTACCCGTAGGCCTCCCGGTGCGCGGTGTGCAGCAACTGCGCCACATCCGAGCCGTCACCCACCGTGATCCGCAGTTCGTGGGACTGGCCGGCATACCGGGCGTCGGCGACCCGGGACACCGTGATCTCGCCTGCCACGCCCTGACGGTGCAGCTCCTGGCGGGCCTGGTCCTCCAACGCCTCCCAGACGTCGGTGAGATCGTCGTCGGCCGGCGCCATCACCGTTCGCGATGCCTCATACCTGGCCGGCGCCAGCAGCAGCCCCAGTGCGCTGAGCACTCCCGGTGCCGGTGGCACCACCACGGCGCGGCAACCCAGCTCGCGAGCCAGCGCAGTCGCGTGCAAGGGACCCGCACCACCGTAGGCGACCAGCGCCAACCCGGCCGGGTCGACACCGCGCTCAGTGCTGACCTTGCGCAAGGCGCGAGCCATCGTGGCCCGCACCACCGCCAGGATCCCCGGCGCCCCGGTGGCTGAGTCCGGTAGCGCGGCGATAGCGGCCGCGGCAGCGTCGATGTCGAGCCGCAGACCTCCACCGAGTTCCCGATCCGGGTCGAGATGGCCGAGCACGCAGTGCGCATCGGTCACCGTCGGCTCGTCACCACCGAGCCCGTAGCACGCTGGGCCGGGATCCGCCCCGGCCGATCGCGGACCGACCCGCAAGGCACCCCCGGTGTCGACCCAGGCGATCGACCCACCGCCGGCGCCCACCGTGTGGATGCCGACCGCCGGGGTGCGAAACGGCAGCCCGGCGATCTGCGCGGACGTCGAGATCTCCGGCCGGCCGGCTCTGATCAGGCACACGTCGGTGGACGTGCCCCCCATATCGAAGGCGATCGCGTCCTCGAAGCCCGCGCCACGCGCCACGGCACCTGCGGCGACCACCCCCGCGGCGGGCCCGGACAGCAACGTGTGCACCGGGGCCGCCGCCACGAAATCGACGCCGGCAGTGCCGCCGCCCGACGTCATGACAGTGATGGTCGGGTCTGGGATCCGGGTAGTCAGCGAGGAAAGGTACCGACGCATGACGGGCTCGATCGCGGCGTTGAGCACGCACGTCGACGCCCGCTCGAACTCGCGGAACTCCGGGAGCAGCACGCTGGATCGAGTGATCGGCACATCTAGCCGCTTCAGCGCGTCACACAGCCGCCGTTCATGCTCGTCACCGGCGTAGGAGAACAGCAGGCTCACCGCAACCGACTCCGGTTCGAGGCGCTCGACCTGGCGTACCACTTGGTCGATCTCCTCGTCGGTCAGCGCAACGATCGGCTCGCCCTGGGGATTGATCCGCTCGACGACGGTCACCACCCGGTCGTGCGGCACCAGCGGATCCGGGCGGGTGACCGTGAGGTCGTAGAGCGCGGGCCGGTCCTGCCGGGCGATCTGCAGCACGTCGGCGAACCCGTCGGTGGTCACCAATACCGTCCGCGCAACGTTGCGTTCCAGTACGGCGTTGGTGGCGGTCGTGGTGCCGTGTGGCAGGAGTCGCAGGGCGCCGCTCTTGGGTCCGTTCTGGGGCCAACTTTGCGCAACACCCCGCGCGACGCCGACGGATTGGTCGTCCGGAGTTGTGGGCACCTTCACCGCCCTGGGCCGATGACCCGCGGCGTGCACGACGACATCGGTGAACGTGCCCCCGACATCGACTCCGGCACACGCCCCGGGATCGCTCGGCGGACCTTCTTTACTCATCAGTTGTCACCGCCCTGGTCACGCGAGCCGGTAGGCGGTGTCGGAGATGTCGGTGACGAACATGTGCCCAGGGGCATGGGTGATCGCGAACGGTGGCTTGGACGCCATCACCGCAGCCTGTGGGGTCACCCCGCAGGCCCAGAACAACGGCAGCTCCCCGGGGCCGATCTCGACTGAATCTCCGAAGTCGGGCCGATCCAGGTCGGAGATTCCCAACCCGGCTGGGTCACCGACCTGAACTGGGGCACCATGCACAGCCGGCATCGCCGCGGTGACGGCCACGGCGGTGGGCACCAGGGCGGCCGGGACCGGACGCATGGAGACCACGAGTGGGCCGCCGAGCCGACCGGCTACCCGGCACGGCCGATCGGTGACGTACATGGCGACGTTTCGGTCCTGCTCGACGTGGCGCAGCGGCACCCCGACGGCGATCAGCGCGGTCTCGAAGGTGAAGCTGCACCCGATCAGAACCGCGACCAAGTCCTCCTGCCAGGCGGCGGTGGCATCGGCCGGCTCCTCGACCAGTTCCCCGTCCACCCAGACCCGGTAGCGCGGCAAGTCGGTGCGCAGGTCCGCGCCGGGGGCCAGCACGGTGTGCGGGACGCCGGGATCGGTGACGTCGAGCACTGGGCAGGCTTTGGGGTTGCGCTGGGCGAAGAGCAGCAGGTCGTAGGCCCAGTCGGCCGGTAACGCGATCAGGTTGGCCTGAGCATAACCGGGTGTCCAGCCCGACGTGTGGGTGATAGTGCCGGTCCGGAACAGCGCGCGGGCCTGATCGGGGAACATCGCGGTGGTCCGGTGGGTGCTGGCGATCATCGGCATCCTCCGTTGGCATTCTGATCCGGACTAAGATCGTTCAACGATATGCCAAGTCTCTCAGTGGACTGAGGTCGGATCTGTGGTTTGCTGACATCCAGGGAGGTCACTGTGACCAACGCCGACACCGGGACCAACGCCGACACCGGGACCGCACGTCACCTGGCGCTGTTCGCCGACCGGGGGCTGCTGGAGCGGACCAGTACTGCGGACCGGGTTGCCGGCATCCTGCGTACCCGCATCGCCGAGGGCTACTTCGCACCCGGCGATCGGCTGGCCGAGGAGACCATCACCAGCGCCCTGGGAGTCTCCCGCAACACGTTGCGGGAAGCCTTCCGGTTACTCACCCACGAACGGCTGCTTGACCACCGGCTCAACCAAGGGGTGTTCGTCCGGCAGCTGACCGTTCAGGATATCCGTGACCTCTACCGGGTCCGCACGATCATCGAATGTGCGGCCGCCGGGGCCGCCACCGACACCGGCCCGGCGCTGGACCCGCTGCGCGCCGCGATCGCTGACGGCGAGGACGCCCTGCACCGCCAGCACTGGCAGGACCTCGGCACCGCCAACCTCCGCTTCCACCAGCGCCTGGTGGCATTGGCCGGCAGCCCTCGGCTGGATGAGATCATGGGCGGCCTGCTCGCCGAGCTACGTCTGGCTTTCCACGTGATGGCCGACCCAGACACGTTCTACCGACCGTATCTGCCCCGCAAGCGCGAAATCCTCACCCGCCTGGACACCGATGACCCGGCCGGCGCCGAACGGTTGCTGCGCGCCTACCTCGATGACGCCCAACATCAGCTCGTCGATGCCTGCTCATCGACGCCGGCCGGCCGGAACCGGCAGAACTCGTGAATCGACGCGCCATATGCGTTGAGTGACAATTACGACCACCGAGCGTTACCCTCGCCGCGATGAACATCCCAGTCTCGGGACAAGGGCAGCACCGGTGACGAGAGCCGCCCGCTCGGCGGCGCTCTGCTCCGTTGCGCTGCTCGGACTGGTATTGCCCATCGCCGGTTTCGCATCCGCCGGCCAGGACAACCCGCAGCCGCAGACCGGCTGCACCATCACGATCACCCGAGCCGGCGACGTGCATGCGGCACTGGCTGCCGCTTCGCCGGGAGACACGTTGTGTTTCACCGGCGACGATCTCGCCGGTGCGGACCTGACGATGACCAGATCGGGAACCGCCGACGCGCCGATCCGTCTCGTCTCCGACGGGCACACCACCGTCCACGAGGTCCACATCATCGCCGACTACATCCTCATCCAGGGTTTCGCGATCGTCGGCGGTGGCGAGCTGCTCCTCGCGGGGACCGGGATCATTGCGCAGAAGAACGTGGTCAGCGACACCCAGCGCGGCGGAATCGTCTGCGCTTCATGCATTGACTCCATCCTGGAGTCCAACACCGTGCAGCATGCCGCCGCCACCGGCATCTCCATCAGCGGGCGACGGGTCACCGTGCGCCGCAACCTGGTGACCGGAACGGTCGCCGGTGACGACGGTGCGGCTGATGGCATGCGCTTTTTCGGCAACGGCCACCACATCATCAGCAACACGATCGGGGACATCTCCGCCGACGGCGGACCGGCTCCCCCACAGCCCGCCTGTTTCCGCACGTTCGACACCGGCCGCCCGCCCACGTTCGACGTGGAGATCGTGGGCAACGCCTGCCGCAACGTCGACGAGCACTGTCTGATCGCCACCGGTGACGAGGGTGGCAACGGTGACACCCCGGCCGACTCACGGTCGATCATATTCACCGGCAATACGTGTGCGACCAACGGTGATCAGGCAGTGAGTCTGCGCCACTGGCCCAACGTCGACCTGCACAAGAACAAGATCTACGGCTCGAATTTGAAGCGCGGGATACTGATCAGCCAAGGCTCGACCGGCTGCACCGTGAGACACAACACCACACCCGGCGACGTGCCCATGATAGAAATTGACGACACTTCCCGCCCGGGCTTCCAGGATCAAGACAAAAATTCCTTTTGACGCAGACGGGATCGAACGCTCGGACGCTCCCGCCCTTGTTCAGAAATTCTTCACTAACTAAGAGCAAAGGGGCGGTAGTACCCTGAGAAGGGTGTCGAGAACCCCGCCGGGGAGTTGGGTAGACCTCGTGCACCGTATCGGAGCGGCGGTGCTCGGTGCCGGATTGTGCGTGTTCGGGGTACTCGGTGTCGCCAACCGGCTGGAATTCCTCGCGGTGCAGGGTAAGGTCCTTCTCGGTTTGGCGTCGAACGGCCTGCTGTCGGCGATCTCGCTCGTCGTCGGCGGGGTCCTCGTCGGCGCTGCGTGGCGCGGTGGCCGGAGCTCATCAACGGTCACGGTGGTCGTCGGCTTGCTCTTCCTGCTCTCCGGCCTGCTCAATCTCGCAGTGTTGCACACCGAGCTCAACCTGCTGGCGTTCCGGATGTCGAATGTGATCTTCAGCTTCATCGCCGGCATGCTGCTGCTCTTTCTCGGTGCCTACGGTCGCTTCAGCGGCGGTTTGACGGCGGACAATCCCTACTACCAGCGCCGTCGGCATCGCGCCGATCCGGGCTCCGGAGACGACCACCGCGACGGGGAAGATGACTGGGTGGCCGCGGAGGTGGCGGTAGCCGAGGGCCACGCCACACCGGAGCAGGAGCGGCAGGTGTTGGAGGACGCGCAGCGCCGCGCCAACGAGGCCCGCCGGCGCGCCTGGGAACTCTACGAAAGCCGCCAAGCCCGCGGCGGCTCGTAGTCTTGCCGCTATTTCGTGCGCTCTCCGACGTCGCCTGTCCGACGTAACGCTGTCCCGCCGAGCGACGACAGACAGGTAGAGAGCCCCGCGCAGCCTCCGCCCCCACGACCTGCGACGGGGCTCTCTGCTGCCTGGCGTGAGCCATCCCACACGCGATGGCGCGACTTGCAGGGGTTACCAGCCGGTAATATGCTGTTGTTACCTGCGAGTAGGTACCCGGTGAGTTAGGTACTTAGAGCCTCCGGAGGCGAGGACATGGGTCACTACAAGAGCAACCTCCGCGACCTGGAGTTCAACCTCTTCGAGGTGTTCGGGGTGCAGGAGCTGATGGGCGTCGGCCCCTTCGCGGAGATGGACATCGAGACCGCGCACGACGTGCTCAGCGAGCTCGACCGGCTGGCTCGCGGGCCGCTGTCGGAGTCCTTCGCCGAGTCCGATCGCAACCCGCCGGTGTTCGACCCCGACGCACACACCGTCGAGCTGCCCGCGGCGTTCAAGAAGTCCTTCCGGGCGCTCTGGGACGGCGAGTGGTACCGGTTGGACCTGCCCGCCGAGCTGGGTGGTTACGGTGCGCCGGCTGCCCTGCGCTGGGCCGGTTCGGAACTGATGTTGGGGGCCAACCCGCCGGCGTTCATGTACTCGGGCGGGCCCAACATGGCCCGCGTGGTGCACGACGAGGGCACCGCGGAGCAGCGGCGCTGGGCTCAAATCATGATCGACCGGGGCTGGGGTTCCACCATGGTGCTCACCGAGCCCGACGCCGGATCCGACGTGGGCGCCGGACGCACCAAGGCGATCCCGCAGCCCGACGGCTCATGGCACATCGAGGGCGTGAAGCGCTTCATCACCTCCGCGGAGCACGATCTGACCGACAACATCATGCATATGGTGCTCGCCAGGCCGGAAAGGCCTGGAATCGACACCGTTCCCGGTACCAAGGGGCTGTCACTGTTCCTGGTTCCGAAGTACCATTTCGACGCCGCTACCGGTGAGCTGGGCGAGCGCAACGGCGTCTTCGTCACCGGCCTCGAGCACAAGATGGGCATCAAGGCTTCCACCACCTGCGAGCTCACCTTCGGCGCGCACGGAAAACCCGCGGTCGGCTGGCTGCTCGGCGGGGTGCACAACGGCATCGCGCAGATGTTCCAGGTGATCGAGTACGCTCGGATGATGGTCGGCACCAAGGCCATCGCGACACTGTCCACCGGCTATCTCAACGCGCTGGAGTACGCCAAGGAACGCGTGCAGGGGGCAGACGTCACGCAGATGCGAGACAAGAGCGCGCCGCGAGTGACGATCACCCACCATCCCGACGTCCGCCGGATGTTGATGCTGCAGAAGGCCTACGCCGAAGGTCTCCGCGCTTTGTACCTCTACACCGCGACCTACCAGGACACCGTGGAGCTGGGAAGGGACGACACCGGGCTGGCCGCGCGGGTCAACGATCTGCTGCTGCCCGTCGTCAAGGGCGTCGGCTCGGAGCGGGCCTACGAGATGCTGACGCTGTCGCTGCAAACCCTGGGCGGGTCCGGCTTCCTGCAGGACTATCCCATCGAGCAGTACATCCGCGACGCCAAGATCGACAGCTTGTATGAGGGCACCACGGCCATCCAGGCCCAGGACTTCTTCTTCCGCAAGATCGTCCGAGACCGCGGTCAGGCGATCGGGCACCTCAACAGTGAGATCCAAACGTTCCTGGACGCCGCCGGCGGCAACGGTCAGCTCAAGGAGGAGCGGGCGTTGCTGGCAACCGCGCTGGGAGACCTGCAGGCGATGCTCGGGGCCATGATCGGCTTCCTGACCTCGGCCCAGGAGGACCCGCGCAACACCTACAAGGTCGCCCAGCAGACCGTGCGCCTGCTGATGAGCACCGGCGACCTGCTGATCGGTTGGCTGCTGTTGCGCCAGGCCGAGGTGGCCCTGACCGCGTTGGGCGGTGAGGTGACCGGCAAAGATCAGGCCTTCTACCAGGGCAAGGTCGCCGCGGCGACATTCTTCGCCCGCAACATCCTCCCCACTCTCACCACCCACCGCACCATCGTCGAATCAACCGACAACACCCTCATGGACGTCCCCGAAGCCGCCTTCTGACCGCATTCAGCGGGCTCAGCGGGGTTACCAGGCACCGAATAACCCCGCTGAGCCCGCTGAATGCGGAGTGGAGGCGGATTAAGCGCAGTTCACGTGGGGGGCAGGTTCGTAGACGACCTTGCGGGTGCGGCGGCTGGTCTCCGCCTTGGTGTTGGAGTCGCGGACCACTCGGGTGTCGGTCACCGTGAAACCTTGCGATCCGCGGCTGTTCTTGCATGGCTGACCGTGGACAGTCTGGGTGGTCGGCTCGGTGATGTTCGTGCGCGGCCCGGTGATCGACTCGACGTCGACGTGTTTGCTACCCCAGAACGTCACGGTGATCGAGGTCGGGGTCCAGGCTGTCTGGATGAGGACGCCGGTGGGTGAGTCGTCGCGGAACTTGACGTCGATAGCACCCTCGAACACGGTGGCCTCGCGGGCTGCGGGGTACCGGCTGATGTAGTAGCTGTGCTCCTTGTGCTCGACGTCGGTCATACCCGCGAAGTACGAGGCATTGTAGATGGTGGTGGCGAATTGGGATATGCCACCGCCGATACCCCGGCCGGGACGACCGTGGTCGATGATGCCGGCGTCGACGTACCCGGCGGCGGCGTTGCGCGGGCCGGTGTGGCCGTTGAGACTGAAGGTCTGCCCTGGCCGCACTACCGCACCGTTGACCTGCTCGGCGACCCGACGGATATTCTGCCCGGAGTCCGGGGCGAACCCGCCGGTGGTGAAGGTGCTGATCTGGGTGGTGATCCCCAATGCGTAGGCCTGATCGGTGCTCAGCTTCGGGGGCAGGGTGACGTAGCTGGCCGCCAGGGTTCGTTCGCGCCCGGTGATGGGCAGCACGTCGAGCAGGGGACGCAGGCTGGCGGCCCAGTCGATGCCGCGACCGTCGACCGAGGGCAGCACCACCGGTGCGCCACCCTGGATCAGGATCTCGGCGTTCTTGCCCGGTCGCTTGGTCGAGGCGAGCTGCGGATCAAGGGCGGCGATCACCATGGGCTCGTCGACGGTGATGGTCAGCCCACCCCGGCCGTTCGGGGCCAACCGCAGCGCGGCCGCGATGACCTCCGGGGTGAGCACGGCGTCCTGGCCGTCACCGGTGACCTTGACCGGGCCGGACACCGCGGGCTCGACGACGTCACGCAGCGCCGCCCGGATTCCGTCGGGGGTGGTGCCCACCGGCAGCGTCGCGACCGGGGCGGGGAGTGTGCCGCCGCGGACCCAGACCGCGAGGACGGCGTCGGTGGTGGCCGGAACGTCCAGCCGCTGGCCGGGCTTCGGGTCGACCAGGATCGGCCGCGCGCCCTCGAATCGAATCGTGCCCTCGACGGGCTCCCGGTCGGTCTGGGTGCGCAGCCCCTCCAACGCCGCGGTCAGGGCTTCCCGGTTATCGCTGGTCACCACACCGACCTCGCGGGTCTGCCACGTCGAGGTCAGGCGGGTCCAGGGATTGAGTGGCTGCGCGCCCACCTGGTCGAGCGTGCCGGGCCAGTTCAGCGTAAGACCAGCCCGTACCGGGTCAAGGGTGACAGTGACGTCACCGGCCTGCAGTGCGATCGGGTGGTTCAGCCGTGGCTCGAGTTGCTCACGGAGCTGCTGCTCGGCCGCGGTGCGTTGCATCCCGCCGACCTCGACGCCCGCGACGGTGACGCCGCGGGGCACGTGACTGCGGGATATCACCAGGTCGATGCCGTAGATCAGCGCGAGCAGCCCGAGTACCGCAGCCGTGGTGATCCCGATGAAGCGCAGCACCCGCCGGCCGGTGGGCGGATCGGGGACGGTGGGCGGATCGGGGGCGGCGGTCGCTGTCTCGAGGCGTTCCGGGATCTCGACTGTGCCGTCGATCCCGGTCGGCTCGTCAAGCCATGACCATGTCGCGGGCTGTGCCGGCGTATCGGACACCGCCCCCCTTCCCGTCGACGAGCCGGTACTCCAGCCGGTACCGGTCCCTGTCATGGAGACGTCACAGGTAGAGGCCGGTTCCATGTTCGGTGCGCTCACTGGCAACGGCCTGCAGGTCCCGTTCCCGCACCACCAGGTAAGGGCGCCCGCGCACCTCGAACTCGTACTGATCTTCGGGATTGAACAGCACCCGGTCGCCCACCTGGACGGTACGGACATGGTTGCCGATCCCGTACACCTCGCCCCACGACAACCGCTTGGCCACCTCCGCCGTCGCCGGAATGAGGATCCCGCCGCTGCTCCGGCGCTCGCCCTCCTCACCCACGAGGCGCACCATCACGCGGTCGTGGAGCATCTGGATTTCGAGCTTGCTGTCGGACACGGCGCCGAGGGTAGTTGCCCCCGTCGGCACTGCGCGGCGCGGCCCGCAGCGCCGCACGTTCAGCGCCGCAGATCAGCAGGGTCACCGCACGGGGGTCACGGCCGGTTTCCGGGCCAGCAGGTAGGCCTGCTGGACTCTCTCGGTCTCGTCGGGCTCGCGCAGTAGCCGGGCGAACACGGCAATCCCGGCTTCATGCAACAGCTGTGCGACTCGATCTGGCTGGAACCGGTAGAAGTCGAGCGACACCACATGACCGAACGCCTCCGCCAAGTGGCGGGGCTCGTCGCCGACTTGGAAGGCGAGCAGCAGGTGCCCGCCCGGTGCCAGTACGCGATGGAACTCGGCGAACACCACCGGCAATTCCTCTGGTGGCGTGTGGATGATGGAGTACCACGCCACGATGCCGCCGAGAGCACCATCAGCCGCATCCACAGCGGTGATCGAGCTTTCGTCGAACCGCAGGTCAGGGTAGGCCCGCCGGGCCACGGCAACCATCGCTGGCGACAGGTCGACACCGAAAGCGTTCAACCCGAGACAATGCAGGTACGCCGTCACCCGGCCGGGTCCGCATCCAAAATCACCCACTGGCCCGGCGCCGTCCGCGCGTACGAGTTCGGCAAACGCGCCCAGCAGCGCACGGTCCAAGGGCTTGGCCGCGAGATCGTCGCTGACCCACTCGGCATAGTCAGCGGCGACGGCGTCATAGCCCGCCCGAGTGGCGCGCACGTAGGACGGCTCGATCATGCGAGGCACCGTACCGGCCGCCTCGTCTCGCACGGAGCCTGAATCATGTATCTGGTCACCAATCATGTACCTGGTCACCGGTGCCAGCGCGGCAATTCGGACACTACGTGCGCTTCATGGCAGTTTCGCGATGGCTCGCCTGGGCCAGTCGACGACATAAGGTGGCCTTCGTGGTCGGCCACTCGGAAGCAATTACCGAGAACACCGTTCCACCTCCCACGCACGTGGAACGCGGGTAAAGTCGTACGCGCCGCGATCTTCTTCCGCTGAGACCGCCAAGTCCTCACCATGATTCATCGAAAGCGGTTCCAGCCGAACCAGGGACCCATGGAGTACCGGAACGTCAGACAGAAAGTTCATGGATGTTCCTCATCGATCCTGGCATTGGCACCTTGGGGCGTGCGCAGGTTGCCGGACCATCACAGGACCAGGTCCCTCAGATCCTCTGGATGATTACGAGATCCGAAGGCTAACCAACGCACTGACTGGCGTCAATGGGTGGCCTTCAATCTCCGGTTCCTGCTGCCCGGCACCGAGCGGGCTTGCTGCTGGGCCGTTCATAGCAGCGGTTCGTGCACGACGCCGGCCGCCTGGAACTGCCGCGCGGCGATGCCGGTAGGCGGTTCTGGCTACGCGACCCGGTTACGTGATCCACAGGACATTGCCTAGTCTGGTTGCACCATGTGCTGTGAGGGGGATTGTGTCCGACGGCGAGATCCCGTATGCCGAGGAGAGCCGCGCCGAGTGGAACGACGCTATGGCTGCGGCGTCCACCGTGCGGATCGAACCCGACGAAGCCGACCCTGCGGTCATTCTGATCACTGCTGTGTGTCCTCGGTGTGAGCACCAGACAGCGCTTGACGAGCAGATTGCCAAACACCGCTCCATCGAAGGCGTCCGCGACGACCCCAGGCTGCGGGAGGCGCTTCGCCGGTCGGCGGCCGAAAACCGGTCTCGCGACGTGAGGGTGCCTTGCCGCTGCCGTGTCGCTCACCCGGGGACGCCGGACGAGAAGTCCGGCTGTGGTGCGTCGTGGTCCCTGCACGTCGAGTGGGGAGTGTAGGCATGGCCGTCCGGGTCACGCCGGGTCCGCCGACGCCGCCGGATGACCGGGTGCTGTTCGAGGCCGTCCGGGCGCGGATGGCCGACGAGCTGCGCGAGGTCCGAGCCGTGGCCGCGAACTGGCGGACCGCCCTGGCCGCGATGCTCGCCCTGGTCGTCACAGTGTCGGTAGTCCGGGGTCGCGACTCGATCGTCGGGCTGAACCCCACGGCCCAAGTCGTGGTCGGCGGTCTGTTGCTCGCAGCCGTGATCGCCGCCAGCGTGGGCGCGTTCCTGTCCTCACGTTCGGCCTTCGGCATCCCCAAAGAAGAAACAGTCCCGCATCGGCTCGGCGACCTGGTTGCCGTCGAGCGTTCCCGCGTACGCCGCGCAGTGCGCGACCTGCGTGCCGCCATCATTCTGACTTTTGTCACGCTTGCACTGATCGTCGCGTCGGTGGGTATCGTCTGGTATGCCTGACCGGCGGGTTTAGTCCTTCCAGATGTCCAGCGGGCGAACACCGGCCCGATGGGCATCAAGCAGCCCTCCGCGCAACCTGTTCCACAGCATTTCCACGATCGCTTGCATACCTTTCGCCGTATCCAGTGCGAGCTTGCCCTGGTCTCCCGGTTCCAGGAGTTTTTGTACGTCGCGCAGTGTCGCCCGTCGCCTTCCCGGTGCGGGATGCGTCGTGTATAGGGTCCGGCCTTCTTCGCCGTGGCGTAGCAGGCTGATCGCACGGTCGAACACGTCCATCATGGTGAAGTAGACGTCGGCGCCGCAGTAGCTAAAAGGGAGGCCGTAGAGCGGCCGCTGGGCCAGCAGCATGTACTGCGTCCCGGCGGTGTCGGCCTCGACCTCTTGGACCTGGCTGTACTGGATCTCCTCGGGATCGTCTGAGTCCGTCCCGCCAAGCTGCGACACCGGTCGCCGCGGACCGACATGGCCGTACAAGATATGGCCGTACTCGTGCCCGAGCGCGAACTTCACGATCGAGTCAGACAGGATGCCAGCGTACACATTAGGGATCCGTTCCTGGATGCGGTGCGGTGCCAGGCCTGGCTGACCCGTCTTCAGGTAGGCGAGGATCATCTCGCCGAACCGCCGGGTCGTCGCGGGTCGTCGCTCGATGCGCGCCGCGACCTCCTCCACCTCGATGGTGAAGCTCACCCCGCCGTCTTCGTGCTCGGTGTAGGGCAGCACGTCCGCGATGGCCTGGGCCACCATGTACGCGAAGGTAGTGAACTGCGACTCGAACAGCACCAGATGCTCGTCGGTACCGTCCACCAGCAGCGTCCTGGCGTTTATCCGGCCCGTCGGCAGCGTGCCAAGCAGCGGGCGCTCGGGCAGGTCGGCGCCACGGCGCCGCGCGGCCTCCTCCAGCTCGCTCGCGGCCATGGACAGCCCGCGGATGTCCCACGGGGACTCGTATCTGCTGATGGTCTCGCTCTTCCAATCCGCGACGTATGCGGACATGCCGATGCGCAGCGCCTCTGCCTTGTCGGCGGGCAGCCCTGCGGTTCGGGCCCTCAGCACCTCCTCAATGTGCCGGGCGTACGCCTCCTCGTCCTCCTTCGACGGCGTTCTCGGTGTAAGCGAATACGCATCAAAGACGTTCTCGTGAAGCCGGTCGAGGTATTGTCGCGCCTGCTCGGACGCCATGTCGGTCCCTCCCATTCTGGCCCTGCCCAGCCGAGATCGAGCGGGCCTTCACCGCCTGCGGTGCCCCCCGTGCAGATCGAGCTCGCCCACCGCCTGCGCTCATACCGGCTGTGCACCCGAGCCGACTCACCACCACACCCCGAACAACAGGCCGCCACGACCCGCGACTACGCCCGGACCCCCACCGGCCTGCTCGATCTGCTCGATCACCACATCCGACAGAAAAATGATCAAGAAGTCTGCAACGACACACCGCACAGGACCAACTCGATCACGGAACGTGGGTCAGATCCCACAGGAAGGCCCCGTGAGGCTGCCGGGTCGGGGGTCCAACAGCATCACGGGGCTATCAGTGTTATCGCTACCCGTCGCGGCGCTGTTACAGCCTCCACGGACCTTCCGGGGATTCACTCGTTCGGGAAACGATCACAGGGCCGGCCTGCTGAGGAGGAAACGTCCGAAGTGCGGGACGGTGAACGCGATCTGCCCACGTTCCCCGGAGTAGACCAGCCCCTTCTTGAGCAGGCTGTCCCGCGCCGGGGACAGCGACGAGGACCGCCGACCGAGTTGGTCGGCCACCTGGGTGGTGCCCACCGGCTCGTCGCGGCCACCGG
>JBOHHF010000343.1:0-24643 GCA_050700495.1 Pseudonocardiaceae bacterium
GTCGATTGCACGGAGCCTGCGGAGGTAGGCCACCGGTGGAGTTCGAGACCCTGTACGAGTCAGGCGACCTGATCAGCTTGGTCGCCTGACCCCAACAACGAGTCTCTACCGAACCCGGGGTGGTTCAACTGGCGGCCAAGGGTCGATGGTGATCACGATCACAGACGAACTGGCGTCTCTGGTCCGAAACTGTGTCGTAGGACTAGCGAGGCGGGCGGCGTCTCGACCACGAGCTGGAGGTAACGCTGATGACGACTTCTCCTGCTGCCCCGGAAGGGGCGGAAACGTCGGCTGACGCTGCCTACCAGGCGACCTGTGCCACCGGCGTCGGCGGGCTCAGCGTGACGAAGTTCCTCGATTGCATGCCCATCCCGCCGGTGATCACCGTGCCGCCCCACCAGAAGCTCTGGCAGCTCCAGATCACCATGCGCAGGGCGTACATCAAGTTGCATTCGGAACTGCCCGCGACGACGGTGTGGACCTACAACGGGTCGTTCCCCGGTCCGACGATCATAGTACGCCGAGGGCAGCGGCTGCGGGTGGACTGGCAGAACGAGATCACCGGAACCCTCCCGGTGACGGCCGTGGAGATGCAGAGCCCGACGCCGTTCCAGACGCCGCAGCCGGGCCGCGAGGGCGTCGCCCCCCGCCCGGAGGTGGCGGCGCTGCCACCGTGGACAGTGGTGCACCTGCACGGGGCGCGGACCGGTGGCGGCAACGACGGCTGGACCGACAACGGGGTGCTGCCTGGTGACTCGCAGCTGGCGGAGTATCCAAACGATCAGCAGGCGACCATGCTGTGGTACCACGATCACGCCATGGCGGTCACCTCCTGGAACGTGCTGAGCGGGCTGATGGGGATGTACCTGATCCGTGATGACGAGGAGGACGCGCTCGGGCTGCCGCACGGCGAGCATGAGGTGCCGCTGATCATCTGCGATCGCAACTTCGATACCGATGACGACGGCAATCTCACCGGCGAGCTGCTGCACAAACGGAACATCCTGCAGACCACCCCGCGGAGGGTTGTCCTACCTTTCGTCGGGCCGTTCACGCTGGTCAACGGCGTGATCTGGCCGCATTTCGAGGTTGACGCCCGTTGGATCCGGTTCCGGGTGCTCAACGCGTCCAACTGGCGTTTTTACCAGTTCGAGCTGCGTGACGAGGACGGTACGCCGATTTCGGGGGCGCTGCAGCAGATCGGCACCGACTCCGGGCTGTTGCCTGCGCCTCTGGCGCTTGATCAGCTGACGCTCGCGCCGGCCGAGCGCGCCGACATCCTCATCAACTTCAGGGATTTCCGGGGTCAGCGGCTGACGCTGGTCAACAAGCTCACTCCGCCGTTCGAACCGGGTACGACCACGCCCAACCTCGACGTCATGCAGTTCCGGGTCCGCACTACACCGGTGTATGACCACTTCACATTGCCGTGCACGATCTCGCCGTCATTCGCCCGGCTCACCCATGACAATTTGCCCGAGCACGAACATCGGTGGCTGGTTCTCACACTGGTAGATCTTCATCCCGAAATGTGGGAAATGATCGAGATCGAGCATCCCCCCTCCTCCCTGCCGGCCGACGGCATCATCCAGGTAAGGCTGGCCGACGGAAAGGTGCGGACCTTGCAGCGAGTGGGCCGCACCTTCAAGGACGCCGCCAACTTCTATGTCACCCAGGAAGGCTGGGAGCAGTGGAAGATCCTCAACGTGAGCATTGCCGAACACCCCATCCACCTGCACCTCATCAAGTTCCAGGCGCTCAGTCGTGAGCTGTTCGACCTGACCGGCTACGACGAGTCGGCCGGCGGCACGACCACTCCGCTGCCCTACATTGGCGAGGGCACGCTCGATCCCAACGAGCAGGGCTGGAAGGACACCATCCGGGTGAACGCCAGCCGGGTGGTCGACGGTGTGGTCGTGGGTGAGGTGGTGTCGATCGCTGGAAAGTTCGGCGGCGCCAGCGGCCGCTTCATGTACCACTGCCACATCCTCGAGCACGAGGACGAAGGCATGATGAGTACCTTCGTCGTGATGCCCAAGGAGATCAAGGCGGTCGACCCGCACACCGGCGGTGGACACCACGACGCATTTCCCCGGCGGACCGTGCTCTGGGATGACAGCTCACGGTTCATCAGCCCACGTAGCGACACAGCCCCGCCGGAGCAAGTACGGTGATGCAACCACAGTCACGCAGCTGACCGCACACCTTGTTCCAGGAAGTACAGCCCAGCAGTGTCTTCCTGGTCTTCCTGGTCCACACATTGCGACCGGATCGGCTGTCTAAGGTCGTTCTCAGGCTGAGGGTCCACACTGGCCGCATGCGCATCCTCGTGGTCGATGACGACCGGGCGGTTCGGGAGTCGTTGCGCCGATCGTTGCAGTTCAACGGCTACACCGTGCAGCTCGCCGGGGATGGCCAGCAGGCCATGGACGTGCTGGCCACGCAGCGACCGGACGCGATGGTGCTCGACGTGATGATGCCGAGAGTGGACGGGCTGGAGGTGTGCCGGCGGCTCCGCGGTAGCGGTGACGACCTGCCCATTCTGGTGCTCACCGCCCGGGACGCGGTGTCCGACCGGGTCGCCGGGCTGGATGCCGGTGCGGACGACTACCTGCCCAAGCCGTTCGCGCTGGAGGAGCTGCTCGCCCGGTTGCGCGCGCTGCTGCGCAGGTCCCCGTCCGACGACGTCGCCGGCGTCAGCCCGACACTGTCCTTCTCCGACCTGGTCCTGGATCAGGGCACCCGCGAAGTCGCTCGGGGTGAGCGCCGGATCAGCCTGACCCGCACCGAGTTCAGCCTGCTGGAGTTGTTCATGCGACACCCCCGGCAGGTGCTCACCCGGGGCCGCATCCTGGAGGACGTCTGGGGCTACGATTTCCCCACCTCCGGCAACGCCCTGGAAGTCTACGTCGGGTACCTGCGGCGCAAGACCGAGGCGGCCGGCGAGCCGAGACTGATCCACACCATGCGGGGGGTGGGTTACGCGTTGCGGGAGACGCCCCCGTGACCCAGGCAGCCGACCCGGACTTCGGGAATCGGCGGATGTCGCTGCGCACCAGGGTTACTGCGTTCACCGCTGTCTGCGTCGGCAGTGCCGTAGCGCTGGTGTCGCTCGCCGGATTTTTCACGGTCCGCACCAGTCTCTATGACCAGCTCGACACCACGCTGCTGCAGCGCGCTGATTCGCTGCGCAGCAGCCTGGCCACCGCCGAGCAGCTCGGTGGCATACCGCAGAGTTTCGTCAGCGCGGCCGACATCCGGGTCGGCCTGCTCGAACGCACTGGCCGTGGCGTGGTGGCCGGTGACCTGGAGCTTGGCCTCGACGAGCTCGCGGTGGCGCGAGGGGAGCAGGCCCAATCGCTGCGCACCGATCAGGCGCGTGATTTGCGGGTTGCGGCCGTGCCGGTGGGGCCGGGCGCCGCCCTGGTGGTGGCTCAGCGGCTGGACAGCACGCGGGACACGCTGTCCCGGCTGGGTCTGGTGTTCATCCTGGTCGGGGGCGCCGGCGTGCTGCTGGCCGCAGCCGCGGGTACCGCGGTGGCCCAGGGGGGGTTGCGGCCGGTACAGCGGCTGACCGAAGCGGCCGAGCGGGTCGCTCGGACCGGCGATCTGAAACCGATCGCAATCTCCGGCGACGATGAGCTCGCCCGGCTCACGGGCAGCTTCAACAGCATGCTCGGCGCACTGGCCGAGTCGCAGGAACGTCAACGCAGGTTGGTTGCCGATGCCGGGCACGAGCTGCGCACCCCGCTCACCTCGTTGCGCACCAACCTGGAGCTACTGGCTGCCTCCGACCGTCCCGACGCTCCTTCGCTGTCCGAGCAAGACCGCAAGGACATCTCCGACGACGTGCGGGCCCAGGTGGAGGAGTTGTCCACACTGGTCGGAGACATCGTCGAGCTGGCTCGCGAGGATGCCCCGCAGGTGGTGCACGAGCCGGTGGAGCTGCCTGAGGTGGTGGAGCGGGCGCTGGCCAGGGCGGGCCGCCGGGCACCTGACCTCCGCTTCGAGGTTGATCTGGCGCCGTGGAGCCTGCTGGGTGACGCCAACGCGTTGGAGCGTGCCGTGCTCAACTTGCTCGACAACGCCGCCAAATGGAGTCCCAGTGACGCGACGGTGACCGTGCGGCTGGCGCCGACGGCCCACAGCACGGCCGCGTTGGACGTGGCCGATGCCGGGCCGGGAATCGCCGAGTCCGACCTGCCGTACATCTTCGAGCGGTTCTACCGCTCACCAACTGCCCGTACCCTGCCCGGCTCGGGATTGGGACTGGCCATCGTCGCGCAGGTCGCCGTCCGCCACGGCGGTAAGGTAAGGGCCGGCCGAAGCCCAGCGGGCGGCGCGCTGATGACTATCGAACTGCCCGGTCGACCATCCACATGACACCCCCAGGGGCCTCACATGCGCGTCTTAGAAAATCAGGACACCCTAGAGACATGACCGACGAGACGTCGCGACCGCAGCGGCCTGGCGACCCCGAAGGATCCGTGCCCGGGTCGGGGCGACCCGACGAGCCGACCCAGGGCGCGCATCCTGGTCCCTCCTGGCCCGCCCCCGGTCAACCCGCCCCCGGCCAGCCCGGGCCGTCCTGGCAGCCGGGGCAGAGCCCGGAATCGGGCTGGAACAGGCCTTACGACGCCTCGCCGCCCTACGGCAGCACTCCCACCGATGTCTGGTCCGCCCCGATCGGTGGCGCGTCACCGCCTACTGCGCCGATCGGCATGCCACCGCCAGGCACTTCAGCGCCGCGCCGCAGCGGGCTGGTCAAGGGTGCCATCGGGTTGGCGCTGGTCGTGGGACTGGCCGCGGGAGGCGTCGGGGGGGTGGTCGGTTACCAGTTGGCGGGCACTGGACCCGGCGTGATCAGCGCGCTGGACTTGGCCGTGCCGGGCGCCCAGCCAGTCGCGAACCTGCCGGGCGGCTCGGTCGAGCAGGTGGCGCAGAAGGTGACACCCAGCGTGGTCCAGCTACGGGTGCGCGGCCCTCGGGCGGCCGGCGAGGGTAGCGGGATCGTGCTCAGCGCCGACGGTCTGATCCTGACCAACAACCATGTCGTGGCGCCGGCCGTGGACGGCGGCGAGCTCGTCGCCGTCTTGCAGGACGGTCGCTCAGCGCCGGTCGAGATCGTCGGTCGGGCGCCATCTTTCGATCTTGCGGTGGTGCGGGCGCAGGGCCTCAACGGTCTGACCCAAGCCCAGCTGGGGAGCTCGGACAATGTCCGGGTGGGGCAGGACGTCGTGGCGATCGGTTCGCCACTGGGCCTGTCAGGCACTGTGACCAGCGGTATCATCAGCGCGCTGGAACGTCCGGTACGGGCCGGCGGTGAGCGCAGCGGTCAGGACAGCGTACTCGACGCAATCCAGACCGACGCCGCGATCAACCCCGGCAACTCCGGTGGCCCGCTGACCGACATGCAGGGCCGCGTGATCGGCATCAACACCGCCATCGCCTCGCTCGGCTTGGGTGATGGCCAAGCCGGCTCGATCGGTCTGGGCTTCGCGATCCCGATCGACCAGGCCAGACGGATCGCCAACGAGCTCGTCCGCACCGGCCAGGCAACCCAGGCCATCCTCGGGGTGAGCGTTCCGGCCGGGCGGCCGGACGACGGCGCAGCGGTGGTCCAGCAGATCGTGCCCGGGGGTGCCGCCGCCGCTGCGGGGATCCAGTCCGGCGAGATGATCACCAAGTTGGACGACCGGGTGATCGGCAGCGGTGACGCGCTGGTCGCGGCGATCCGTTCGCATGACCCGGGTTCCCAGGCCACGCTCACCGTCAAGAACTCGGCCGGGGACACCCGGCAGGTCCAGGTCACCCTCGGCAGCCAGCAGGTCGGAGCCCGCTGATCGATGATGTCGGCAGAGCATCGGGGAGCCTGGTTACGGCCGGCCCGGTACGTGCCGCCAGACCTGGTTCTCGGCTCGGATCGGGCCCAGCTACGGTGCTCGTCATGGAACACAGCGTGCGCAACCTGGGGCGGGCTCTCGTCGTGATCGTTGACGACCGGGTGGCCCACGGTGAGCACGAGGACGCCACTGGTCCGCTGGTCACCGAGCTGCTTGAGGAAGCCGGCTTCGTCGTCGACGGTTCGGTGGTGGTGGCCGGCGAGTCGGTGGACATCCGCAACGCGCTGAACACCGCAGTGATCGGCGGCGTTGATCTGGTGGTGACCGTCGGCGGTACCGGGGTGTCTCCGCGGGACGTCACTCCGGACGCCACGGCCGGCGTGCTGGACCGCCCGGTACCGGGCATCGCCGAGGCCATCCGCGCCTCCGGGCTCGCCGCCGGTGCCGTGGACGCGGGCCTTTCTCGCGGCATGGCCGGGGTGTCAGGCAGCACTCTGGTGGTCAACCTGGCGCCGTCGCGGGCCGCGGTCCGCGACGGGATGGCCACCCTCACGCCCTTGATCGGACGGGTCATCGACGAGCTTTCCTGGCCGCAACAGGACTGAATCCCCACCACGGCGGGCCCCGAACGGTGGGTGGTGATGGGCCCGCAGGGTGGGGCAGCTCAGGGCCTGCCGTTCACTTTGCCGTTTCGGTTCAGCGCATCCCCGACCAGCTGGCTCACGTTCTCAATCCGGTCGTGGTAACGCCCTCCAGTGGCCCTGTCTACAGTGGAAACCGCAGCCTCGACGCCCTTGACGGCGTAAGGAACAGCCTTCTCGACGTAGGGAGCGGCCTTCTCCATGGCTTGTTCGACGATCGGGCCAGCTGTTTCCGCGACCTTCTCGGCGTAGGGGCCGGCTTTGTTGATGGCTTGCTCGACGAGCGGCCCGGCCTTCTCCCTGGCCTGTTCGACGTAGGGGCCGGCCTTCTCCTTGGCTTGCTCGACGTAGGGACCGGCCTTATCAATCGCCTGTGCGACGAGAGGGCCGGCCATGTCAACGGCTTGCCCCACCATATCTTTGATCTTGGTTGTTAGACTCATGGTTCAGTGCCCTTCCGCTCGCCAGCTGGGAACCCCCATCCTGGCACTGAGATGGAGTAACGGGAAGTGATCGGCACCGGACTGTCCCGTGCGATCACGCGGTCGAGGAAGGATTTCACCGTGCAAGAGACAACGACCGATCGCGCGCGAAGGTTGCATCGCGTTTTCGGGGACGTCCTGCCCGACGGCACCGCAGACGACCAGCCCGACCCGGCCCCGGACAATCGGGACCGGTGGCTGCGGGACAATCGTCCCCCGCACCATGATCTCAGCGAAGGGTGACGGTCAGGGTCTGGGACAGCGAGGCTGCCGCGACCCGACTCGCCGCCGCGGGATCGAGTGCGACCAGCACCAGCCTGCCGTCGCGGGCCCCGGTTCGGGGACCGGCTTCCAGCACCGCGAGCACTCGGGCGCTGCGCGCCAGCACCACCGGCTCATCCTGCCGTTCGCCGATGGTCACCACGTCCACCGCGGCACCGGGGCGCAGCAGGGTGGCGATGTCCGGATCGGCGAGCCGCAGCGGGACGCTCACCGCGTTCTGGTCCGTCGGAACCGCTCTGGCGAGATCGGGTCCGGTCAGCCGCACATCGGTTAGGGGCTCACCGCGCCGGACCGGTGCGGCCAGCGTCCGGCCCAGTACGGTGGCCGGGGTCCGGACGGCGCCGTCGGGTACCACCTGCGCAGGTAATCCGCGCATCGTCACCTCGCTTGCCTCCAGCACGGTGCCCGGAGGCAGGTCTCGGGCAGCTACCACCACCACGACGGCGGATTCTTTCCCTGGGGTCAGCGCCAGCACCGCGGCGACGCTGACGAGCACCGCGGCGGCACCTCGGCGCAGCAGCACCGTGCGTCCGAACCCGGACCCACGCCACAGCACATCCCATCGTTCCCGCAGTAGCGGCGCCAACGTACGCGGTCCACTGTGGTATCGCCTGCGGTATTGCCATAGCCCCATCCCCGCCTCCCAGTCCTGTGTCACGTTGAGGATCGTGACGCTAGACAAGATCGGCTAGGAGCCGGGGATTGCGAGGTTCCGGCTGTGGAATCCGGAGGGGCTGGGGATAACTCTCTGATCAGGAGGTGGCGGTGGTTGCCGAACGCGAGGTCGACGAGGACGATGCCGACCCAGACCCGGTCTTCGATTCGGAGCCGGCCCCTGACGAGTTGGATCCTGACGAGGCGGTCCCTGACTCGGATCCTGGCGTGGACTTGCCGTTCGAACCGGACTCGGACTTGCCGTTCGAACCGGACTCGGACTTGCCGTCGGAACCCGCCTCGGACTTGCCGTTGGAACCCGCCTCGGACTTGCCGTTGGAACTCGCCTCGGCCTCGTTACTGGAGCGGCTGTCGTTGCGATAGAAGCCGCTACCCTTGAAGACGATGCCCACCGACGTGAACAGCTTGCGCAGCCGGCCGGAGCACTCCGGGCAGTCGGTCAACGACGAGTCGGTGAACTTCTGCACGGTGTCAAAGTGATGCTCACACGCGGTGCATGCGTAGGAGTAGGTCGGCACGTCTTGCCTCCACGTACTGGCACTCTGCACACGAGAGTGCCAACCGTCATGATAGCAAGGCTACCGCTCCGGACCCTCGGGATGGCGTAGCAGGTGCGCCTGCCCATCTAGCTGACGGTCCCGCCGGGCTCGGGCCCATTCATCCAGCTCTCGGGCCTGGTGTTCCTGGCCCAACGTGCGCAGGTTGGCGGCGAGGCCGTTGGCTGATCTCAGGAGGTCGCGGTGGTGGTCACCGAGTACTCGGCGGCGGCGAACCAGAGTGTCCTCGTCGAGCCGCCGGGCCTGGCCCGGCGCGGTCGAGCAGCCAGGCAACGTCGTCCCGCCCCGCCTTGCCCGCGGCAGCTCGGCCAATGCCTGAAACAGTGCCTCGCTGAGCTCTTCGGGGTAGTGACCGTGACCGTGGTCAGCTCGCTGTGCTGGAGTCGTTCGCGGAACGCATCCTGGCGGTGCTCCCGATTGATGAGCAACTCGCTCGGCCCTTGAGCCTGCTCACCCAGCACGAACACCAGCCGCGGCCGTCCGGCTTCACTCGCGGCCTCGAACTCCAACTCGACGAGCCCAGCGCTCCGGTCGACCGATTGGGGGCACTGCAGCGCCTGGCCGAGGTGCGGGCCAGCCGGGGCCTGGCGGTTCCGACTGCGACTGGGGAGGGTTACGTTGTTGAGGGCAGGTGCAGCAGGGTGCGCAGGCGGTGTGGGCGCAGCGCGGCCACGCCGGTCGACGGGTCGACCTCGGGGAAGCTGGCGATCAACCGGGCCAGCTCGTCGCGCCGCGTCGGGTCGGCGGTGGCCTGGCGCGGGGTGATCCCGCCCAGTGCTGGCACCTCCTCCTCGCACCAGCGCCGCTCCTGCGCCTCCAGGAACTCCAGCAGCGCCTCCTGCTCCGCGGGCGTCGGTAACGGCCGAGGCGCGGCCGGCGCGGCGGACAGATCCAGTTCGATCGGCCGTCCGTCCGGACCGACGATCACCGGCGGCCGGTGCAGGTCGGCGACGTAGGCCAGCAGCGCGAGCCCATCCCGTTCGTCGAGTAGATCGAGCACGGCGCGCTCGGTTCCCGGCGCCACCTCGAAGATACCGCCGACGAACTGATGCGACTCGCCGTCGGGTACCGCGCGGGCGCACACCAGGCTACCCCGGCGGGCCTGACGGCTGAAACTGCGCTCCCGGACGTCGAACACGTCACCGGTCCGCAGGTCGCGCACGCCGACCCCGGCGCCGGGACGGACCTCGACCACCTCGTAGACCGTGCGGTCCACCAGCGTCCATGTCCTCGCCAGCAGCGCCTCGTCCGCAGGCAGCAGCGCGCCCCGCTCGGTAAGGAACCGGTCGAACCAGCCACCCTCGTGCAGCACGACGTCGATCACCAGCGGGTCGTCGAGCGCGTCGTACAGCGCGTCTTCACCACTGGGATCGACAGCGCGGGCCGCCGCATGCTCCAAGACCACGTCGCCGGGAGGTCCGCCGCGACGCTCCAGGTAGGCGGTGGCCTTGCGACACAGCCACTTGACCCGCTCGGGCAGTGGAGCCAGCGCCGCATGGCCGAGGTGGCACGCTTTGAACTTGCGGCCCGATCCGCACCAGCACGGCTGGTTGCGGCTCAATTTCGGCCCGGCCGGCGCCGCGAACGGTTCGACGGTGCGCACGTCGTCGCTGTTCTCGGCCGTGGCGCCGAGTCCATGCCACAGGGCCAGCGCGGCGACGGCGTCCCCACGGTCCGAGTGGTACCAGGCCAGCCGGTCCGCCGCGCACGGCCAGCCGGGGTCGAGGCGGACCGCGGCCCGGAGGTGTGACTCGGCCTCGACGACCTCGAGGCGGCGCTCAGCGACGAGCGCGGCCAGCCAGTGCGCGACGGCTTGGTGCATCGGCCTCGACGCGACCACCAGCAGCCGCTGGGCCAGCGCGCCGGTCGCCTGCAGCCGCTCGGGGTCGTCGTCCAGGCCGAGCAGCTCGTTGGGTACGACCTCGAGCACCGCCGGGTCGTAGAGACCGTCGAGCACCTCGCGGGCGGTATGTGCATCCGGCACTCCGTCGTCGATCAGACCCAACACGTGCAGCGCCGTGCGGCCCTGGTGACCGGGCCCGAGCTGGTCGAACAGCCGTTGGCAGCGTTGGACGTGCTCGAGGCTGTCCCATACTGACGACTCGTGTGCCACATCGGTACCGCGCGCGTGCAGGCCGGCCACGTCGATCAGCTCGGACAGCGGGGCAGTGGGCACCGCGAACGCGGCGCTGTCGCGGAGTAGGGCACCGAGCACGAGCTCCTCGGCGGGAACCGGCAGCCAGGGCTCGGCGACTTCGTCGTCGTAGACCGAGCGGATCAGCGCGACGAGCTCCGCAGTGACCGCGGGGTCGTCGTCGAGCTGGGTGATCGTCACGGCGCCGTCCTCGACCCGCACCGCCAGCAGGGCGCCCGCCGAAACTCCGGCCAGCCACCCATCCGGTCCGGCCCACTCCTGCTCGGTCACGGTGATGGCCCCTGCCCCGCCGGCCAGCTCGAGCTCGGTGCGCCTTCGGAACCCGGCCAGGTCCACACCGGCCGCCAGCAGCCCGGTTCGACGCTCGGCGTCGGACAGTCGGTGGGTCAGGACGCTGCCTCTGGTGACCGACTCGACGTGCACTACGAGGTCACCGGCCAGCATCTCCAACGGGCCGTTCGAGGAGATCAACTGATCGGACACCCGGTCGAGCAGCACCTCGATCACCGGGTCGTCGGCGTCAACGCCGAGCCGCTGCGCCACGAGCTCGTCAAGCTTGTCCACCTCGATCGACTGCCGGTCGCCGACGATATCGAGCACCGCGCGCTCGCACTCGTCGGCGGACGGGATCGGCAGGTGCTCCAGCGCGGCCCGGTAAGCGTCCAGGTCGAACTCCTCATCGCCCAAGACTTCCATCAGCGACGGGGTCAAGGCGAGGACGAGCTGCTGCATCACGGTGGTGCGATCCCGGCCGTCGCCCAGCAGCCGCTGCGCGGTCCGCCATACCTCCGGCGGCTCATCCCAGGCGATCTGATCGGCGACGGCCGCGCGCAGCGCAAGCTGGACGCCGGCGCGCGGGTGATCCTCACCCACCTCCCGGTAGAGCAGCTCGGCGCGGTCGCCGGGATCGTCAGGGTCGGCTCCGACGGGAGCTTGGCCGAACAGGAACGCGACCTTCTCCGGATCCATGCGGGCGATGGTAGGGCCGCCTCCGCGGCGGCATCCGGCGCCCCAGCTCTCCGCCAATGGAACCTATTGCTGGCAGCACGGCCGCTGCTGTCCGCCTAGTGGAACCTATTGCGAGGCTGTGGAACCTATTGCGGGTCAGAGCCGGCCGAGCGGGAGCAGACCCCGGCCCGGGGTCAGGGCTGCTGTGACTGGGACGTCGTGTGGTTGCACCGGCAGCGAGGCGAATACCTCATCGTCCCGGACGATGGCCACCAGCGGGGTGCCTGGAGCCGCCAGCGGGAGGGTTCGATCATAGTACCCGCCGCCGCGGCCCAGTCGAGCTCCATATAGGTCGACGGCCAGCGCCGGCACCAGTACCAGGACCGCGGTGGCGATCGCAGTGCGGCCCAGCCGCGGCCCGGCTGGTTCGCGCAGCCCCAGTACACCGGCTCGAAGCGACTCCGGGCCGGTGTACTGCGCCCAGTCCAGTGGTCCTGGCGGCCCGGCAGAGGTACTTACTACGGGCAGCAGCACCTGGCAGCCGCGGCGTGCCAAGCCGTCGAGCAGCACGGGTGAACCCGGCTCGGCGCCGACTGGCCAGTACGCACAGACCGTGCCGGGCAGCTCCAGCGCGTGAGACCTGCTTGCAGGGTCGAACCCTTGAGGCTGAGACCTGCTTGCAGGGTCGAACCCTTGATGTAGCACGGTCGCCGCGAGGGCTGCCGCTTCCGCCTCTCGCACCGTCACCGGCACCGCCCGTCTCGCCGCCAACACCCGGCGCCGCAGCGCCCCCTTGCCCATCTCGTCCACCTCACCGCCCGACATGGAGACTTATCGCAGCTATCGACATTCGGTAACTGCGATAAGTCTCCATGTCGCGCCTGGGTGGCCGCCAACCCGTGATCACGGAGCTTCACGGTAGCTGTGCCGATGTGGGCTATAAGGTCGTCCACCATGAGCGCTCCGATTCGTGCCACACCCGGGCACCGTGCGTTCCGCACCGCGGTGGTGCCGGCCGCTGGGCTCGGTACCCGGTTCCTTCCGGCGACCAAGACCGTGCCCAAGGAGCTGCTGCCGGTGGTCGACACCCCGGCGATCGAACACATCGCGGCGGAGGCGGCCCAAGCCGGCGCCGACCGGCTCGTGCTCGTCGTCTCGCCGGGCAAGGAGTCGGTGGCGGCGCACTTCGACCCCAGCGCGGATTTGGAGGCCGAACTGCGCGGACGTGACAAGGATGCCTTGCTGGCCAAGGTGCGCCGGGCGCCCGGGCTGATCCGGGTCGAGGTCGCGCTGCAGCACAAACCGCTGGGTCTCGGGCACGCGGTGGGCTGCGTCGAGCCGTTGCTGACCGAATCCGACGACGCCGTGGCCGTCCTGCTGCCCGACGATTTCGTGCTACCCACCGGGGTGCTGACCAGGATGGCCGCGATCCGCCGGCAGCACGGTGGCAGCGTGCTGTGCGCCTTCGACATACCGCTGGAACGGATCTCCGCCTACGGGGTGTTCAGTGTCAGCAATACCGACGATCCCGATGTCAAGCAGGTGCACGGGATGGTGGAGAAGCCGGCGCCAGAAGCGGCGCCGTCCACGTTGGCCGCGGCCGGTCGCTACCTGCTGGACCGGGCGGTGTTCGACGCGCTGCACCGGATCGATCCCGGCGCTGGTGGTGAGCTGCAGCTCACCGACGCTATCGCGTTGCTGATCGATGAGGGCCATCCGGTGCACGTCGTGGTGCACCGCGGCGAGCGTCACGACCTGGGCAACCCCGCCGGGCTGCTTCGGGCTTCGGTGGACTTCGCGCTCGCGGATCCTGTTATTGGCTCTGACCTGCTGGCATGGTTGCGCGAGAGGGTGGAGCGGGAGACCGCGTGAGGTCGCTGGACGAGCAGCTCGAACGGGTGCTGCAGGCCGCGGTGCGTCCGGCGCCGGTGCGGGTCGCGATCTCCGAGGCACAGGGGATGCTGTGCGCCGAGGAAATCGTGGCGCAGCGTCCCCTGCCCGGTTTCGATCAGGCGGCGGTTGACGGGTACGCGGTCCGCAGCGTGGATGTCACGGAGGTTCCGGTCACCCTGCCGGTGGTCGGCGAGATCGTTGCGGGGTCGCGGCAGCCGCTGCGGCTGCAGCCTGGGCAGGCGGTCCGGGTGGCTACCGGCTCGGCGTTGCCTGCGTTGGCCGACGCGGTCGTCCCCCTGGGCCACACCGAGGACGGGGTGGAGCATGCCGCGCGGGTCACCGTGGGACGCGCGGTCCCTTCTCGAGCCTACGTACGCCGGGCCGGGGAGGATGTGCAGACCGGCGACGTCGCGGTGCGTCCTGGTGCGGTGATCGGCTCGGCGCAGGTGGGGCTGCTCGCGGCGGTGGGACGGGCCAAGGTGCGGGTGCACCCGAGGCCGAGGCTGTCGGTGCTCTCGGTCGGTGATGAGTTGGTCGACGTCGATCGCACGCCGGGCGCCGGGCAGCTCTACGACGTCAACTCCTATGCGCTGGCGGCGGCTGCTCGTGATGCCGGCGCTGAGGTGAATCGGGTCGGCATCGTGCCCAGCGATCCGTCCCGGCTGCGCGACGCGGTGGAGGGCCGGCTGCTGCTCTCCGAGATCGTGGTGGTGACCGGGGCGGCCGGTGGATCCACGGGCGACGAGATTCACAGTGCGTTGGCCGAGCTCGGCCCGCTGGAGGTGGGACGGGTGGCCATGCACCCCGGTTCGGTGCAGGGTTTCGGCCGGCTCGGCCCTGATTCAGTGCCCACCTTCTTGCTGCCGAGCAACCCGATCAGTGCGCTGGTGGTTTTCGAGGTGCTGGTGCGGCCGCTGATCCGGCTCGCGTTGGGCAAGCGCAATCCCCACCGCCGTGCTATCGGTGCGCGGCTGTTGTCTCCGGTGACGTCGGTTGCGGGTCGTCGCGGGTTCCTGCGCGGCCAGCTGCTTCGCGACCCCGACACCGGTGAGTACCTGGTGCAACCTCTGGGTACCTCCGGTGCCCATCTCTTGACGTCGTTGGCTGAGGCGAACTGCCTGATCCTCGTCGACACTGACACCATTGAAGTGCCGGTCGGCGAGGAGGTAGTGGTGAGTTTTCTGGCCCAGCGAGGCTGATGCGCCGTGTTCGCATTCGGGTTCACTAACCGGCATGAGGGGCGCCATCCCGGTTGGCCGGCTCGGCTCGGCCCCATGCGGGTCGCTGCCGGGCAGGTCGCGCTGCGCCCGGTGCGCCTGCGCGATGGCTCGGAATGGAGCCGGTTTCGGCTGCGCGACGAGGCCTACCTGCGTCCCTGGGAGCCCGAAACGGAGGGCGGCTGGGCGGAGCGCTCCACCACGATGGCCTGGCCGATGCTCTGCAGTGGGCAGCGAGCGACGGCCCGGCGGGGACAGGCTCTGCCGTTTGCCATTACGCTGGACGGTCAGCTCGCGGGGCAGCTCACCCTGGGCAACGTGGTGCGAGGCTCGTTGCGCTCGGCGTGGGTCGGTTACTGGGTGGAGTCGGTTGCAGCTGGGGGTGGTATCGCGACCGGGGCAGTGGCGTTGGCGGTGGACCACGCGTTCGGCCCTGTCGGGCTGCACCGGGTCGAGGCCACCGTGCGCCCGGAGAACGCGGCGAGCCTCCGGGTACTCGCCAAGCTCGGATTCCGCGATGAGGGGCTGCTCCGGCGTTACCTGGAGGTCGATGGCGCGTGGCGGGACCATCAGTTGCTGGCGCTGACCGCGGACGAGGTCGGCGCCGGGCTGGTGTCACGCCTGATCCGCGCAGGATACGCCCGCCTGCCCTAAAACCTGAACCTCGACACCCCCGGCGTGTCCTTGCCTCATGCACGGCGTGTCGGGCTCTGGTGTACGCGATCATCACCGGCGCGCCTCCGAGATCCGGGTGTCTGCGGTAGCTACCGTGACCCGCGGTATTGCAGGTAGCTCGGATGACCGACCGGGGTAGGGGGCTAGGAGTGCCCAGCTCGCTGATCTTCGCGGCGCTGGCGGTGGCATGGCTCGTTGTCCTCGTCCCGATGGTCGCCAAGCGACGGCAGGAGGTGGCACGCACTGCAGAGTCTGCGCTCGCCTCTCGGGTGCTGCGCCGGCCAGACCTTTCCCACGCGGCGCTGATGCATGATCAGGAGGTGCCCATGATCGGCGAACGGATCGCAGAGCGCGAGGCCGCCGTGCACGAGCGTCGCTACCGACCGGGCCGCGGTGGCTATGACCCGGAGATCGCGGCACAGGTGGCCCGGGCGAAATACGCCTTCCGGCAGCGGGTGGTGCTCGGTCTGGCGGTCGGAGCGCTCGTCACGCTGGTGCTGGCGCTGGCGGCGTCGAGCCTGCTGTGGTGGGTGCACGCTGCGTTGGACATGACGGTGATCGGCTATCTCGGCTACCTGCGCCGGCAGGTGCGCATCGAAGAGGAGGTGCGGCAACGTCGGGCCGCGCGGTTGGCCGGTTCCCGGGCCGGCATGCCCGCTCCTGACGTGGCCGAGGAGACACCGGTTGAGGCCGCCCCCCCCGAGGAAGAGTTGATCGAGGAACCGCCGGCTCGGTCTGCCGCGTCGCCCCCACCCCACCCCACTGCCGTCGCGCTCGACCTCGACGACGAGGACCCGACGTTCGATGAACTCAAGCCTGCCTTCGAGCCGCGCTACCGGCGAGCGGCCGGCGAGTAGCCGACCATCGGCTGCTAAGCTCAGCCCGCACCGCGAGGGGCTGTAGCGCAGTTGGTAGCGCGTCTCGTTCGCATCGAGAAGGTCAGGGGTTCGATTCCACTCAGCTCCACACATGAAGTTCCAGATGAACCCCCTCCATAGCTGCTGACCTGCAGTTATAGTCGCCTCCAGGGTGTGCACGAGTGACACAGCCGGTTACTTCGGGGTAACTTCAGCGCGGCACTCAACGGAGTGGTGTGGGTCCGGATGCTGGCGCCGTTCTCGATGAAGATTCGAGGTTTGCAGCGCTCAGACTCCGGCGTGGCCGACGGCGGTGACGTGCTCGTGCAGTCATGATCACACGCCGTCGGGCGCCCCTGGATGAACGCAACGTGCCAACCAGCGTGATCTGCAGCGGCAGCGCCTGGACGCCGTCGGCGATGCCAAGCAGGTGCACCGGTCGTGTCCGCGCGGCCGTTACCCGCAGCCCAAACGTCGGCCGGACCGGGCTAAAGCAGGTAAACGTGCCCGCGGTCGCGACTGCCTCGACGATCGGCATCGCCAGCTTGCACGCGCTCAGCGGCATGAGAGTGCTTTCGTATTGTCGGGGCCGGTGCCGCAACTTCCGCGCGCCGCAGGCCCTTGACGCGAGGCCGCGTGTCGGACGGCTTGGGCAGCCCGACGTGCTCGGGCTGGAGTTCTGTGCGTCGCGGTTTCAGGAACTCGCCGAGCTCGTTGCCTCGTCTACTGCTGCTCATCGACACGCCCGAGTACAAGGCGCTGCACGGAGCCGGCTACAACATCCTCGCCTACGACATCCGCAACCACGGCTTGAGTGGGCAGGGCAACGGCGGGATCGCCGGCATCGGCCTGCTCGAGTACCGCGACGTTATCGGCTCACCGGGAGGCGCTTCGAAGAAACTGGTCTGCACAGGGCCGGGTGGCGCTGCCTGTTTGGGCGTCAGCTCCAGCAGCCGCAACAACCGCGTGTTCTCCGCACGCAACTGCGCTGTCACAGCGCGGAGCCCGCGAGTTCCTCCGCGAGTCCTGCGACCTTCGCTGACTGGAGATCGTCATCCACAGGACCCACCGTAGTTCGGAGGCTCAGATGCCGGCCCGGTTGAGACGTTCGATGAGGCTGGGTTTGCGGGCATGCGCTTGCCGCAGTGCGATGGTGCGCAACGTGAACGTGTCGTAGCGGTCCTCGCGTTCGGCGAGTGCTTGGAGATCGGTGAGTAGCGTGACGGCGGCGTCGTACTCGGCCGGTTTCCGGGTGGCGATCAGCGCGTCGGCACGCGAC
This sequence comes from Pseudonocardiaceae bacterium, assembly GCA_050700495.1. GTDB lineage: Bacteria > Actinomycetota > Actinomycetes > Mycobacteriales > Pseudonocardiaceae. The sequence continues at coordinate 17,505 of JBOHHF010000343.1, forward strand.
CATGCGGAGTCTTCCTCGTCGGCCAGCTCGTCGAGTCGTCGTTCGCGGGCTAGGGCGCGCGCCTGCTCCCGGCGTGCCTCGTCTCCGGCGCGTTGGGCGGCCAGCCGACGCTTACGATCGGCTCGTCGGCGGGCCGATCGTCGAGCAGGTCAGCCACGCTCCGGCGGGCCGGGACGGGGATGGTCGGTGCGGTGTCACCGCGGTAACGGCGCAGCATCTCCATCCGCACCCGCGCGGCCTCACCCTGGACGACTCGCCGCAGAAGCCGGTCCTTCTCGGCAACCGGCAGATGGGCCACCCAGTCGGCGAGTTCGCTGAGGTCGTCGGCGATCTCCTCGAGCGGTGGAGAAGTTTGGGCGGCGATCGTGAGCAGGTCGTGGTCGAGGCGGAGGAAGTCGGCCAACGCTCGCTGTGCCGCGGTGAGCGTGCCCAACCCAGGCGGAACTGGTGGTTCGAGATCGTCGTCGGCATCGCGGTCGAAGACGTCCTCGTCACGCTCCCAGGCACCATAGGCGGCCAACCAGGCGAGGTAGAGCGGCCGGAGATCACCGGCGGCGAGTTCGGCACGAACTCCGACGATCGCCGACAGCAACGCCTCGGCGCCGTAGTCAAAGTCAAACTCACCGGCGTGGTCCTCGCTGGTGAAGTCGAGCACTATGAACTCGTCCGTGACCCAGGCACTCGCCTGGTCGTCGACGCAGTATTCCTCGACGACATCGAGCAGATCACATGGCAGGCGGAACATCACCCGGTGCGTACCCCAGTTGGCCACATACAGGTGCGCGTCGTAATAGCGCTCCATCAACAGGTTCGGGTCGCCCACCATGGATCCTGACGGCGTCGTGTGCTGGTCGGCGCGATCCTGCGCGGTATCCGTCCTATGTGGATTGCCAGGGGAGCCAATAAGAGAGCCAATCGCTACGAACTTGCCCGAACTCGTCCGGCTGTATCAGGAGTCCGATAGCCGCTCTACCAGTAATTCTTTGCCGCTAGGGAAGAGAATCGCGATCCGCCTCCCGCTCGCGCCGCATGAGTGGACATCGTCCGGCCATGCCGATGGGCGAGTGTTGGGTGAGTACGGCGCTGAGTCGTTGGTGAGTGGGTTCGCCGTTGGGCGGCATTGCGGCGGTTGCGCCGGGTATCGCAGTGGAGTTCGGATGAGACCCGGCGCCCAGTTGGACCGCGTGCGGGACGTGGAGTTGATGGACTGGCGGCAGATCAGTATCGGGTGCCTTCGGGTGCGGGCAGGGTGTCGAGTTCGGTCAGGTCCGCTGCGCTCAGCTCGATGTCTGCTGCGCCGGCGTTGTCGGCCAGGTACTTGGGGGTCTTGGTTCCGGGGATGGGCACGACGTGGCGGCCCTGGGCCAGTACCCATGCGAGTGCCACTTGCGCCGGGGTGGCTCCGACTCGCTCGGCGATCTTCCGCACGCGGCCGACGATGGTCAGGTTGGCGCGCAGCGCGTCCCGTTGGAAGCGCGGCAGCCTGCGTCGGAAGTCGTCCTCGGGCAGGTCGTTGAATGAGGAGAACCGTCCGGTGAGGAAGCCGCGTCCCAGCGGGGAGAATGGCAGCAACGCGATGTCCTGCTCCTGACAGTACGGTAGGACCTCGGCCAGCACGTCGCGGGTCCATAGCGACAGCTCGGACTGCACCGAGAACACCGGATGCACCGACTGTGCCCGATTGATCTGGTCCACGGTCACTTCGGACAGGCCGATGTGCCGCGCTTTGCCCGCCGCCACGGTCTGCGCCATCGCGCCCCAGGTCTCCTCCAGCGGCACCTGCGGGTCGACCCGGTGAAGCTGGTAGAGGTCCACGTGGTCGGTGCCGAGTCGGCGCAGGCTGTCATCGATCGACTTCCGTACGTGCTCAGGGCGGCCGTTCGGGACGGCACCGGGGGAGTTATCCGGACCGTCTAACTGGTCGGAATCGTGGAGGACCAGGCCGACCTTGGTGGCCAGCACCGCGCGCTCGCGGTAGCCGCCGGCCAGCGCCCGGCCGACCAGTTCCTCGTTGGTGTACGGCCCGTACACGTCGGCGGTGTCGATCAGCGTCATGCCCAGGTCGAGCGCCTGGTGGATGACTGCGATGGAGGTGGCGTCGTCACGTGGGACTTTCATGTCGTAGGCGTGGGTCATGCCCATGCATCCCAGGCCGATGACGCCGACCTCGGGGCCCGTGCTGCCCAATGTTGTGGTTCGCATGCCGTTGCGCCTCTCGGTTACCGTGCGTTGGACGCGGGCTGGACGTGGTATTCCTCGTCGGTGACGAGGTCACCCCACTCGGACTCCGGCCGTGGCCCTCGCCGTGGCCTTCCCACCTGGCGATGTGAGTCATGAAGTGGTCGGGGGCGGCGCCGTGCCAGTGCCACTGGCTGCGCGGGGTGTAGATGGTGTCGCCGGGGCGGATCTCGATGACCTCGCCGCCGCGGGATTGGATCAGTCCGCGGTCTTCGGTGACGTGCAACATCTGCCCGACGGCATGCGTGAACATGTTCGCAGGGCCTTTCACGCCCGCCTGCTTGGGCTGGATCTCCATTGTCATTTCTCCAGCGTTGGGGGATTGGTCAAGTTCTCGCCGAACGCGGCGTCGCTCAGGAGCCGACGAGCACCTTCAGGGTTTCGCGGTTGGCCATGGCGCGGTAGCCGTCGGGCACGTCCTGCAGGCTGACGGTGCGGTCGAACACCCGGCCGGGCTCGATCGTGCCGTCGAGCACGTGGGGCAGCAGCTCTTCGATGTAGGCCCGGACCGGGACTACACCGCCGGTCAGCGCCGTCCACGCCGGGTGCGCCCCAGAAACCACCATGCCGGCAGGACGTGTGCAGGCCCTCGGCGCAGAAGTCGCAGATGTTGTCCGCCCAGGCGAACGGCGCGACCACGACGTCACCGGCCTTGAGCCCGGACACGTCCGAGCCGATGTCCTCCACGACGCCGAGGAACTCATGACCGATGCGCTGGCCCTGCTCCGAGGCCGGCATCGACCCGTAGGGCCACAGGTCACTGCCGCAGATGCACGAACGCAGCACTCGCACCACGGCGTTGGTGGTTTCCTGCACCCTCGGGTCGGGCACGCGCCGCTTGGCCTTAAGAGCGTGGCAGCCCCCGGCGACAGCAGGTTGTCGAAGTAGGCGGCGTTCCACCTGCCCACGATGCCGCCCATCCGATCAAGGCGTCCCGGTCGCTGGGACCTTGGGGAAGTCGGTCTTGCCGGGTCGATCAGCGGGCAGCCCGACCATGTGGGCAAGAATCCGGCGGCGCTGGTCGAAGGGTATGGCGCGGCTGAGTACCCGCATGATCCAGGCGTCGCGACCCACCGGGTGGCGCAACCACGGTCGTCGTCGCGCGTTGAGCACCGCGGCGATGCGGGCACCCACTTCGGCGGGATCTCCGGCGCTGCGCTCAACCATCCCTCGGATGCGCGGTTCCATGATCTTGACTAAGGGCCGGTACGGGCTGTGTTCGGGGCTGGTGATCTTTGCGGCATCCCAGATCCCGGTCTTGTAGGCGCCCGGCTCGATCAGTGCGATGTCGATACCAAAGCCGGTGACCTCGATGGCCAACGACTCGGCCCATCCTTCCAACGCCCACTTCGACGCGACGTAGGCCGACATGGCCGGCTGTCCGGTGAAGGCACCGAGGCTGGAGACGACCACCACCCGGCCGTGGTGTTGGGCGCGCATCGCCGGTAGCACAGCGCGGGTCAGCGTCAGCGTGCCGAAGAAGTTGGTGTCCATCACCCGCCGCACCTGCTCGTCCGGAACATCCTCGAAGAACCCGGCGTCGCCGATGCCGGCGTTGTGGACCACCGCATGCAGCGTTCCCCCTGTGCGCGCCAGGATCTGCGCGACAGCGCGGTCGATCGAGCCCTGATCGCAGACGTCCAGCTGCAGCAGCTCCACTCTGGCTCTGGCCCCGTCGGCTCTGACCCCGTCGGCTCTGGCCCCGTCGGCTCTGGCTCCGGCGTGCTCGATCGCCTGCTCCAACGGGCCGCGCCGGTCCAGATTCCGCATCGTGGCGAACACCCGCCAACCGCTTCGGGCCAGCGCGAGCGCGGACTCGAGGCCGAACCCGCTGGAACACCCAGTGATCAACACCGACCGCATCGCGTCACCCCTTAGAATGCGAGCCGTTGCTCATGCAAAATATGAGCATAAACTCACGTGTCAAGAGAGGTCGATCCGTCGATGGCGCAGGACCCGCTCCGGCGGCAACCCACGCAGGAACGCGGCCGGCGTCGCGTCGACCAAATCCTGACCGCGGCGGCCGCCGAGTTCGCCCGGGTCGGTTATCCAGAGACCACGACCAACGCCATCGCCGCCCGTGCCGGGGTGTCCATCGGCTCGCTCTATCAGTTCTTTCCACACAAACGCGCCCTGCTCCAGGCTCTGGCCCAGAACCACCTCGCCACGATCGACGAGATCACCGCCACCGCGGTGACCTCGCCCACCCCACGCTCTCCCGAGCAGGTAGTGAGTGCGGTCATCGATCCTGTCCTCAGCTATTGCGCCGCCAATCCTGGACTGGCGACGCTGCTGACCGGAGCCACCGCGGCAGCCGAGACCGCGGACATCACCAGCGACCTCCGCGAAGCCCTCACCGCCCGGGTCGCGCACCTGCTCAGCGCCAAAGCGCTGACTCCCGAACGTCGCCTGGTCGCCGCGCTGGTGTTCGTGCGCATCCTCACCGCGCTGCTCTCCGACGCCGTCGACGCCGACGGGGCGATCAACATCGCGGTGGCGACCGAACTCAAAGCGGTCCTTTCCGCCTACCTCACTACTCTCATGTCACCACCGCCATGACAACGGCTCCTGGCCACGCGGTTGCGACGGGTGGGATGGCTGCGTCGGTGTCGGAGCTCGGCAGGGTTGATGTTGCTCAAGTCCACCCATTCGGACGCACTGCGTTCATCTCCCGTTAAGCCGAGCGCAGGATTCTTGTGCGGTACTTCTCCACTGGGCCGGGATCGTCCACGAATCCACCGACGAACACCGATGCCTGATCCTCGGTCGGCAGCTCGATGGGGCGCTTACCGGGGTCTGGAGCGACGTGCGAGCGCACCTGCATGGTCGTTTCGTGGCTTACGTACCCCGCTGTGGGTGCGGCTGGACCGGGCCGCCGTTCAGCTGTACGCCGGGCGGTTACGCCGCCTGCGAGCAGCTCTGGCGGGACAAGCACCTCCAGCCGTTCCTCCGCGCTCGCGAACCTCAGGACCACAAGCCTTCGACCGCGTGGTCGCCGAGGATCATCCACGGTGCCCTTGCCGCGGAAACCGGGTGATGCTGGGGCGGCTCACCTCCGCTCGAGGATCCTACGCCGTCGCAACTGTCACAATGGGTGCCATGATCGCTGGCGAGCAGCGAGTGGTCGACGTGCTGCATTCGGCTGGTGCGCGGTTTGCGCTGGTGCACGGCAGTGCCCGCCCGGACGGCTGCTTGACCCGCGTTGCTGAGGGGACTTGCTCGACGATCCCACCCGACAATCTCCAGCGCCTCGCTGACCTGGACGCGTTCGTGTCACAGGGTGGCGGCCTGGTCCGAAGACGCTTGAGCCGCGCCGCGTCCTGGGGCCAGACTGCAGTAATTCCGGCTCGGATTGGTGCGGTTTGTCTCCAGAACGCAGAAGTGTGGCGGCCGGCGTGGTGTTGGTGGGGGGTCGCTCGTCGCGGATGGGCACGCCGAAGGACGCACTGGAGTGGCACGGTTCCACCCTGCTGCGTCGTACCCTGGGTGTGCTCGCCCGCGTGGTCGACGGTCCGCTGCTCGTGGTCAGCGCCGCTGGTCAGCTAATTCCCGAGGTCCCGGCACAGGTCGACGTGGTGGAGGATCCTGAGGAGGGGCTCGGTCCGCTGCAGGGCGTCGCCGCAGGGCTGGCTGCACTGACCGGTCGAGCTCAGATCGCCTTCGTGTGCTCCACCGACCTGCCGTTTCTGCACCCCGTGTTCGTCCGCCGGGTGTTGACCGCGATGACCGACGACGCGCCGGCCATCGACGTGGTGCTCCCGGTCGCGCGTGGCTTCCCGCAGCCGCTCGCCGCCGCCTACCGGGTCACGCTCGCTCCGCTGGTCACCGAACTGGTGACTGGTGGTGACCTGCGCCCGGCCTTTTTGTTCCGGCGGTGTGCCACGCTGCGCATGGATGCTGCCGCGCTGCTCGCCGACCCGGTCCTGACCGCGGCCGATCCGGCACTGGACTCGGTGGTCAACGTCAACTCTCCGGACGACTACCGCGCCGCCCGGCGCCGCCCCGCTCCGCAGGTCACGGTGCAGCGTTACGGTGCGCTGGCCCGTAACAGGCACCGTGGTCCGCAAACTGTCCATGCCGCCACTGTGTCCGGTGCAGCCGCCGCGGCGGGCCTCATCCTGGACGGCCACGTCGTTGCTGCGGTCAATGGTGATCAGATCAGCTGCGACGGCGAGACTCCGCTGGTCAGCGGGGATACCGTCGCCTTCCAATCCGCGGAAGCGGACGGGTGAACCCGATGGCCTGGGCGGGTCAACCGGGCATCGGAGGTGTACACACCGGGCACGCGGGCGGCGGCCGTTTCCACCGAGTGTGGGTGTCCGTGTACGGAAAGTTACTGTTGAAATCGTCAGCCCAATGGCTTACTTTCGAGTGTGCGTTGACCACGGGGAGTAAGGGGGGCCGAGCTCGAACCACCTGGGGATTGCTGAATGCGCGACGGATTATCGAGCTGCCGGTGCTGACAGACCGGGGGAGAGTTCGCTAAGGCGCTATGCTGCGTCGAATATTGCGGCACCAGGTCGCAAGACGTTCTCCGGCACGCACTTGTAGACCAGATCATAATTCTGATGGCAGCATATCGACTGCGCCTCTACATCTTCCAGGCTGACTTCGGGTTTCTTTTGGGGCTTGCATTGCTCCTCCTGACATGAGGGAGTGGCATGAGCATCGCAGGAATCTTTTCACTGGGTGGTGGCTGCGACTACAACGATCGTCACCACTACAAGAAGCATTACGGTCACCACAAGGGTCACTACAGCTACGGTGGCTACGGGCACAAATACAAGCACCACTACGGCTACTACAAGAAATACTACTACCACGACAACGGCGGGCTGCTGAGCGGCCTGCTTTAGTCCGGTGGTCATCGGCGGTGGCCCCCACTCTCGTCAGCGGAGTGG
>JBOHHF010000344.1:0-5906 GCA_050700495.1 Pseudonocardiaceae bacterium
CGGCGCCGATCCCGTGCCGCTGGGTCAGCTCGGCGGCCAACCGCTGCAGGCGACCGATGTCGCGGGCAACCAGCACAAGGTCGTAACCCTCAGCGGCAAGCCGGCGCGCGAACGCCGCCCCCAGCCCAGCAGTAGGCCCCGTAACCAGCGCAGTAGGCATGCTCGCAATCTAGCCCCGCCTCGACCACGTGCTGGGCCCAGACTGCACTAATCCGAAGACAGCGGCCGGGTCCGGTGACGAACACGGCTATTGGGGCCGGGCATAGGTGAGGCGGCGAAGCAACACCTCGGCCGGGCCTCGGTAGTTGCGGCGGCTCATCCCCTCAGCCAGCAGTACGGTCAGCGCCCAGGTCACCGTGGCCAGGATGGCGATCTCGACGAGTCCGAATCGGTTACCGAGGCCACCGCCGTAGGCGGCCAGCACTACGACGAACACCACGGACTGCAGCAGGTAGCAGGTCATCGACCGCTGCCCGCAGGCCGCCAGCGCGCTGACCACCGGTCCCGGCGGACGGTCCCGGTTCCGGACGCGCAACGCAACGAGGCCGGCGATCGCGGCGTAACCCACCCCGCCGGCGTAGCCGGTCAGAGCGTGTGGCACCCCCACCAGCATGGTCGCCGCCACCGACCGATCCGGCCACCACGAGGCGGCCATCAGCGCCATCGGCAGACCACCGACAGCGGCCAGCCCCACGCCGAGCACCGCGACGCGGATCAGCAGTGTTCGGTGCCGCTCGGGCTCGTCGAGCAGCCGTCGCCGCGCCGCCCAGACCCCGAGCAGCAGGGCTGGGATCAGATTGAACACCGACAGGACGACGGTGAGCTGCAGCCATTCGACGACTCGGACTCCCACTGCGGTCAGTGGGTCGGTGACAGACATCGACGGCAGGAACGACTCTGCGCCCTCGGGTAGTGGCAGAGCCTGCAGCGCGCCGAACGCCATGATCGGCACTGTCCAGACGGCCACCATGATCAGTAGCTTCTGGTCACCGGTACGAATCAGCATTCCGGCCAGCACAAGCGCGAGCAGCCCGTAGGCACCGAGGATGTCCCCGGAGAACAGCAGCAGCGCATGCAGGAACCCGAAGAGGATCATCCACCGGCCCCGCCTGCGGACGAGCGCGCAGACCGTCGCCACGTCGACACCCTTGCTGGTGTGCCGTCGCCACAACTGGACGATGCCGTAGCCGAGCAGGAAGGCGAACATCGGGTACGCGCGGCCGTCCACAAAGGTCATCTGCAGGAGTACGACCACCCGGTCAGCGAGCGATTCCGGCACTGGGTAGCCACGCACGCCGACGGCATGCCCGTACAGGTAGAGGTGTGCATTCGCCAGCGCGATCAACAGCAGCATCGTCCCCCGGGCCAGATCCGGCGCGAGCGACCGCGCAGACACCGCGATCGCGCCGATCGGCACCGCCATCATCCTGAGTCATCACCCTGGCGCCGTGTCTTGACGGTGCCCTCCTGACCGTTGCTGCGTGCCGTCGGGGTGTCGGCGGGCTTGGACGGATCGGAGTTGGTCGTGGTGCCGGAGTCGGTGTCGTCGGCGTCGAGCAGCTCGGCGATCTCGTCGAGGGCGCGCAGCAACCGCTCCAGCCGGTTGGGCGTTGTATTCGCCGGCGCCGCAGCCAGCACCCAGCTCTGCTCCAGCCAGGCGACCGGAACGTCCTCGCCCACCCCATTGCAGGCGAAGACCAGTTCAGGAGTCACCAGCGCCCGAGCCCGGGCCGGATCGCTGGCGAAGAAGATCCGCTCACCCACCTGGCTCACCATGACGAGGCCGGGATCGTGCGGCAACGGCTGGTCTGGACACCACAGCTCGGCCACCAGATCACCGGCGTGGATTCGCCGTTGCACCGCGACCACCACGCTGGAGATCTGGCCGCCCTGCTCGTGGTCGAAAACCCGCACCCAGCGACGACCGAGCGGGGTGAACAGGCTGCCGAACACCAGATCCCGTGCCATCCCCGCGCCACCCCGAGCGATCACGCCGTGACGCCAACGATCAGCCAGCACCGGGTCGGACAGCACGAATCTCCACCCGCGCAGTGCCGCCCAGCGACGCCGTTCCCGCTGGTGGGCGGTACCGCGCCGGTGGTCGATGGTCAACAGCGCCGTACCCGCGACAGCGGCCAGCCCGGCAATCAAGAACCACACCCATGGCATCACTGGACGAGCCTAGATTCTTTCCCCCCTCGATGGCAGGGAGCACACGCCGCAGTCCCTGACGGAGCAGGCCAGATCGCCGCCGCATCTGGCGTTGAGTCCGCCGGGCAGGTGGCCACCGCCCTCGGGTACCAGGTGCACGGCGCCGTCCCGCGGGGAGACAGCCCACCATCGGGGGCAGGTCATGGGTTGCCCGACTCGGCGAGGTCAGCCAGGTAGGCCAAATGTGGGTTCACGCAGGTGATCGCCCACTTCATGCCGTCGAGCCGGGCCAGGCGGTGGTGTCGAGCATCCAGGGCTCGACACCAGCGGGCGGGGCGCACTTGCCCTGCTCGCGCAGCAGACAGCGACAGGCATCCATGTGACGATTGGTCAGACTGGGCGCCGGGTGGTTACGGACAGGGTGGCCGGTAGGGCAGGTCAGGAAAGTAGTAGCCCCACTCGACGCGGGTGATGGGAGCGCGAGGGATGTCGCAGATGCGCGCGCCAATACGGTCTGGGTCGGTCTCCCACAGCCGCACGGTTTTGTCATGGCTGGCGGTGACCAAAGTGTGACGATCAGGACTGAACGCCACCGAGTAGACGTTGTCGCCATGGCCGACGAGGGGTGCGGCCAGGACCCTGGGGAGAAACGGGTCGGTGACGTCCCATAGCCGGGCGGTGGTGTCGACACTGGCGGTAGCGATGGTGTGGCCGTCGGGGCTGAACGTCAATCCGAAGACGGCACCCGTGTGACCAGCAAGAACCGGTAACTCTTTAGGGTGGACGGGGTCGGTGATGTCCCACAGTCCGACAGTCGTATCGGAACTGGCGGTGGCCAGGACGTTGCCGGCCGGGCTGAACGCCACCGAAAGGACGAAGCCAGCATGCCGGGTGAGGGGAGCCAGCTCGCGGGGGTGGCGGGGGTCGGTGACGTCCCACAGCTTGGTTTTCCGGTCAGAGCTGGATGTGGCCAGAATATTGCCAGCAGGGTGAAATGTCACTGAGCGGACGGCGTCGGTGTGGCCCGAGAGGATCGCCAAGTCACCAAGATTGTGTGAGTCAGTGACGTCCCACAGGTGAGAGGCGTTGTCGTGACCGCCAGTGGCCAGAATATCGCCCTTTGGGCTGAACGCCACAGAGCGGACGGCGTCAGTGTTATTAGCGACGATCAGATGGGTGGAATTGGGTGTCACCAAGCTACTGATCAGGGCGCCGTAAGCTTCGGCGGTGGGTACAAGGCGAAAGGCGTTGGCGGAGCCTGCGGGTGCGGCGGCGGGTGGCGCGTTGCTCGTCGTGTTCACGCTGGACAGAGGCAGCAAGGAAATCATCAGCCAGCGGGGACAGATCCGGCCGGGCAGTGTCGACCCAGTCGCGGACAGCGGCCAACCGGGGTCCCTGGTAGAGCCCGGCGTGGTGCCGGCCTTCGCGTTCCCACGCCCCGGCAGCCTCCACGAGCCGCTGCTGGACAAGCAGCCCGGCCCGGTCGGTATCGATCCACTCGCGCAGTCTCGGCCAGGCGCGCAGCACGGCCTCGTGGGCAATCTCGACGGTGGCGGCATCCAAGGTGATCAGGCGGGCCCCCGCCAGCACGTCCAGCACCGCCTCGGCCACGACCGGGTCCGCCGCCTCGCCGACAAGCTGAACCCGATCGAGCTTGCGGCGGGTGTCCTGGACGCCCTCGTCGAGCATGACCATACGCAGCAGCAGTTGGCGAGCGGTGCGCTGCCCGTCCGGGTCTAGCTGCTGGTAGGCCTGTTCAGCCGTGATAGCGACCGCACCGCGGATACCACCGGTGAGCCGATAGCCGTCCAGGGTGAGCGCAGCGCCGTCGCGTTGCTGCCAGGTGGCCAGCAACGAATGCGACAACAACGGCAAGGCGCCCGGCTCATACCCTGCGCGGTTCGCTGCGGCTGAGTCCTCCGCGCCCAGATCTGCCAGCATGACCTCGACGAGCCCGGGGTTCACCTTCATGCCCACGGCGTGAGTGGGTTTCTCGATCGCGTCACGCAGCTCGGCGGCATCCATTGCGCCCAGCAGCACCTGGCCGGAGCGCAGGGCATCGACCAGTTCCGGATGAACCGCACAGTGGCCGTAGAAATCTGCGCGCAGCCCGAGCACCACCAACGCCACTGGCGGTCTGCCATCGGCGCGGGTCGAGGCCGCACACAGCGCTTGGATGAACGTCCTCCTGCGCTGTTCGTCGGAACACAGCGTGAAGGTCTCCTCGAACTGGTCAACCACCAGCACCACGCGGGCCACCTCCGGCGGCTGTCCCTCGACGGTGACGGCCGACACACTTCGCAGAATGTCGACCAGCTGAGCGGGATCGGCAACCAACTTCTCGACGACAGCGCCGGTCTCGGTGCCCGCCAACTCGGCGACCCGAGTGGCCAGCTCCCGGATTGGGTCCGCGCCCGGGGTAAATAACACACACGGCCAACTCCGCGACCCCGGAAGCCGCCCCTCACCCAAGGCCGATAACAAACCTGCGCGCAACAGTGAAGACTTCCCCGCGCCAGACGGGCCGAAGACAACCAGCGGTCCGGTCCCTTCCAGCCGCTCGGTCAGCCGACCTATTACCTCTGCGGTCGCCCGTTTTCGCCCGAAGAACCACCTCGCCTGATCAGTGCCGAAAGCAGCCAGGCCCGGATAGGGACAGGCATACACCGCCTTGCCGTTGCGCTCCGGCGACGGTTTCGAGTCCACTACGGGCGGGCAGCGAGCGTAGTTCTGGTCGGCCAGCGTATCCCGCGCCGCGACCCACCGTGCGACGTTGCCTCTGCAAGCGACGACTAAGCGCTTCACGAAGTCGGCAGTAGGCAGCCGATCGGTGTTCAGCGCTCGGTGAGCAGTGGATACCGGCATGTCGACACCGTGACGCTTGGCACCCGCGTCCAACTGCTGCAGGGAGGTGTACCCAGCCCACCGCATCAGTTCCTTCAGGCAGCCGCGGAACTCCGCCTGATCTGACGCCGCACCCGGGTCCGGTTCCGCACCTCGCTGGCCAACGTCGCCCATCGTCCCCCTCCCGCGGTGGATTGTGAGGCATCACCGTACGACAGAAGCCCAGGTCGGTGGCGTTCGGTATACGGGAAATCGCCGAACGTGGCTGACGCTGCTCACGATGGCCACCGGCACGAGATCAGCCGAACCCCGCGACCGTCCGGTACTCAGCCCGCTGGACCGGATCCATGATTCACACCGAGACGGCGCGGGCCACACCAGTCACCACTGAATCACCACTGAAGGAGAGCCATACCGTGAATCGACTCATCTCAGGTCTGTCCCTGGCAGCCGCCCTAGCGGGTGTTCTGACCGCTACTGGGGCGCCGATGGCTTCGGATGCACTGACGGTCACCCCCGTAGCCCTCACCAGCTCGACCGCGGTTCCGGCGACGGCAACGTCCAGCGCCGTGCGTGGAACAGTAACAAACAAAACCCACCTCACCATTAAGGTGACCAATCACTGGTGCGATTCAAAAAAAGGACCCTGCAGTGAAAACGAGACCAAGAAATTGAACCCAGGCAAGAGCACTGACAACTGGAATCAGGACATCGACGGCTACCAAGTGCCGACAGGATACAAATGCGAGGTAAATTACGACCGAGCCGTCGGCGGTGACACCAAATCTTACGGCGCAGGCTGGCACAAGATTACCAATGATGTCGTCGCACGCATCAAGAAGTGCACCACTAGTTGATCCCGCAGCTGGTCTAGCTTCCTGCGGGAAATGGTGGCACGCGGTGCCTTGCAC
>JBOHHF010000345.1:0-21377 GCA_050700495.1 Pseudonocardiaceae bacterium
CAGCCCCTTGGCGCGGTACCAGCGGCGCAGCACCCGACCCGCCGCGATCCCGGCCTGGGGGCTGACCTGCCGCACCGCCAGCACCGGCCGAAGACCCCGATAACCCCAAAACCGGCCCGCGCTACCCTCCTCGACCAGCTCCGCCTCAGGGCACCCGCAGTCCGGGCACTCATCCCATGCCTGGTCATAGTCCCGCCCGCAGTCCTCGCACACCAGGTAGCTGGTGATCCACTCCGTGGGGACGTGGTGCTGGTACTCCTTGCCGCCGGCGGTCCCGTACTTCGCGAAGTACACAGCCATCCGGCGCGGGTCGGTACCCTTAATGCCTTCGGCGTAGTCGACCCCGGTGCCGGCCACCCGGTGGCGGCGGCGTTGCTCGGGGTCGGGGTGGGCCACAATGGCGGCCCAGGTGATCGACAGCCACTGACGAAAATCCACCGGAGTCGCCTGGCCGGTCTCGGGATCGGCGACCGTGATCCAGCCCATCGGCGGCGTGGTCGACAGGTGAAAATGCGGTGCCCCGCGGGCCTGGAACTCTCTTTTCCACACGCACACCAGCGGCTCACCCCACGCCCGGGCATACCGCTTGCACAACACTGCGAAATGGCTCACCGACGCCTCCGACGTCGGGGCCACCGTGAGCCAGTCCCCCGGGTAGGTCAACGTCACCATCGCAGGAAGCCGCCTACTACGGTCAGTCACGCTCGACATAGTGGCCTGGCAGGCTGGGCAACAGGCGAGCTCAGGGTCATAGGCCCCGTTGCACGTGGTGCAGGTGCGGTAACGGCCGTAAAGGCGGGTGTAGTCCAGATCCGAAAGTCGGGCGACCAGTCGAGCGCGGGATTTCGGGCTCCACGCCACGATGGTGCCCCGGGTGGGCAGCGGCTCGGGTACCTCCTGGCCATCAGCGAGGAACGTCGCCGCCATGTCCACCCCGGCCCGCCGGTGCGCCTCACGCCGCCCGCCGCCGCGTTCGGCTCTGGCGTAGTCCCGAGTCCGTACCCGGAGCACTCCCGGGCTGACCACCACCTCCCACCGGGGACCCTCACCCAACCGCTCACCGCGACCACCGGCTTCCCGGACCGCCGGGAGCAGGTCCGCAGCCGCGCCCACCAGCTTCGCCCCCGGAAACGCCGGTCGCCACACGCCCTCCGGGCTCCACACATCCTGCTCGCGGACGGTTATGGCACATGGAACAAGCCCACCACCGGCCGCCAGCCCCCCGCTGGACGACACAACACCGGCCCGGCCTTCGGCCAGGCCGGGGCGCCCGCCTCCGGCGCGCCCCGGCAACCCGGGACCAGCCGGCAGCTCAACGCCACTGGAGACAACGACGGCAGGTAGGGAAGTCGAGGTGCCGGCCACTGCGCGACTCACCGGACGCAGCCAAGATCATGCCGTCTGTATGCCGTCCCAGGTCCACGAACAGTGCCTAGCGCTGACAGCCACCCGCGAACGTTGGCGCAGGTCAGAAAGCTGCGGAGCGGACAGTCGCGGGTGCAGCGGTAGGTCCCGTCAGAAGCGGTAATAGAGGAACGGGCTGAAGGTGCCGGTGGCGACGAGGAGCGTGGAATAGAACAGGCCGATGGTCATCACGCTGACCCGTAGCACTGTGGCCGGCTTGGACCGCACCGATTCAAGGTACGGCCCGGTGATCGGCCGGGCCGGCAGCAGAAACACCAGGGCGGCCAACAATAGGATCGCCAGGCGCTGGTTGGTCAGCGAGGCGTTCACGACATCGGTCAGCCCACCGAGATCGAAGATCACCATGTGCTGTATGAAGACTAGGGCGGTGTTGAGATCCGGCGATCGGAACAGTACCCAACCGAAAACCACGATGAGCAGGGTCAGCGTCCGGCGCGCTAACCGATGCTCAGGCTCGGTTGTCGCAACTCCCCACCCATGGCGGCGCTCAATCACCAGCGCCGTGCCGTGGTAAAGCCCCCAGATCAGGAAAGTCCAGTTCGCGCCGTGCCAGAGCCCGCAGAGCGCGAACACGACCCACAGGTTGCGGTAGGTGGTCTGAACTCCCTGCCGGTTTCCCCCGAGCGGGATGTACAGGTAGTCACGGAACCATCGGGACAGTGACATGTGCCAGCGCCGCCAGAACTCGGTGATACTCGCCGACGAGTACGGGCGCGCGAAGTTCTCCGGCAGCGTGAACCCAAGCATTCTTCCCAACCCGATGGCCATGTCCGAATACCCGGAGAAGTCGAAGTACAGCTGCAAGGTGTAACCGATCGCCCCCAGCCAGGCGATCGCAGTGGTCATCTGGTCGGCCGGAGTGTTGAAGCAGGCGTCCACCACAGGTGCCAGCGAGTCCGCGATCACAACTTTCTTGATCAGACCGAGAGCGAAGCGCGGGAACCCAGCGGCGATGTCATCCAACCGGTGGCTGCGCGGCTGCCCGAGCTGGTCGGCGATTTCGCGGTACCGCACGATTGGCCCCGCGACGAGTTGGGGGAACATCGCGATATAGACGACGAACGACACCGGATCGCGCAACGCCGGCCGTTCACCGCGGTAGACGTCCACCACGTAGGAGATGTGGTGGAACGTGTAGAAAGAGATCCCGATCGGCAGCGCGAGCTCGACGATCGGCAGGTCGAGCCCGGTGAACGACGCCAGCCCGGCAGCCTGCGTGCTGGCGAAGCCGGCGTACTTCCACACCAGCAGCACCGCGACGTCGAAGACCACGATGGCCCGCAGCCAGTGGCGGCGCCGCTGTGGCTCGAGATCCCAGTCGTCGGGCTCCAACGCCGGACCCACCAGGTAGTTGACGACCATGCACCCCAGCAGCAACAGCGTCGTCGGCCCGGCCCCGACCGCGTAGAAGACCAGGCTGGCGGTTGCCACGACGCCATTGCGCCAGCTCCGGGGGGCGATCAGCACGGCCGCTAGCACGCCCGGCATGAAGTACCACAGGAACAGTGGGCTGGCGAAGGACATGGCGGCGGCGGAGCCTAGCCGAGCACACCCGCGCCAACGGACCGCGGGGCGAGCTGGAAAGCTCGATGAATCTGGCACCTGTGATGATGTCCGCTGGGGCGGCGCGCTAAGGCGAAAACACCGGCCCCACAGGCACCAAGGGACGACCTCGGAGCGCAGCGACCGTGACGAAAGAACCGAACTCCACCCGGATCCTGGGGCAGCTGGCCATCACTCCGCGACCGCTCGACGACTACCGAAAGATGTTCCTGATCACCGACGCGGAACTGATCGCCGGTCCCATACTGGACTGTCCGGCCGGCGCGTCCCCATTCGGCGCGCAGGTCCGCGCCCTGGGCGGAACCGTGATCAGCGTCGACCGGGCCTACTCCACATCCCCCGCTGAGATCGTCGCCCGAGCCCGTGCCGATGTGGTCCGGATAGCCAAGTGGGCAACCGACTACCCGGACCAGTTCGACTGGTCCTACCTCGGTTCGGTGGACGCCTTCGTGGGCAAGTAGGAAGTGGCGATCGAGGAGTTCGCAGCTGACTACCTCGCCGACGGCGAACGGTATGTCACCGCTGCCCTGCCCGATCTTCCCTTTCCCGATGACTACTTTCGCCTGGCGCTGAGCAGCCACCTGCTCTTCGTCTACCCCGAATACTTCGACTTCGATTCGCACGTGACGGTGCTGCTTGAGCTGATCCGGGTCACCCGGGCCGAGGTGCGCGTGTTTCCCCTCGTCGACACAGCGACCAGACCGTACTCGAGGTTGGACGAACTCCGGTCAGTCCTGGCCGGGCGCGGAGTGGACACCGAGATCCGGGCCGCGCGGTGCGCGTACAGCGTGGGTGGCGATCACCTGCTCGCCTGCCGGCGGCATCCGGACGGCTGACGTCAACCCAGCAGCTGGCGTAGCAGAGCAAGCCCGTCGGAAATCTTGCGGCGTTGCTCGCTCGTGGCGTTGCCCAACGCGGTAGCCAGCCGACCGAACGCTCCGACTTCCAGGTTCTCCACGTACCGGTCCACCTTCTCGGTGACGGAAATGCGCGTGTAGCGACGGTCCGCATCGTCTTGGATCCGCTGGACTAACCCGCGCGCCTGCAGCCGGTCAACGATGCCGGAGACCGTGCTGTGACCAGTGCCCAATTCACGGCCCAGCTCGGTCACCGTGGCCGGACCATTCATCACCAGATATGCCATGACGGAGACCTGTGGGCCCGTCAGTCCGCTGCGCGCGATGTCGTCAGCACTGGCGCAGAGGAGATCGCGGCGCAGCGCCCGGATGTGCGCCACGATCTCCTGCGCCTGGATGCGGAGGTCGCGCTCGGTGACGGTCATCAGGAGCGCAAGTGTATTGCCCACGGTGATACGTTGCACAAGACGCGTCGTATGCGACAGACCATGGGAGGCAGGATGGGAAGCACGCCGGTCCAACGGGTGACCACGCTGGCCGGAGACCCCGCCTGGCTGGTCACGAACTACGACGACGTGAAAGCGCTGCTGTCGGATCGTCGCCTGGGCCGCTCGCACGCCGACCCGGAGCATGCGGCCCGCGTGTCCCACTCAGCGATCTTCGGCGGGCCGATGGGTCACCCGTCGACCGAGGCCGCAGATCACGCCCGGACCCGCCGCCTGCTCGCGCCGGCGTTCTCCGCGCGGCGGATGGCGAGCATGCGGCCACGGGTGACGGCGATCATCGCGGACCTGCTCGACGCCATGGCGCGCCAGCCCCAGCCGGCCGATCTCCATGAGGCGGTGTCCTTCCCGCTTCCGGCGCTGGTCATCTGCGAGCTACTCGGCGTGCCCTATGCCGACCGGGAGGACTTCCGCCGCTGGTCCGACGACGCCGCGCACCAGACCGACGCCGCGCGCTCTCAGGCCGGCCTCATGCAACTGTGGCAGTACATGCGGGCGCTGGTGGAGCGCAAGCAGGCCGAGCCGGGCGACGACGTGATCTCCGATCTGGTCGCGGCAGCCGCCACCGACCCTGAATTGACCGTCGACGGTATCGCGATGCTCAGCGCTGGGCTGCTGTTCGCTGGCCACGAGACCACAGTGACCGCGATCGACCGAGGGGTGACCCTGCTGCTCATCCACCCCGAACAGGCGGAGGCGCTGCGCCATGATCCGGCGCTCATCGAACCGGCGGTCGAGGAGATCCTTCGCTCATGGCTGCCCATGCGCACGTCCGGTTCCGAGCAGGTCGGGGGATTGCCCCGTTATGCCAATACCGACTTCACCTTCGACAGCGTCACCATCCAGACCGGCGAGCTGGTCATGCTCGGGCTGCGCACGGCCAATCTCGATGAGCAGCTCTTTCCTCATCCAGACCGGTTCGACGTGCACCGCACCCGCAACCCGCATGTGACCTTCGGCCACGGCCCGCGCTTCTGCGTCGGTGCTCCGCTGGCCCGGATCGAGCTGCAGGCGCTGTTCCCTGCGCTGCTGGACCGGTTCCCGACGCTGCGTCTGGCAGTTCCGGTCGAGTCCCTGCGGGGACGCGACGAGCTGCTCACCGGCGGCCTGGTGGAGCTGCCCGTGACGTGGTGATCCCCTGACGTGATGGTCACTGTTCCACATGCCTCAGGCGGCAGCGCAAGACGAGCAGCGCGCGCGCCGCGACCCGCAGCCGGCCACCGGGTCTGGCGTGGCTAGCCCTGCGCCGGGCCTTGGCGAGCAGCGGATCGGCGGTATCGACCACGATCTCCCAGATCCGGCCGTAGGCCTGATCCGGCAAGGTGAACATGATCGACCCATGGTGGGCGTTGACCAGCAGCAGGAACGAGTCATCCATGATCCGCTCCCCCAGGGCGTCCCGCTCGGGGATGCCCCGGCCGTTGAGGAAGATCGCGACCGCCCTAGCGAAGCCGACGTTCCAGTCGTCATCGCACATCTGCCGACCGTCCGGACGTAACCAGGCGATGTCCTCGATGTTGGAACCCCGGATCGGACGGCCCTGGAAGAACCGGCGACGGCAGAACACCGGGTGCGCGGCGCGCAGTCTGGCCAGCGCAGCGGTGAAATCCGTCAACACGTCGTGCAGGCGGGCGTCCTCCCAGTCGATCCAACTGATCTCGTTGTCCTGACAGTAGACATTGTTGTTGCCGTGCTGGCTGCGCCCCAGCTCGTCACCGTGTGCGATCATGGGTACGCCCTGGGAGAGCATCAGGGTCGCCAGCAGGTTGCGCTTCTGGCGTTCCCGCAGTGCGATCACGCTACCGTCATCGGTCGGTCCCTCCACCCCGTGGTTCCACGACCGGTTGTGGCTCTCGCCGTCCCGGTTGTCCTCCCCGTTGGCCTCGTTGTGCTTGTCGTTGTAGGAGACCAGGTCGGTCAGGGTGAAACCGTCATGCGCGGTCACGAAGTTGATCGAGGCGAAGGGCCGGCGACCGTCGGCCTCGTAGAGGTCTGACGAGCCGGTGAACCGGGACGCGAACTCAGCGAGGCTGGCCGGCTCGCCGCGCCAGAAGTCGCGCACGGTATCGCGGTACTTGCCGTTCCACTCCGTCCACAACGGCGGAAAGCCGCCTACCTGGTAACCGCCCTCCCCGACGTCCCACGGCTCGGCGATCAGCTTCACCTGGCTGACCACCGGGTCCTGGTTGACCAGATCGAAGAACGCGGCGAGCCGGTCGACCTCGTGGAACTCACGGGCCAGCGTCGCCGCGAGGTCGAACCGGAAGCCGTCGACGTGCATATCGGTGACCCAGTACCGCAGCGAGTCCATGATCAGCCGCAGTGACTCGTGGTGGCGCACGTTGAGGCTGTTGCCGGTGCCGGTGGTGTCGTAGTAGTGCTCGGGGTCGTCGTCGACCAGCCGGTAGTAGGCAGCATTGTCGATGCCCCGGAAGGACAGTGTGGGCCCGAGATGGTTGCCCTCGGCGGTGTGGTTGTAGACCACGTCGAGGATGACCTCGATGCCGGCCCGGTGCAGTGCCTTGACCATGGTCTTGAACTCCTGCACCTGTTCGCCCCGGGTGCCGAAGCAGGCGTAGTCGTTGTGCGGGGCGAAGAAGCCGATCGTGTTGTAGCCCCAGTAGTTGTGCAGGTCTCGTTGCGCGAGGGTGGAGTCGTGCACGAACTGGTGCACCGGCATGAGCTCGACGGCGGTCACCCCGAGCCGCTGAAAATGCGAGATCATCGCGGGATGGGCAAGGCCGGCGTAGCTGCCCTGGACATCCTTGGGAATCTGGGGATGACGCATCGTCATGCCCTTGACGTGCGCCTCGTAGATCACCGTCTGGTGATAGGGGATGTGTAACGGCCGGTCGTTGGCCCAGTCGAAGAACGGGTTGATGACCACCGACTTCATCGCGTGCGGTGCCGAGTCGGCGTTGTTGACCGACCTGGGCCGGCCGAAGTTGTAGGAGAACAACGACTCGTCCCACTCGATACGCCCGTCGATCGCCTTGGCGTAGGGATCCAGCAGCAGCTTGTGCGGGTTGCACCGCAGCCCGGCCGCCGGTTCGTAGGGCCCGTGCACGCGGTAGCCGTAGCGCTGACCGGGACCGACCCGGGGCAGGTAACCGTGCCACACCAGGCCGTCACGCTCCGGCAACTGCAACCGGGTCTCGGCGTCGTTGTCGTCGAACAGACACAGCTCGATCCACTGCGCCACCTCGGAGTAGATCGCGAAGTTCGTGCCGCCACCGTCATAGGTGGCTCCCAGCGGGTAGGGCGAGCCGGGCCAGATGTGCACGCAAACCTCCCACGTCGGAGCCGGCCAGCGCACTGCCGCCCGGCGCAAGATTGTCTACCGTCATCGGATGGCCCACCGCAACGGCTACGTAATGTGACGCGCAGCAGGCCATTGTCATCCGCCGCCGAGAAGGGCGCGGGATTGTGAAGCCCGGTGAGCGGGGAGAGGGTCAGGTCCTTCAGCCCCGCCCACCAGGCTGCTCGCGAGTCGCCGGCGAGCACGAGATGTTTCGTTGGTCGCTGCGGATCGGTTCGGATCCGGCGCGCCGGTCCACGATGATCAGCGCGTGGCGCACCACGCCGCGCAGCCGTCCGGACTCCAGCGGCGTCAGCCGCCATGGCCCCGGCGACGTGGCGGCGATCGTGATCCCGGTCCTGGTCAGGCCGATCCGCAGGCTCGACCGGCGGCCGCGCCCATCGCGGCAGCGGACCGTCCACTGCGTGGGGTGGCGCTGCCAACCCAGACGAGCAAGTAGCTGCGCCACCGGGATGGGCGCCAGCCGTCGCTGGGTAGAGTCTTCTCTGCTCATCGCTGGAAAGCGTACGTATATTTCTACGGAAGTTCAAACTGAATCGATTGATTCTCAGGGAGCAGCGGTGCCGGTACGAGCAGACCCGTCGGCCCTACAGTGGCTGATCGGCGTGCAGCTGACCAACTACCGCAAGCGGGCTGGCCAGACGATGGCCGCTGCGGCAGCCGCGATCGGCTGCACCACTGGCAAGATCGGCCACCTGGAGAGCGGTCGCAACCAGCAGCAACCGGATGAGATCACCAAGCTGTTGCGCTTCTACGGTGCTGACCTCGCCGACATCGAGCGGCTGGCCTCGCTGGCCGGCAGCGCCGACCGCCAGACCTGGTGGGCACCGTGGACCGACGTGGTGCCCGACTGGCTGCGCACCTTCGTCGGGCTGGAGGGCCTCGCCTCACACGTCGCGCAGTACGCCACGGCCGTATTCCCCGCGCTCCTGCAGACCGAGGACTACTCGCTCGGCGCCACCACAGGCCACGGCCGCGTCCGGCCCGACCATGACGAACGAACAGTCAGCCTGCGGATGGAGCGGCAACGTCGTCTCTCCAACGACGACGAGCCGCTGGTGCTGACGGCACTGATCGAGGAGTCCGTGCTGGATCGCCCGATCGGCAGCACCGCCACCATGCGGGCTCAGTTGGAGCACCTGATCACGATGTCCGAGCGGGACAACATTGAGGTACTGGTACTGCCCACCACTCTCGGTCTCCATGACGGGCTGGTCGGGCCGTTCACCCTGCTGGACTTCGCCGCCGCCCAGTCGATCGTGTACGTGGAGGTCGTCAACGGAGCGGTCTACGTGCAGGACCAGCAGCAGGTCGCGGGGTACACTCGGATCGTTGACCGGCTTCGCGCGGCGGCCCTGTCCCCAGCACGCACCGCAGAGGCAATCCGGTCGCGCCTATCGACATTGACTTGAATACCGGAGGAACCGATGGCCACCGCGAAGCGTCGCACGGGGTGGCGCAAGTCGACCTATTCGGACATGGGTAACGGCTGTGTCGAGGTCGACTTCACCAGCGCGGGCGCGCAGATCAGGCACAGCAAGATCACCGGCAGCCCGGTGATCGCCTTCACCCCCGAGCAGTGGTCGGCCTGGCTGGCCGAGGTCACCACCGACCGCCTCGCCAACACCAACGGCGCCGTCACCGTCACCGTCGCGCCCAACGCCTGGACCGTGCGCAGCCGCGACGCCGGCCACACCCTGGTCTTCGACGAGAATGAGTGGACCGCCTTCCGCCTCGGCGCCACCGCCGGCGAGTTCAACCCGTCCCTCTCCCGGGAACTGGCCACGACCTAACTGACTGGCCTCCGCCAACCCATCCGCGGACTCGTCACCTCCTGAACGCGGTCACCATCAGGGGGAAGCTATCGCGCGTCCGGCATCTCGACCTCCAGGACGCCCGTTACGATCACATAACCCGATCAACCATCAGACGCGAGGCACCATGACCGAAGCCGACCTGCGGGTCCGCGAAGAGCTTTTCGAGAACGTACCGACAGGCGTCGAGATCGAGCAGCTCGAAGGCGATCCCGATGAGCGGCCACCGGCTGAGGTCCCCTGGTCCACAGAACACATCCGCGTCAGCACCAAGACCTTCTCACTCCGCAACGTCATCGACCTGATCGAACAGGACGACCTGGAGCTCGCGCCAGATTTCCAGCGATACCGGGTGTGGAGTATCCAGCAGAAGTCCAGGCTCATTGAGTCGATTCTCCTCCAGATCCCGCTGCCAGCATTCTACTTCGCCGAGGACAGCGAAGGCATGATGCATATAGTCGATGGTCTACAGCGGATCTCCACAGTCGCTGATTTCGTCGATAATAAGTTCTCACTAAAAGGTATGGAGTATCTCGATAACATCCGGGGTAAATACTTCAACGAACTGCCGCACCCTATGCGACGCAGAATACACAACGCGCAGATCGTTGTGCACGTCATAGATCCGAAGACACCCGCGGGCATCAAGTACGACATATTCAAGCGCATCAACACCGGGGGGACCCCGCTGAACCATCAGGAAATCCGGCACTGCATGAGCAAGCAACGCAGCCGTGATTTTTTGAAGCGCTGTACGCATCTGCCCGAGTTCGACCTGGCCACCGGCGGCAAGCTGCAGGACCACGTGCGCATGAACGACCGGGAGATGGCGTTGCGCTTCTGCGCATTCTCCCTGCTCGGCGAGGACGCCTACTTCGAACCGCGGTTTCGCGCTATGGATCCTTTTCTCGAGCACACGACAGAATTACTCGACGACGAGCGCGAGATTCCAGACACCCAGCTCGATGAACTCGCTGAGCGGTTCCGCCTCGCCATGGTCAACGCCTATGCGATCTTTGACGATCACGCTTTCCGGAAGTGGCCTTACGGAACCGAATGGCTCAGCCCGATCAACCGTCCGCTCTTCGAGACGTGGTCGATCGTGCTGTCACGCTATGAGACCACGGACGTCGCGGCCCGGAGAAAAGATATCTTGGCAACGGCACGCGAGTGGATGACGAACGATCAAGACTACATCGCAGCAATCACGTCATCGACCGGAGATCCGAGGAAAGTGAGATATCGATTCGCCCGCACTACTGCCGCCGCGGAGGCCGGGTGGTGATCTCCTCCCTCGAGATACAGAATTTCAAACGGTTCCGTGAAGTTGACCTCACTCTGCGCCCGATGACGGTCCTTACCGGGCTGAACAGCACAGGTAAGAGTACCTCCATACAGGCACTCTTGCTTGCCCGACAGATCGCCGAGAAACCCGGCATACGTGTGGTGCAACTCAACGGCCCCCACGGCCTTGCACTCGGAGACTCACAGGACGTACTGCACTTCGATGCGGAGGGAGAAGAGATAGAGATCAATATCAAGTGTGCCAGCACCGACTACCGCTACAGCTTTTCCTCTTCTGACGGTCGTTATCCGCACTTGCACGTAGCGCACCGCCCGGAGGCTCCTCCTGCTGAGTTAGCGGGTACCGGCCCGGCATTCGTGTACTTGATGGCTGAGCGGCTCGGTCCGCGTGACTTCCTCTCAGTCACCTCTGTGGAGACCGAGCTCATTGGCGTCGGCGAGCAGGGACAGTACACCGCCCAAGTGCTGGCCGAGTACGAAACGAGGACCGTACGCGCCGAACTCCGTCATCCGGATACCGAGCACGGCGTCACGACGCTGCGCACGCAGGCGGAGGCGTGGGCCTCGTATGTCATCAGTCCGGTGCAGATCACAGCTCAGTGGCCACCTGGGTTGTCCGCGAGCGTACTCCGGTTCCAAGAACCGGGACTCATGAGCGAGCCGATCCGGCCGGCAAACATGGGCTTCGGATTCTCTTACGCGCTTCCGGTGATCGTCGCCGGGTTGCTCGCACCCGAGGGTGGACTGCTGATCGTAGAGAATCCCGAGGCACATCTGCACCCGGCCGGACAGTCCCGTCTTGGTGGATTCCTCGCTCGCATTGCGGGAAGCGGGGTCCAGGTGGTGATTGAGACGCACAGCGACCATACCCTGAACGGTGTACGACTCGCCATTGCCGAAGAGCGGACGATCGACTTCCAAGATACGATCGTGCATTTCTTCGGCAAGGCAGGAAACGGGCAGCCTGTCCCGATCGACCTCACGGAGCGCGGCCGTCTCAGTGCGTGGCCGGAGGGGTTTTTTGACCAGATTGAGACCGACTTGGGGAGGCTCGCGCGTGCCCGACGCGACCAGCGATGACTTCTGGCCACGCGTTGTCATCGACGAGGCGAGCTTCGACTTCCGGAAGCTGTCAGACGTGGACGTGGAGCGCGGCCTGGATCTGTTCAACCATGCGTTGGACGAGCTACGCCAAAACGGCCAGAGACCTGCTGTCTACTCCGACTACCATGAGGTCAAATGCCGCGACGGCTTGGAACTTGTGCAGTTTCTTTATGATCGAGCGACCGAGGTCGACCCGGATGTCTGTAGACGAACCGGAGTACTGCTGGATCGTTGTCAAGAGTGGGACAACAAAGCACCTGCTGGCTGCGAGCCGCTAGATCTGCCGGAAACACCCATTCCTGCGTTCTCTGCAGGATTCGCACTCACGATGGGTCTCAGCGGTCGAGCAGTCGGGTGCCTGGTGGTTGCCACGTGTCAGCGACAGGGTTCCCTGACACTGAGCAGCGGATCAGGCAGCGCCGACGTGGTCTTCTTCACGGAGGCAACCGAGGCCCACCGGGTGTGGAGGCAAGCTTTCGCTCTAGAAGATGTACCTGAGCACGAGTTCTTCGTAGTCGCGGCGTACGCGTTCCCTACACTGATCTTTCACCCGGATCTGAGGTTTGGCAAATTCGTTGGCAGCTACACTGCGACGCGTGATCCGGTAGTGCGAATCCTCTGTGCCTTGAACGACCACTTCCGGCGCGTGCTCGCCGAGCATCAGGGCCTCCCGCATGCTGTTGCCGCCGCCATGGGCCAGTACGGGGTCGACCTCTCGCCAGAAAGTCCGAAGACGCGCGCCAGTGACGCTTTCATGCGCAAACGTTACGTGACGTACGACGAATCTCAGTACTGCTGCGAGTGGCATGCGAAGATCGAGCGGCACCGCAACAGGATCCACTTCACGTTGCCAGCCAGTGGCCCGGACGGCCGCATCCTCATCGGAATCTTCACCGAGCATCTGAACGTGTAGCGCCGTCGGGACTGCACCTGCGCTTCGAGCGGCCGTCACCAACCGTAGGGGCGGCCACCACCATCGAGCGCTAGAGCGCTGTCCTTGGTCGCTTCGGCCAGTGCCACTTCGCCCGCACCGGTATGCAGGTAGATCGCCTGAGCCCGGCTGCCGGGCCGGCCCCGATATCGCGATGTGGTGGCCGGGTCAGACCTGGCCCCGGGCGCCGGTGCCGGGATCAGCGCATGGACGGCGACGCTGATGAGCACTCCCACACTGACAATGTGAGAAGTGCGACTGTAGGGCTAACCTGCCCGCGCTGCTGGGCGAGGTTCTGGCTGGCAGGCTCACCGAACCCGCCATGGTTAAGGGTAAGTGCCCGCTAGCCAACCTGCTGGTCCTCGTTGCCTGCGAAATTCGGGAAACCCAGATATTCCGCTGTCAACGGAAGAGTCCATTAGCCGGTTGCCGCGCAGCCGCCATTCGGAGCCCATTGGCAGTCACCGGTACCCCGCAGACCGCCATGAGGAGCCGAATCGCGGTATCCCCGTGCCCGGCCCCAGGCGTTGTATGTCCTTGTGGGGATGCGGTCGTGGAGGGGGTGGGCGACCCGCGCCAGCGTGGCGTCGATCGGGTACTGGCTACCCGCCCGGTCGATCCGTCTCGGGCGCACGGCCTGCTTCGTCGTCGACCGTGCGAACGTCAACGCTCCGGAGCAGTCGCACCTGGCGGCCTGGAAATCAGGCCAGTAAGTGAAGTCTCATCGACGCCCGCGGCGGGTACACTTCCGGTTCCCGAACCGACGGCGATGGGCGAGCAGTGACCACCAGGCTGACCGTCGGGTATTCATGACGACGCATGCTGACTGCGGCCCGGGGCGGGCTGACCTGGCACGGCAATGGGCGAAGGCACTCAGAGCCACCGCCTACGTGCCGACATCGCCCGACGAGATCGAGCACCTGTTGCGCGAACTGATCGACATGCTGTTCGACACCCTGACCGCCGAGGAGTTTTCCCCCAACTCCGGCAGGGCGGTCGGTCAGCAACTCGTCGCGGCGTACTTCACCGGGGAGCAGAGCCTGAGCCGCACGGTGGAGGTGCTCGGACCTGGACTACCGGCCGACCCCGCGCTGCGGGGTGTCGACGGACTCGCGGGAAAAGTCACGTCCCTGTTGGGCGCGGTTGCGGCGGGCTACGCCACGGCGCTGCGGGCCAAGACCCTCGAGCAGCAAGAGGAGGTCAAGCAGGCACTGCTCAAGGCCACGCTGGACGCTGAACGTGGATTGCGGATCAGCGAAGCGAAGCTCCGGCAGCTGTTCACGTCCTCGGCAGTGGGGATTGCGATCAGCGACCTCGATGGCACGCTGCTGGAGGTCAACCAGGCGCTGGGCAAGATCTTGGGTAGCCCGCCGACCGAACTCGCCGGGCGCCGCCTGTATGAGCTGTTCCACCCCCACGATGTGGCCTCGCTGCGGACCGCTTATCAGCAGCTTGCCAACGGCAAGCGTGCCAGCTCCCGGCTACCGCAGCGGTTTCGACTGATCGACGAAGACGGGGAGCCGGCGTGGACCTATCTCGCCGTCTCTCTCCTGTACGAGTCCGACGGCAAGCCGACGCACCAGGTGACGATCATGGAGGACGTTACCGAATTGCATCTGCTCGGACAGCAGCTGCGCCACCAGTCGCTCCACGACGCGCTCACCGGCCTGCCGAATCAGCAGTTCTTCGTGTCCACCTTGGAGGGAGCCCTCGGACGTGCCGGCGCGGACTCACTGATCACCGTGTTCAAGATCGATCTGAATGGGCTCGCCGTCATCAACGATGGCTTCGGCAGGGAGATCGGAGACCAGGTGCTGCAGTCGATCGCCGGACGCCTGCAGTCCGCCGTCGCAGGTGAGCAGGCAACGGTCGCCCGATTCGGCTCCGACGAGTTCGCGATCCTCATCGAGAACTCGTCCACCACACCGGGCGTCACCGACCTGGCGGCACACGTCAACTCCACACTCGTCGAACCAGTGCTCATTGAGGGCTGCGAGCTGGCCGTTTCAGGCTGCGTCGGCATCGTGGAACACCGCGGCAGCGGCATGGCACCGGCGGCGCTGCTCCGCGCAGCGGAGGCTGCCTTGCACGATGTCAAGAGCCGCGGCCAACGCCAGTGGGGGCTCTTCGACCCGCGCAGCGACACCGACCATCGCAGGCAGTGCCGGTTGGCCGCGGCGATGCCGGGCGCTTGGACCAACGGTGAGATCCGCCTGGACTACGAGCCACTGGTGCGGTTGGCCGACGGCTCGGTCGTCGGCATCCAGGCTCTGCTGCACTGGGACGAGCCACGTACCGGACCGCTGCCACACCAGGACTGCAGAGAGCTGGCGGCGCGAACCGGCCTGCTGATCCCGCTCGGGCAGTGGATGCTGCGGAGTGCCTGCGCGCAGCTCGCCTCGTGGCAGCAGCGCTTCGGCAGGTCCACGCCGCTGTTGCACGTCGACCTCACGCCACAGCAGTCGCACGACCCCGCCCTGGTGAGAGATGTTCGTAACGCGCTGGCGCTGCACGAACTTGCTGCCGAACACCTCCAGCTCGGCATACCCGTCGCGGCTCTGGACGCCGAGCCGGGCGAGGACAACCTACGGGTGCTCGCCGAGATGGGCGTCGCCATCACACTGCTCGGCATCAACGGAGTCGCAGACCTTGCCCACCTCGAAGACCTACCAGCGCGGACCGTGGAGATAGCCCCCCGCGTGGTACAACGTGTAGTGCCCCGACCGGGCGCTCTCTGTCAGGACTCCGACAACTCCACAGTGGCTCAAGCCGTCCCTCATATGCTCCACCTGATGCATTGCTGCGGAGCTACCGTCATCGTCCGCGGCATCAATACCCGCAACGATGCCGACTGGTGGAAATCGGCGGGAGCCGACGTCGGGCAAGGCGCGTTCGTCGCCCCACCGGCCGACCCCGACAAGATCGTCACACTGTTCGGTTCCCCTTGAGTCTCCCCTAGACTTCGGGTGGTCGACTAACGTCCAAGGTTGGTGTGCATGGACCGGGCCTGGGTGCCGGACAAGGTCAACGTTGTGGTGCCGAGCTCCGCTCGCATCTATGACTACCTCCTGGGCGGAGCGCACAACTTCGAGCCTGACCGGCAGGCAGCGCAACGGCTTCTCGCGGCGGTGCCTGCCCAAGACATGGCCTGGAACAACCGTGCCTTCCTTCGCCGTTCGGTGTTGTTCTTGATCGACGCCGGGATCCGGCAGTTCCTCGATCTCGGTTCCGGCATTCCCACAGTGGGCAATGTTCACGAGATCGCGCAGGAAGCCGACCCAGCGTGCCGGGTGCTGTACGTGGACATCGAGCCGATCGCGGTCGCACATAGTGAGTTGCTGCTCGCGGGGAATGACAACGCCTCCGTGATCCGCGCCGACCTGCGTAAACCAGAGACGATCTTCGACTCTCCCGAGACACACCGGTTGCTGAATCTGAAGCAACCGGTGGGCCTGCTCATGGTGGGTGTTATGCAGTTCGTCCCGGACTCCGATGATCCGTGGGCGATCGTCGCCGGCTACCGCGAGCACCTGGCATCCGGCAGTTACCTCGCGATGTCACACTTCACGCCGGACGGCATGCCCGAGCGGATGGCGAAGGCGGTCGAGGTGTTCAAGAACACCCAGGAACCGGCTCACCCCCGTACCCATGTCCAGATCAGGCAATTGTTCGACGGTTTCGAATTGGTGGAGCCTGGTCTGGTGTACACCTCGCAGTGGCGCCCCGAGTCACCGGAAGACCCCGGCGACCAGCCACATCATTCCAACCTGTACGCAGCCGTCGGCCGAAAGCTGTAGACCGCCCGGATCTGCGTAGGTACGAGCACCGCTGCCACCGTCATCAGGCTCAAGCCGCGACGGATGAGTTCGGCGTTCGCTGCGACCCCGAGGTCGGGCACCTTGCGCGAGCCATGGCCGACCAAACATGGCCGACCAGCCGGGACTGGCCCCGCGCCTGCACAGTTCTTCCGATCCGCCGCCCAGCACCAGCTCGTAACCACGTTCAGGGTGCCTCTCCCCGCAGATCCCCTGCAGATCCGAGGCCTGCAGTCCCTAGCCCGAGAATGCCGGAACCTTGCCGCCGTTTGTCACACCCTGATGCTTCGCTTCCCAGGCATGCACGACGTTGAGCGGAAGCCGACCACGGTCACTGACATTGTGGCCATTCTGCTTGGCCCACTCGCGGATGGCCTTGAGCGTGTCGCGGTTGTAGCCGCTTCCGGCAACTTTCCCGTTGCCGGTCGCACGGCCACCCGAGCGGTCAGCGCCACGAGTGCCGGGGCGCCGCCCGCTGGTCTTGCGGGCAGCCGCGACGTACCGGGACAAATTATCACGAAGCTTGGCGGCGTTGTCGTCCGCCAGGTCGATCTCGTACGTCACGCCCTCGAGTGCGAACTCGACTGTCGTAATGTCTTCCGCTTCCTCGCCAGTGAGGTCGTCGATGAGGGTGACGATGGTCTTCTGAGCCACGGCTTCGGATTCTCCTTGTCGAGAGGAACGCGGCGTAGACGAAACTGCCGCGTCGTGAACGCTGATCGCGACAAGATACACACAATGCCGGCGATGCGCGCATGCGGCATGCCGTAGCGCCCGTTTCGCCACACTGTGTCCCCGAACCAACGGCGGCCCCGAACCAACGGCGGCCCCGAACCAACTGCGGCCCCGAACCAACTGCCGAGCTGTTTGCGAGGCGGCAGCTGGGTCAGCCGGCGCGACGAAGGCGCGCCACTTCCGAAAGCACGACACCGGCAGCAACCGACGCGTTGAGCGATTCGACCGGCCCCGCCATGGGTATCGACACCGCGGCGTCGCATGTCTCGCGGACCAGCCGGGACAACCCCCGCCCCTCCGAACCGAGCACCAGCACCAGAGGTCCGGTGGCCAGCGGAAATGAGTCCAGCGACATCGAGCCGCCAGCATCCAGCCCGACCACCATCAGACCGGACACCGCGCACTCCTTGAGCGTGCGCACCAGATTGGTGGCCCGGGCCACCGGCAGGCGGGCAGCAGTGCCGGCCGAAGTCCGCCAGGCGACCGCAGTCATCCCCGCGGAACGCCGCTGTGGCACCAGCAGTCCGTGCGCGCCGAAGGCGGCGGCCGAGCGGACCACGGCACCCAGGTTGCGCGGATCGGTCACCCCATCGAGCGCGACGAGCAGCGCCGGCGCCCCGGAGCCCTGGGCGGCAGCCAGCACGTCCTCGGCAACGGCGTACTCATACGGGGGTACCTGCAGCGCCATTCCCTGGTGCAGCGCACCCCCCGCCAGCCGGTCGAGGTCAGCTCTGGGCACTTCGAGAATGGACAGACCGGCGTCGGCGGCCAACCGTACGGACTCGCTGACCCGATCGTCGGCGTCCACCCCGATGGCGACGTGCAGCGCGGTGGCCGGTACCCCGGCGCGCAGACACTCCAGCACCGGGTTGCGACCGAGCACGGTCTCCCCCGGCTCGGCACCGGTTCGCCGGCGGGCCCGCGCGGCCGGGTTGGCCGGGCCACCCACCCGCTGTGCCGATTGCCGCTGTGCCGATTGCTGCTCGGCCGGTTGCCGCTGAGCTGATCGGCTGCGGGCCGGTTGGCCCTGGACGGGACGGGCTGAGCGGTGGGCCGGATGGCCGGTTCGCAGCTCGGCGGGCGGCGTGGCACCACGACCGCGCAGCCCCTTGGACTTCTGCCCCCCGGAACCCGCGACAGCGCCCTTTTTGGTACCCGGCTTGCGCATTGCACCCCTGCGCTGGGAATTACCAGCCATCACGTCCGCTCCACTTGACCGTCCATACCGGACCATCGGGGGTGTCCTCGACGGCAATCCCAGCACTGAGCAGCTGATCACGCACCGCGTCGGCGGTGGTGTAGTCACGGCGGCCCCGAGCTGCGGCGCGTTCCACGAGCAGCCGGTCCACCAGCACGGCCAGCGCCGCCGACACAGCATCCGATCCCGACGTCAAGCGCCACTGATCGGCCAGCGGGTCCAGACCCAACACGCCGGTCATCGCCCGCACCGAACCGGCCGCCCCTAGCGCTGCCGGGTGATCCCCGATGTCCAGCGCGGCGTTGCCCTCGTGCACGGTGCCGTGGATCGCGGCAAGCGCTGCCGGCGTGCCGAGGTCGTCCTCCATCGCCTCGACGAAATCGGCGCACCAGGTGCCCGGGTCCGGCACCCCGCAACGCTCCCGGACCCGATGCACGAACGACTCGATCCGCCGGTAGGCGGCCACCGCCTCGTCCAACGCACCGTCGGCGTACTCGATGGCGGATCGGTAATGCGCGCCGATCAGATAGTAACGCAGCTCCACCGCACGGACCCGGCGCAACGTGGCCGGGACGGACAGCGTATTGCCCAGCGACTTGGACATCTTCTCGCCGGACAGCGTCACCCATCCGTTGTGCAGCCAGTACCGGGCGAACCCGTCACCGGCGGCCCGGGACTGGGCCAGCTCGTTCTCGTGGTGCGGGAAAATCAGATCCAGGCCACCACCGTGAATGTCGAACTCGGTGCCGAGGTAGGTGGTCGCCATTGCCGAGCACTCCAAGTGCCATCCGGGGCGGCCCGGCCCCCACGGCGTCGACCAGCACGGCTCGCCGGGCTTGGCACCCTTCCACAGCGTGAAGTCCCGCGAGTCACGCTTGCCGGGCGCTGCGGACTCACCCTGGCAGACCTCGTCAGGCCGCTGCCGCGACAGTGACCCGTAGCCGTCCACCGTGGCTACCGCGAAGTAGACGTCGCCACCCGCGGTGTAGGCGTGCCCGCGGTCGATCAGCCGCGCCATCAGTTCGACCATCTGTGGCACATGGCCGGTGGCACGCGGCAGCGCCGCCGGCGGCAGGCAGCCCAGCGCGGTGTACGCATCCTCGAACGCCCGCTCGTGGAGATAGGCCCATTCCCACCACGGCCGTCCGGCCTCGGTGGACTTGACCAGGATCTTGTCGTTGATGTCGGTGACATTGCGCACCAGGAAAACGTCGTGGCCAGTGGCCATCAGCCATCGACGCAGCACATCGTAGTTCAACGCCGAACGTATGTGCCCGATATGCGGAACACCCTGCACGGTGGCACCGCACACGTAGATCGACGCCGTACGGGGTCGCAGCGGGACGAACTCCCGTTGACTACGCGTCGCGGTGTCGTACAAGTGCAGGCTCACGACGCGATGGTACGGGGGGGCTACGCGCTCCCCGCACTCGTGAGTGGCGTTGCGTGTCAGAACACTGTTACGCACTCACGAGCAACACCGTTGCCACGGCGGCGATGCCTTCGCCGCGGCCGGTGAACCCGAGGCCGTCGGTAGTGGTGCCGGAGACCGAGACCGGGCCACCCAATGCCTCGGACAGCGCCCGCTGCGCCTCGGCCCGACGGCTGCCCACCCTGGGTGCGTTCCCGATCACCTGCACCGCGCCGTTACCCACCGTCCAACCCTGAATGGCCAACCTGTGGCGTACTTCGGTGAGCAGTTCGGTGCCGTGCGCCCCGGCCCACTGCGGCTCGCCGGTACCGAACACCGCACCCAGATCGCCCAGGCCCGCCGCGGACAGCGCAGCGTCGCACAACGCGTGTGCGGCGACGTCGCCGTCGGAGTGCCCAGCGCAGCCCGTCATCCCCGGCCAGTGCAACCCGGCGAGCCAACACTCCCGGCCGGGTTGTACTGCGTGCACGTCGGTACCGATCCCGACCCTCATATCCGGCTGGCCGCTACCGTGCCGGCCACCACCTCGGCGACGACGAGATCGAACGGAGTGGTGATCTTGAAGGCGTGCGGGTGGCCGAGCACCGTGGTCACGGTCTCCCCCAGCCGCTCGACGAGACCGGCATCGTCGGTCACCGGCCCGGAAGGCGCCTGGTGTGCCCGGCGCAGCAGGCGCCCGAGGAATCCCTGCGGGGTCTGGACCAACCGCAAGGCCGCGCGGTCCATGGTTGACACGACTCGACCGTCGGGATCGACCTGCTTGATCGTGTCCACCACCGTCAGGACCGGTACCACAGCCGGCTGCCCGGTCAGTACCGCCTCGACCACTGCTCGGATCACGCTGACCGGGGTGAGGCAGCGAGCAGCGTCATGCACCAGCACCACCTCGGCGTCCGGCACGCTCTGCAATGCCAGCCGGACCGAGTCCGACCGTTGCGCCCCGCCGGTCACAATCCGCACCCGCTCACCCGCATCGGCGAGTGCGGCTGCCGCCGGCTCCCGGTACTGGGCACCGACCGCGACTACAACCAGCTCGACGCACCCCGCGGCCAGCAGCCCTTGCACGCAGTGCCAGAGCAACGGGCGACCAAGCAGCGGCACGAAGGCCTTGGGCATCCCGGCCGCCAACCGCACACCCTGCCCCGCAGCCGGGACCAGCGCCGCGACCCGAGCCGGGGCACGGGCCGACACCCGAGCCGCCGGCCTCGTCAGGTAGCTGCGGCGAGAACCTCGTCGAGGAGAACCTCGGCGTTGTCCTCGTTGGTGCCCTCGGCGAGCGCGAGCTCGCTCACCAGAATCTGGCGGGCCTTCGCGCGCATGCGCTTCTCGCCGGCCGAAAGGCCGCGGTCGCGCTCGCGACGCCACAGGTCCCGGAC
>JBOHHF010000346.1:0-12991 GCA_050700495.1 Pseudonocardiaceae bacterium
TGGGCCGGATCAATGACGACGGTGAGATCGAGTACCACGGCCGGATCGACACCCAGGTCAAGATCCGCGGCTACCGCGTCGAGCTGACCGAGATCGAGTCGGTGCTGCTGCAGGTGCCGGGTATCGCCCAGGCAGTCGTCGACACCTATCAACCCCAGCCCGGCACCGTGGAACTGGTCGCTTACTACAGCCGCCGCACCGACACCGCCGTCGTGGACCAGCAGCAGGTCTTTGAGCATCTCCGGGAGCGGCTGCCGCGGTACATGGTGCCGGCGTATCTGGAAGAGCTCGCGGTGATCCCGATGCTGCCCAGCGACAAGGCCGACCGTAAGCGCCTCCCACCCCCTAGCGGGAGGCGCAGCCAGGGCGCTTCGCACGCGCACGTCGGCCCGAGGACCGACACCGAGAGGTTTCTCGCC
This sequence comes from Pseudonocardiaceae bacterium, assembly GCA_050700495.1. GTDB lineage: Bacteria > Actinomycetota > Actinomycetes > Mycobacteriales > Pseudonocardiaceae. The sequence goes on from JBOHHF010000346.1 coordinate 420, forward strand.
GAGGCGTTGACCCACTGCTTGGGTCTCAAGCAGGTGTCGGTCGAGAATCATTTCTTCGACGATCTGGGTGCTGACTCGCTGCTGATGGCGCGGTTTTGCGCCCGGGTTCGCCAGCGCACGGACCTGGCGCCGGTGTCGATGAAAGATGTTTACCTGCATCCGACGATCCAGAGCCTGGCGGCGTTGCTCGGAGACGCGGTGCCTGCCGCCGCGCCGCCCGCCGCTCAACCCTGCGCCGTCGAAACCCCGGTGAGACCGGTATCACCGGGTAGCGCGTCGCCGGTGCTGTGCGGCGCGGTGCAATTCTTGCTTTTCTTCGCGCTGATTCTGGTCGGTGCGCTGGTGTTGGTCACGGGTGTTGAGTGGGTCCACGCCGCTGGCGGGGTCCTCGATACCTACCTGCGGTCCCTGGTCTTGGCCAGCGCGGGATTGCTGGCTGCGTGCATCGTTCCGGTTGTCGCCAAGTGGGTGCTGGTGGGTCGCTGGACACCGCAGGAGATCCCCGTCTGGAGCGTGGCCTACGTCCGCTTCTGGCTGGTCAAGACCCTCATCCGGGCGAACCCCCTGGTCTTGTTGGTCGGGTCGCCGCTGTATGTCGTCTACCTCCGGGCGCTAGGCGCCAGGATCGGCCGCGGCGTGACGATCTTCTCCACAACGGTACCGGTGTGTACGGATCTGCTCACCATCGGTGACCGCACGGTGATCCGCAAGGACTCCTCGTTCACCTGCTACCGGGCCCACACCGGTCGGATCCAGACCGGCGCCGTCACTCTCGGCGCGGACGTGGTCATCGGTGAACAGACCACCCTCGACATTCAGACCTCGGTGGGCGATGGGGCCCAGCTCGGCCACGCCTCCTGCCTGCACTCGGGTCAAGCCGTGCCCGCGGGCCAGCGCTGGCACGGCTCGCCTGCCCAGCGCACCGACATCGACTACCGGACGGTCGCGCCGGCCCGGTGTGGCACCCTGCGGAGGGTTCTGTACAGCGCCGGGCAGGTGCTGACCGGGCTGATCCTGGCCGGGCCGCTCGGGCTGGCCATCGTGGTCCCGCTGCTGGCCAAGGTCCCGCTGCTGGCCGACGTGCTGGGGCCGGGTCACTCGCTGGCCACCTGGGCGTTCTACCGCAACGTGCTGGTGATCTCCCTGCTGTTGTTCTTCGGGGGCATGCTGCTCGGTCTGGTCGTCGTGGCCACTGTTCCGCGCGTGCTGAGTCTGGCCATCAAGCCGGATACGGTCTATCCGTTGTATGGCATCCGATACTGGGTCCAGCAGATGATCACACGTCTGACCAACTCGAAGTTCCACCTGCGGCTGTTTGGCGACAGCTCCTCCATTGTTGGCTACTTGCGTTACCTCGGGTACGACCTGTCCCGAGTCGAGCAGACCGGCTCCAACGTCGGTAACGAGCTCAAACACGACACGCCGTACCTGAGCTTTATCGGTACCGGCACCATGCTCTCCGACGGCGTGTCGATCATCAATGCCAACTACTCCAGCACGTCGTTTCGGGTGTCGTCGGTGTCGCTTGGATCCCGCAGCTTCTTGGGAAACAACATCGCCTACCCCTCAGCTGGCCGTACCGGCGACAACTGCCTGCTCGCGACCAAGGTCATGGTTCCGACCGATGGGCAGGTCAGGCAAGACGTCGGACTCCTGGGCTCACCACCCTTCGAGATACCACGATCGGTCCAGGGCACGCTTGATCCCCGGATCAGCGGCATCGAGCTGCGCCGCCGCCTGGCCGCCAGAACCGGTACAACCTGGCCACCATCGGGTGGTACCTGGCTACACGGTGGATCCGTTTCTTCGGTGCCCTGCTGCTCGCACTGACCGCAATGGACCTCTATGACCGGTTCAGCGCCGTGGTGATCCCGGTGGCCGTGGTCGCCGCCCTGCTGTTCAACGTCAGCGCCTCCGTGCTGATCGAACGCGCCGTTGCCAAGTTCCGACCTCTGCGCCCGCAGTCCTGCTCGATCTATGAGCCCTACTACTGGTGGCACGAACGACTGTGGAAACTAGAGGCAGCAGTACCGCTTAGCGGCACCCCATTCAGGAACCTGATCTGGCGGCTGCTAGGTGTCCGCATCGGGCACAGAGTCTTCGACGACGGCTGCTACATCCCCGAGAAAACACTGGTCACCATCGGCGACGACACCACACTCAACGCCAGCAGCGTGATCCAATGTCACTCACAAGAAGAAGGCATCTTCAAATCCGACCACACCACCATCGGCGCCGGCGCCACCATCGGAATCAACGCCTTCATCCACTACGGCGTCACGATGGGACACGGCGCGATACTCGACGCCGACGCCTTCCTCATGAAGGGCGAGCAGATCGCGCCGCACGCACAGTGGCGGGGAAACCCCGCCCACGAGATTCGGTCCTTGGCTCCAACGGGTCCAGCCACGGTCACACCCGCCAGAAGCGTAGCGCCACTGCTCAACGTCACCTCGATCGGCCGGATCGATAAGTGACGGCTCCATACCGAGGGGAGGGTCGCGATGAGCCTCTCGACGCCTGCGCATGCCACTTCTCTACCAGGTCGCTGCGACGTCGACGGCGGACCGGACGCGCACGCTGCGGCGCGACGAGGAGCATCTGGTCTTAAGGCCGCCGTGATTGCTGACGGACCGTCCCGACTCGTGGTGGCTTGCCTACCGGCTTTCAGGGGATCTCCGACGGCGGTGATGCGACCACGCTGGGACGAGGTGGTTCGGATGCCTCCGCCGTCGTGCTGGCGGCGGCCCTCGGGGTAGCCGCGTGCAACATCTTCACCGACGTACTGGCTGTGTTCACCGCTGACCCGCGGGTGGTACCGGACACGCGACGGCTGGCGTCGTTGCGCCACGAAGAGATGCTCGAGATGGCCGAGGCGGGTGCGGCGGTGCTGCAGCCCAGCGCAGTCGAGCTGGCCCTGTCCCACGGCATCGACATCCACCTGCGATCGAGTTTCTCGGCCGAGGTCGGGACGGCGGTCGGTGCGATGGTGCACGACGGTGACGAGGTGCGCTTCACCGCGCCCCGAGTGGCGGACGCGGAAGTGGTCGCCGCGCTGAGCGCCATCGGTGCCGATGTCGAGGTGCTTGACGATCTCGGCACAGTGAGCGTCGTGAGGGCGGGGATTGCCCGCAAGCCTGACACCACCGCTCGCGCCCTGACCGCCCTCGCTGCCGCGGGCATCGCGCCGCAGTTGGTGACCACCACCCCCGGTCGAGTCACCGTGCACATCTCCGCCGCACTGGTGCACGACGCGGTTCGACTCCTCCACAACGCCTTGATCCCGCCGGCCGACGACGTGGGGGTCACCATTCCATCGGACTGGTCTGCGTCTGAGTTCGTGAGCAACACTCCGGCCGGGTGACCGCCAATATCCAAACCTCTCCGACATCCAACCTCTCTGACGGTGAACGTGATGCTATTGCTGCTCGGGTGCGCGTTGTTCGCTGGTGGCGGTGAGCGGGTCTGGCAGCCGTCCGCCACTGGCCGCCGCCAGCAGTGACAGATCGCGGGCCCGCACCGCGGGCAGCGCTACCTCTTCGCCGTCATGGAGGACGGCCCATACCCGGGATCGGTCATCCATCCGCAGGCCCTTCAGATCGGACCACTGGACCTGCCGCGAGCCGAGGATTCGATGTGCCACCACGGTGTCCGGGCCGATCACCGTGCGGCTGCGCACCAACCAGATTGCCACAGCCAACGGCATCAGGTACAGCACCTGCAGCCCTGATAATCCGAAGGCCACCGGGGTCATGCACACGACCAACCCGAACACCCCGATCAGGGCGGTGAGCGGCCGCCGGAAGGTCACCGTGGCGGAGTCGGTCATCACGTAATAATGGCAGGAGGGAAGGCGCTCTGACCAAAGCTCACTCCTGCCTGCCGATCATGCTCGCGGTCCGGTAGGCGTACAGTAGGCGCATGCCACGGGTCCAGATCTATCTGCCAGACGACCTTCATCAGGCGGTCAAAGAACTCGAGCTGCCGATCTCCGAGCTCAGCCAGCACGCCGTGCGGATGGAGCTTCGCCGGCGGGAGCTGGCAGCCGAGGCGGACCGGTACCTGGCGGAACTCGCTGTGGAGCTCGGCGGGCCGCCGACAGCGGACGAGCTGGCAGCCGCGGACGCCTGGATCGACGCGGCCACCGTTCCCCCCGCGCGGCGTCCGAGATGAGCCTGGTTCTCGACTCGCGGGCGATCACTGCTCTTGGCCGCCGGGATCGGCAGACAGCAGCTCGCATCACTGCCCTTCGGCTGCGCGGGCTGTGGCCACCGATCCTGCCTGCGGCCGTGCTCGTGGATTCGCTGACCGGCAACCGCGTGCGCGATGCGATGGCCAACCGCACGGTGGGGCTGTCCTTGGTGCACCCGATGGACGAACCGCTGGCTCGTCGCGCGGCGCAGCTTCGCGGCCGGGCGCGGGCGGTTTCCGCGGCCGACGCCATCGCGGTGGCTACCGCGGAGCTGTTCGAAGCGCTGGTGGTCACCGGTGATCCCGATGGCCTCGCCCGCCTGTCCCAACACGCCAACGGAGTTGCCTTGCTGCCCACCTGAACCGAGGGTGGACTGCCGGGTGATTATCACGCCGTCGGGGACGGTCCAGTAGCGGACGGAGCAGGATCCGGAGACGTCGAATCCCGAGGAATATCCGCGATTTCACGGTACCCAGCGGGACCTCGACCAGCTCGCTGATCTCGCGGTAGGTGTAGCCGCCGTAGTAGGCCAACAGCAGTGGCTGGCGCTGCTGGAGAGGCAACCGGTGCAGGGCCGCGTGGACTTGGCCGGCGAACACTGACTCAAGTGCAGCTTCATCGGCGCCCGGAACAGGGGGAAACTCACCGTCGGCACTGCTCGGGACGGTCCGGTGGTGCGCCGCGTGTTGTCGGCGCACCGCGTCCACGGCCTTGTGGTGGGCCACGGTGAGCAGCCAGGCCGGGAAGGTACCCCGGGCCGGGGTGTAGCGCGAGTACTCGCGCCACAGCATCAGGAATACCTCCTGTACGACGTCCTCGGCCAGACCGTGATCGCGGCAGATCCGCTGGGCCACTGAGTGCACGAGGCGGGCGTAGCGCTCATAGAGGAACCGCATGGCGTGGGGATCACCGAGTCGAGCCGGGCGAGGAGGTCGATGCCGGGCGGCCCGTCCGAGGGGTTGGTCGGCACGTGCACTCATCTCTCATGTACGCAGCCCCGGGGTCTGGGGTGCCACTTACTCTGCGGAGTCGCCAAGCACAAACCTTGAGCCGATCACCGGCGCTGGGTGGGGATGTCGGTGCCCATGTACCGGGCTGGTGATCAGCGTCGTCGCCTCGACGCGGAAGGTTTCGATGAGCACGGTGATGACGCGCGCTGCCACGTGCAGGGCCGTGTGTGTGGTGCGCGTGCATGACGGCGGGCGACGATGTGTCGTCGTGTCCGGCGGCGCGCCAACTGTCGAAGCTGTGCCGGGCCACCCTCATAGCGAGCTCAGCGTCGTGCCACTGCATATTCGCGGTGCTCGTGCGTGTGGTGCCGTCGCGCTGGGTCGGATGTTGCCGCGGTGAATTGTCTTGGTTCATACCCTTGGCTCTCCTGTGCGGCGGTTGTTGAGTCGCCTGTCAGTGGGCTCGTTCCAGGTGTGTGGCAGCAGCACCACCTGCTCCCGGGTGGCTGGTGACGGGCCATTTGCGGTCGCCGCGTTGACCGGTCGCTCTTGCTCGCCGGAATCTGTAGTAGCGGCAAGCGTCGGCTCGGGCGGCGGGAAAGTAGGCGGTGACACTACCGATGCCCCCACAAGGGCAGTGCCACCGCCGGGACCGGCTGCTGTACTCATCCCCCGAACCCCCGCCCCGGGTTCCGGCTGCCGGCCGCTGGATCCGGTCGGGTTGTGGCCCACCGGAGGTTCGTGCAGACCAACCCACGAGGGCCCGCCACGCGGGACGGAACGCTCGGGGCCAGCTTGGTGATACCGGGGGAACACCCGCTCGACGCGCAACTTCAGACGTCGCGACGGTCCTGGAATGCGCATAAATCCCCCGGACGGACAGTGCTCGGCGCGAGTCGCTGAGCACTCGTGGCGCCGGGTCCGGGGCGTGTGTAGCAGACAGTAGCCGAGTGCGTCGACTGGGTACAGGGCCAGGTGGGTACAGGGCCAGGTGGGAGCCTGCTGCTAGGGCTTGCCCTCGCTGCCTGCACCACTCGTCTGACGTCCCCTGTACAGAGGGAGGAGTCCGTTGAATTCCGGGGTATGCCCATAGTAGATGGCCGGGCCCATGTTCACTGACAATGTCGGGCGTGAGGCTCGGTGGGCGTCTAGGGGTGGTCCCCGGCGCGCGCTACCGCCATGTACGTAGTAAGGATCAACTCCAGGACCTGATCGTTGATGGCGTGCTCGCCGAGGTCGATTGTGACGTCAACCACACGCTGCCTTGACCGAGCAGATCAAGGTGCTCGCTCATCGACTGCAGAGGGTGTTGGAAGATCATCCTGGGGTCGCCGGCCTGCTGAAGACTCGCGATCCCCTGGGGCCGCACTCGCTAGCCTTGGCCGAAGCGTTCCTGCTGCCGCTGCACAACGCCGGATTCCCCACCGCGAAGCCGGCCTCGCGTTCTTCCTTATCGTCGACTACACCATCGGGTTCGAGGTCAGCAGCCCCCGCATCTCCGTCAACGAACAGCGTGTTCAGGACGCGGCGACCAGGAAACGGCTCCACGAGTTCTTCCGCTCGCTTCCCGGTGACCGCTTCCCCACCCTGATCGCCCTCGGCGAGCACGTTTGGCTCGACAACCGCGACGAGCGATTCACCGCCGGCATCAACGCGCTCGTCGGCGGTCTGGAGCGGGCCCAGCGGTCAACACCACCCAACTGATCAGCACCACGGACACCAGGGTGGAGGTGTGGCGCCGCTTGTTATCGGCGGTCTTCGTTGCAGGTGTTGCCGACGCAGACGCATCCTCGGCGGAGCCCGCCGGCGACCGTCGCGGAGCAATACCTGACTCCGATCGGATCGTGGGTGTCCCATGCGTGCGGACACACCTCACAGGTGAGGTCGGTCCGGCCGCCGGTGCTTGGCTCGGCGACGGGCGGATTCTGCTCAGTCGTTCGCATGTTCCATAGCCTCCATTTGCGTTGAGTGTCTGTGTTGCGCCTTCCTGATGCGGGCCGGCCGCTGTGGTGTGGGCCACCGCACGTCTGACACCCAGCCGATTCTCGAAGCTCGAGATCAGCTGGGCGGAGATGTCGACCTGGCCGCGGAGCACGCCGTGGGGGCGCAGGTGGGGTCGGCGTGGTGCAGGTTGTGCCAGAAACCCTTGGCCACCGCGGCCGGGGTGGTACCGAACAGCCACGGAGAATGCGGGTCACCGGCTTTGTCGGCGAAGGCGTGGTGACGCCAGCCTCGAGTCCTGAGTGCACCGACATAATCCACCCTCCAGCAGACGCATGGGCGTCGCCGGGGTCCGGGGCTACCTAGGCAACGTTACAGATGCGCGTCCCGCACCGACACCGCTCGGGGCGTGACAGACGCTTGATCCGTGCTGGGCACCAGGATCCCGTGATATCCTACGAGGTCCGTTAATCCGCTCCAGTTCTCGGCGGCACCGTCATTCGGCGCCCGTAAGAGGACTGGTCATGTCGACATCCGATCCCGATCCGAACACGTCACCCACCGCAGCCCACCCGCCACCGCTGGCTCCTGGACGTATCGGTGTGGCCGACGTCCAGCAGTAGAGGATGCGAACGGGGCCTTCCGTGCCCTGGACTACCAGTACGGCGGCGGTGCCTGCCACGACGCCGCGGTTGGCTACCTGCCCACGGGTCTGCAGATGCTCGGCGCCTACGCCACCAGCCTGATCACGGAACGGCTCTGCGTCGCCGTCGCCGACCTGCACAATCTGGCCGGATGGACCTCGTTCGACACCGGCCAGGTTCGCGTTGCCCGCACCCACTTCGGTCACGCCCTGGAGCTGGCCAAGGAGGGCCACAACTATGCATTGGTAGCCAACATCCTGTACCGGACGGGCCGGGTCCATCTTCACCCCAACGCTCCTGAGAAGGCGCTGACGGAGTTTCAACTCGGTCAGGTCGCGGCCCAGGCCTCCGGCTCCGCCCTGGCGGTCGCCATCCTCTACGCGAACCAGGCGTGGGCCTACGCGAAGATGGGCCTCGATCACGAGGCGCTCGCGCTGCTGGGCCGCAGTACCGACGAGTTCGCCCGAGCCGACCTCGCCGAGGCGCCGGCCTGGGCCACGTTCTTTACCGAGACCGACATGTCCGCCATGGTCGGCACCGTATACACCGAGCTGGCGCTCACCGTGGACCCTACCTACACCCGGTCCGCGATCCCCGCCCTTTCCACCGCGATCAACAACTACGGCCAGGACATGACCCGTAGCCGGTCGTTCAATCTGATCTCGCTGGCGACCAACCACCTGCTCGACAACGATATCGACCACGCAGCCGCAATGGGAACCCAGGCCGTGGCGGTCGCCGAGAGCCTGAAGACAGCACGGACCAAGGACCGGTTGCAGCCGCTTAAGAGGGAGGCGGACAAACGGCGGCACAACGTCGACGCCCGCGCACTGTCCGTGCGGATCGCCACGTTCATTGCCACCGAGGCCGGCTGTTGCTGGATAGCGCCGCACCACCTCTGCAGCCCTGCATGCCGAGCTGTGGTTCGCCCTGCGAGAAGGTATGGCGCCCGCGGATACCGTCCGTCCCGGCAGCCTGAGCCCCCGACATTCGAAGCCGGTGAGGAAGCAACTGTGGATCGGGCGATCAGGGTCTTGGCGGCGATCAACGAGGTCGCCAGTGCTGAGGGTGTGCCCGTTGCCATCCGTCATGTGTGTTTGGCGTGCGCGGTGGCGGTGAACGCCAGCGGGGTGGGTTTGTATTTAATGGGGGACCTGAGTTTGTGTGAGCCGTTGTATGTCACCAGTCCTGTCAGTGAGCAGGTCGCGGAGCTGCAGGTGACGCTCGGGGAGGGGTCGGGTACGGAGGCGTTGGGGAAAGACCACCTGGTGTTGGTGCCCGCTTTGGGCAGTGATTTCAGCGTGCTGCGGTGGCCGGCGTTCGCCCCGGCGGCGGCCGCCGGCCGCCGCCGTGTTTGCGTTCCCGCTGGTGCTGGGGGCGATCTCGGTGGGAGCGTTGGAGATCCACCGCGCCCAGGAGGGCGAGCTGTCGGCTGCCGAGCTGGCCGAGGCATTGTTGTTCGCCGATGCGGCCCTGCCGCTGGTGCTCGATCATCTGTTAGGATTGGACACCACCGAGGGGCCGGATCGGCCCGGCTGCGAGTTCGAGTATCGCTGGGCCGAGATCCACCAGGTCACGGGCATGGTCTCGGTGCAGTTGGACAGCGACCTGACCGTGGCGTTCCTGCGATTACGTGCGCACGCTTACCTCACCAGCCGCCGCCTGTTGCAGGTGGCCAACGGCGTGATCGAGCGCAGGCTACGGTTTGAACCAGATACCGACAACGCAGGCGCAGTGTGCAGCTACTCGGTGTTGACGCGGCGGGAATCCTGCTGGCCCGACCAGCGGGGCACCCTCAACCTGCTGGCGGCCTCCACCGAGCAGACCCGCCTGCTGGAACTGTTCCAGCTGCAAAACGAGGAAGGGCCCTGCCTGGACTGTTACCACAGCGGGGCGAGCGTGGCCTGCGCCGATCTGGCCGCGGCACCGCAACGTTGGCCACGGTTTGCCATCGCTGCCCGCGAACTAAGGCTTCGCCGCGGTCCAGGCCGTGCCGATGCGGCTTCGCGAGCAGGTCCTCGGGGCACTGAACCTCTTCCGCTGCTCACCCGGCGCCGTCCCCGCCGAAGCCACCGCAGTCCTTCGCCAACGTGGCCACCATCAGCATCCTGCAGGTCCGCGCCCTACGACACAGCGAGATGGTCACCGAGCAACTCGGTCATCACCCAGGCCCCGGACATCGCCGACTTGACGATATCGCCGACCCTGGCGCAGTGACAGCACACCCAGCGCGGAGGCCACCTGCTCCCAGGATGCGGGAGTGCTTCCCGCCAGGTTGACGGTGTCGGGGTGAGCCCGTTAACGTCGGCGGCGTGCTGATCCCTACCGGCCTCGTACTTCGCAGGCGCGTCGCCTGATCGCCACGAGTCGTCGACGCGCCAACCCTCGCTTCCAGCCCGACTCGGGCGGCGGGGGTTTTTTGATGCCCAGGGCGAGCAAACGAAAAGCTGAGGCAGGACCATGACCATCGTGACCCCACGACAAGTGCCGACCCCCGAGCAACTGCCCAAGCCGGCCCCACCCGCCGGCGCACCGGTGCGCGTCACCGGCGCTCAAGCGTTGGTACGCGCGCTTGAGGCGGTCGAGTGTGAGGCGGTATTCGGTATCCCCGGCGGCGCCGTGCTACCGGCCTACGATCCGCTGCTCGACTCGACCGCCGTGCGTCATGTGCTGGTCCGCCATGAGCAAGGTGCGGGGCACGCTGCGGCCGGTTACGCCCAGGCCACCGGGCGGGTCGGCGTATGCATGGCCACCTCCGGACCCGGTGCGACCAACCTGGTCACCCCGATCGCCGATGCACATATGGACTCGGTGCCGATCGTCGCGATCACCGGTCAGGTCCCGCGTGCCTCGATCGGCAGCGACGCCTTCCAGGAGGCGGACATCTGCGGTATCACGATGCCGATCACCAAGCACAACTTCCTGGTGACCGATGCGGCGGAGATCCCACGGGCCATCGCCGAGGCGTTCCACATCGCGTCCACCGGCAGACCCGGCCCGGTGCTGGTGGACATCCCCAAGGACGTGCTGCAGGCGCAGACCTCCTTCTCCTGGCCTCCGGAGATCAACCTGCCGGGGTACCGACCGACCACCCGGCCGCATGGCAAGCAGATCCGGGAAGCCGCCCGTCTCATCGCCACCGCGCGGCGCCCGGTGCTCTATGTCGGCGGCGGTGTGATCAGGGCGCGGGCCACCGAGGCGTTGCGGGAGCTGGCCGAGCTCACCGGCGCGCCGGTGGTGACCACGTTGATGGCTCGCGGTGCCTTCCCCGACTCCCATCCGCAGCATGTGGGCATGCCCGGCATGCACGGCACGGTGGCTGCGGTCGCCGCGATGCAGCGCTCCGACCTGCTGATCGCGCTCGGCGCCCGGTTCGACGACCGGGTCACCGGGCAGCTGTCCACCTTCGCTCCGGACGCCGCGGTGGTGCATGCCGACATCGACCCCGCCGAGATCTCCAAGAACCGCCGCGCCGATGTGCCGATCGTCGGTGACTGCGCCGAGGTGATCGGCGAGCTGATCACCTCGGTACGGGCCGAGTTCGGGGCCGGCCGACCGGACCTGACGGCCTGGTGGGCCCAGTTGCAGAGCTGGCGCACGACATTCCCGCTGGGCTATGACCCCCCGACGGACGGCATGCTCTCCCCGCAGTTCGCCATCAAGCGAATCGGTGAACTGGTCGGCCCGGACGCGATCTACACCGCAGGGGTGGGCCAGCACCAGATGTGGGCGGCGCAGTTCATCAGGTACGAGAAACCGGGCACCTGGATCAACTCCGGTGGTCTGGGCACGATGGGCTTCGCCGTGCCGGCGGCGATGGGCGCCAAGCTCGGCCGCCCCGATACCCCGGTCTGGGCCATCGACGGTGACGGCAGCTTCCAGATGACCAACCAGGAGCTTGCGACCTGTGCCATCGAGAACATCCCGATCAAGGTCGCTGTGATCAACAATGGTAGTCTCGGCATGGTCCGGCAGTGGCAGAACCTGTTCTATTCAGAGCGCTACTCGCAGACCGACCTCGGGACCCACTCCCGCATCCCGGACTTCGTGAAGCTCGCCGAGGCGCTGGGCTGTGTGGGCCTGCGCTGCGAGGCCGAGCACGACGTCGACAAGGTCATCGAGCAGGCGATGGAGATAGCCGACCGTCCGGTTGTGATCGATTTCGTGGTGGGCAAGGACGCCCAGGTATGGCCGATGGTCGCCGCCGGCCACAGCAACGACCAGATCATGGCGGCGCACAACATCCGCCCGCTGTTCGATGAGGACGGGTCCTGATGTCCAATCACACCATGTCGGTGTTGGTGGAGAACAAGCCTGGTGTGCTGGCCCGGGTGGCGGGGCTGTTCAGCCGCCGTGGGTTCAACATCCACTCGTTGGCGGTCGGTCCCACCGAGAATCCCGACATCTCGCGGATGACCATCGTGGTCGGCGTGGACGAGCTGCCTCTGGAGCAGGTTACCAAGCAGCTCAACAAGCTGATCAACGTGATCAAGATCGTTGAGCTGGACCCGGCGGTGGCGGTGCAGCGGGAACTGCTGCTGGTGAAGATCCGGGCCGACACCACGGTGCGCTCCCAGGTGCTCGAGACCGTTGCGCTGTTTCGAGCCAAGGTGGTCGACGTCTGCCCTGAGGCGCTGACCATCGAGGCCACCGGGACCGCCGACAAGCTCGATGCCCTGCTCCGGATGCTCGAGCCCTTCGGCATCCGTGAGATGGTCCAATCCGGCATGGTCGCCATGGGCCGCGGTCCCCGGGCCATCACCGCCAACCTGCTCCGCTAGCCCCCCCACCACCACCGCGTTCTGGATGCAGAACGCTGCTATTCGGCCCCAGACAAGCGCGTTC
>JBOHHF010000347.1:0-21339 GCA_050700495.1 Pseudonocardiaceae bacterium
GTCATCGCTCCTGGAATAGGCGTTGACAACTCGCGGCTCCGGGGCAGGTTCAGTCCTGTCCCGAATGCTTCCGGCAGCACGACCAATTGACATCCGGCAGCGGCGGCCCGGTGCACGAGCAGCCGAGCCCGCAGGAGATTGTCGTCGATGCGATTGGTCCGCACCGTGAGTTGTCCGAGCCCGACCCGCAGTGACTCGTGCGTGCTCATCATGATCCTTGTCTGTGTCTAGACGGGCGCGAAGATGTCCTCATAGATCCCGGTCTCGCCAACCGAGTAGGAGACATCTATCGGCTTCGATGTCGTGATCAGGTTTATTCCTTCCCGAGTTACGACCCAGTCGTTGAGACCACAATTCGTCAGAATGGTGGCCATCTCGTCGACATTGAATGAGCTGCGCAGCGCTCCCATGAACTCCTCGTGATTACCGCCGGCATACTGCAGAACGAAGGAGATCATGCCCTCGTCGGCGTCCCGAGCAAGATCGTAGAGAATGACTGTACCGTCCGGCCGGCAGACCCGCGCGGCCTCCGCGATAGCCTTCTCCGGCCGACTCCACCGGTTGATCGAGCAGAAGCTGTACACTAGATCCACGGAGTTGTCAGCCAGCGGAAGCCTGGAGTACCTGGCCCATTCGCTGGAGAATCGTCCGCCATAATTGAGCAGGTTGGCGTATATCGTGTTCTCTTGGGCGACGGCGAGAAATTGATCGTTGTTCTCCAGGCCGAGAAAGGTGGCCGCGGGATAGAGTGATGCCAACCGCAGCGAGAGCAGTCCACCGCTGCATCCGATCTCCACCGCCTCGGTGGTGTGAGTGCAGTGCGGCATGATTAACTTCATCATGTGCTGCATCGGAATGATCATCGAGGTGCGGATATCGCGGTCGTAGTTCCGGCAGTGCTCGACCGTCTCGAACGGGTCGGCGCGCGGTACACGTTCCTCGAGGTCGAAGATTCGTTCGGTTCTAAACAAGGTCCAGCACCTTCTTTCCGCCGTCAGGTTGGACCTGCCAGTTGAGGATTTCTGTGCTTGCCGGCGATGGCTGCGGCAGCCGGTAGTTGCGTGGCGAGTAGAACGTCTTGCAGATGTTGTCGATGTAGAACCATCCCTTTGGATAGGTCACCTGGATGGCGTCGTCAGTGAGGAAGACAAGTTCCTTCGCGATCAGACTGTCGATCTTGTCTCGGAAGACGTCGTACATATCGACTCCGTGTGTGGTACGGAAGTCGGCACGCTTGACGCGCAGGAGCTTCAGGCCGAGGATCATACTGCGGCATTGGCGCTCGTACTCGTCGGCATAGGCGCCCATGGTGATTGGCATCCGTTCATCGCCGCAGTACTGAATGTAGCGTTCGATGTTGGGTTCGTTGAGGTACATGTGGTGGTTCATGAACCCATAGGCACCAGATCCGAGGGCCATGAGGTCGCCGCATTGGTACCAGACGTGGCTGAGGTGATCGGTGAGGTAGAACGAGGACGTATCGAGGCCCTTGTAGGACGTGCTGCCGTCGGGGGTGACGGGATAGGTCTGCACGCCGAGGTCGAGCCACTGCTGGTTGAGTGGACCGCCGAAGTCGTTGTAGGTGACCGCTACGTAATTGTTTGACAGGACCTTGTCGACGAAGTAGTTGTACATCGCGTCCGCTTCGGCGGTCGTGGGACAGGGTGGTGTGATTCGGCTCTGCACCTGGAAGAACGCTTCAGAGCCGGGCAGCACCAGGTAGTTGTAGACAGAGAACGAATTGACCGGCACCTCCATGAGAGTCTGGACGTCTTGCGCCCAGAGCTCCTGCGTCTGACCGGGGATGCCGATCATGTAGTCGATGCAGATGTTCTCCATGCCGTTGCGGTGCAGCATCTCGATGGTGGCACGCGCTGACTCACCGGTATGTGCGCGGGCCCGCCCGAGGTAGCGAAGCATGGGGTCGTGGAAGGTCTGAACACCCATGCTGACGCGGTCGACGCCGTGCTTGAGCAAGGCTTCGAGCTTCTTCTCGTCGATGTCGACGGGCGTGCTCTCGATCGTCACACTGGCCCGGTCGGTGAACTCGAAGTGACTCTTGAAGTAGCCGATCAGGTCATCGAGCTCCTCGGCACGCAGTGTCGTTGGCGTGCCACCACCGATGTAGCCGCTGGAGATCTTCGCGTTCCTGAAGTATGGGTGACTGGAATAGAGTTTGATCTCCTGTTTGAGGGCGTCGACGTATCGGCTGACGAGCGTGTTCCGGGTGTGGAACTTATTGTACGGGCAGCTGGTGCACACCTGATTGCAGAATGGAATGTGAATGTAGAACGAGACGTCCTGGGGCGGCGCTTCTCGACGCGCGAAGAGTTGTTCGGGCGAGAGCCGTTTCACGTCACACGGGTACCAGCGGACGAACTCGATGTCACGGTCGGGATATTCACGCCAATAGCTCGGCGTATCGAGGAAGTTGCGGGTGATCGTGTCTTTGGTCACGGGTTGTGCTCCTGGTCTTGTGTGGTGGACGGGACTATTCGGGTTGACTTGTGACGCTGAGCCCGCCGTAGCTGGCGCCGAAGTCAGCGAGGAAGTGGGAAGCCGCGGTGTACCGGCGGCTGACCAGTATGATCGGCTCCAAATGTTTCTCCCCGCTGATATAGGCGTCCTTGACGTGAACGCGGACGACCGTTCCGAGATGGAGGTCGTGGCTTCCGATTTCCACGACCTTGGTCAATTCGCATTCCAGGTTGACAGCGCATTCGTTAATCAAGGGTGGGGTCACGACGTCAGCCGGCCGGGTAGTGAAGCCCGCGGCGACGAATTTGTCGACGTCGACTCCGGAGATGGTGCCACAATGGTCGAGATTCAATACTCGCTCTGGCTCGGGGAGGCCAACCACGAACTGCTTGGTCTCCCGGATCGCGGCGCCGGAATGGCGTGCAGTGTTGATACCGAGGTATATGGTCGGTGGCTGCCAGCATGTGAAGCCGACGTAACCGATGCCCATGAGGTTGGGCACGCCTGCGGAATCACACGATACCACCAGTGCGGCGGGCATCGGGAACCACTGGGTGGGGTCTCGTTCCAGGTGGTCGAGATGTGACGTGGACACGAAGACGCTCCTCAGGTCGATGTCGGAACGGTGGCCGGTGTGGGGTCGCCGAGGCAGTACGCGGCGTCGCCGCGGAACGGAAGCCGGGTGGGTAGGCGGGCTGCCCGCAGGTCATCGAGGTGCAGCAGCCCGGTGACGACGGCGGGTTCACCGTCGGTAGCGCTGACCGTGCCCAGTTCGGGATCGATGGCGGCGCCAAGTTGTACCTGGAGGAAGTAGGGGTCCACGAAGATCCCGCTGCCGCCCGTGTAGGCCATGTTGGCGAACTGGTGGAAGCCGACGGCGTTGGCGTACAGGAAATAGCAGTGCGAGTCCATCGCTCGAGTCCGGGCGAGGCGGACAGCGTTGTAGTTGAGCTGGGCGAATACCGATGCGGGACAGGCGATGACGTCGACTTCGTCGGTGAGGAACGATGCGGTGGCTTCGGGGAAGCACAGGTCGTAGCCGACAATCAGACCGATTCGGCCGAGCGCGGTCGCGACGACGACCGGCCGATCGCCGGCGGTCACGTAGTTGCGCTCGCCGACCCACATGAACCGGCGGCGGTACAGCCCGATCAACTCCCCAGCAGGGTCGAGGACGAGGGCACTGTCGTAGACCTTGCGGTCGCCGCCGTCCTCGAGCACGCCAGCGACGATGTGCGCGCCTGTCTCTCGGGCCAGGTTGGCTAGTGCTGTCGTGGTCGGTCCGTCAGGAATCGGTTCGGCCATCTGCCGGAGAATGATGAAGTTGACGCCGGACGAGAAAGCCTCCGGGAACACGATCAGGCCTGGCGCCGGCTCCTGTTGGATGGATGTGAGAAGTGTCCGCGCGCCGTTCCAGTTGTTGTCGCGTTCCCCCTGGTCGATTCTGCTCTGCACAATGACTGCGGTGATGCCGTCACGGCGTAGGGTCGGCATCATTCACCTCCTGCTGATTCGGACGGTGAGCGCCATCGGCCCGTCGGGGTACACGTCCCAGTCCGTTATCTGAGATGTGGCCAGCTCGTCGCTGAGCTGTGCGACGGTGTGCGACGACCACAGCGACTCGATGAATGTCGTGAGCCACGCTTTGCCGTCTCTAGAGGTATCCGCGGCCAGCTCGCGGAGCACGTACTCGGTGATGAACGGGTCGGGGTCGCGGCGCAGGTCACTGGCCAGGAGGGTTCCGCCGATCGTCAGCAGCGTGGCGAGGTGCTCGAGGGCCACGATGGTGTCCCGCCATCGGTGCATGATGTTGAGGCAATAGATGACGTCGAACCGACCGGCTCCCTGGTCGGGAATACCGTCTGGGTCGACCCGCAGCGACAAGGCGCGTACTCGGTGGGCCATTGTCGAGTCGGCTCGTGCGGCGTTGTCGAGGCGGGCGCGATACGCCGCCGCGGCGGCGTCTGATTCACAGACGGCGACCATCGGTAGCGACGTGCGGGTCAGGATGTTGAGACCCACGCCCCCATACCCCGACGCGACCTCGAGCAGGGGGGTCGTGCTGGGCAAGTCGGCGACCTCGTCGAAGAAGTCCTGTTTATACCGGTTGCGGCTGTCGAGGTAGCGGTCGTAGATGGCTCGCCCCTCCGCGCTGTCCAGCTGGTGCGGGATGCACTGGCGCGAGGCGAGGATTGGCGCTGCGGAGTTCATCGGCATCCACCCCGGATAGCCATCAGACCCTCCCGAGAAGGGCGAGGAGCTCGTGTTCTTGATTGATGACCGCCGTGAACCGATCGCGGATTGCTGCCGCAATGTCCTCCCGGTGGGCGTTGATTTCCATCGCCGTGAGCTGCTTGAGGGACGGCAGCTGCGCGGCGATGTTGCGTGCGCGGACGTGGTCGTCCGCTGCACCGGCGAGCCAAGCCGCTTCGCGATCTACCAAGGCGGTGCGTACCGCCCCCAACGCACCCGTGCGGGGGAGTAGAGCGTCGAGCGCGGCACCCCAGATCGTCACGAGCGTGCGCGCGCAGTCGTGCGCGTCGACGAGAACGCGGTCAGCGGTGATCTCCGCTGCATGCGCGAGAAACGTGCAATAGAGCGAGCGGAAGGCGGCGCCGCCGGTCCCGGCGAGCTCGAGGTCGATGAAGGTGCTGGTGAGCCGGTCGACGAGCTGCGGCGCTGGCTCATGGCTAGCCGCACCGACGAGATCAGTGACCATGGCGCGCAGCCCGGCGAGCCCCACTGATGGCGCCGGTGCACGGAGCGCCGCGGCCGTGCCGCGGATGCGTTCTCGCACGGTCTCCGGTCCGGGAGGTCTCGCCTGAGTCCAGTCCGCGCTCAGCACGGCATGGCGGGGCGGGAAGGGTTGGTGGCCAGATCCACGGGCGGCCGCGAGATCGTCGAGCCCAACCGATAGGGCGATCCGACAACGGTCTGACACCGTCGCAGTCCGAGTCTGTGGGGTAACCGAGGTCACGACGAATGCGTGTGCACCGAAATGACGGCTGGCCTGGAAGTACGGCAGGTAGAACAGGTCGCCGTAGCAGACGGCTGGATCGCCGGTGGCTAGCCGCGAGATCAGCTCCGACTCCGCCCGGGCGGGATCGTCGGTCGTGACGATCCCGGCCTGCAGGCCGACACCGTCCAACATGCGCTGGGTGAAGGCGGGAAACGGCCCGTTGCGTCCCCCGACGAACCCTGGGAACTGATCCGTCGGTGCGGCGTACATGAAGCCGATACCGCCGCCGAGCCCGAGCAACAGCGCCTCGTCGATATCGAGGCCTGCGTGGTGCAGCATCTTGCGAAGGGAGGCAGTCTCGCAGTGTTCCCCGCCGAGTTCATCCAGCGTCGCAGGCCGGTCTCCGGCCGCGGGATCGACGGCGGTCATGCGGCACCGACCGGTTGTGGGCCGGGCGCCTCAGCCATGCGGTCACGCAGCGCGGCGATGTAGGTGTTGTCCGGGCTCGGGGGGTAGTCCATGGCTGTGCCGGCGAAGACATTACGGATGGCCGCTCGGCGGGCGGCGTCATCAGGACACAGCGGCGCCAGCTGTTCCCAGGCCGCATCGCACGCGCGCAGGGCGAGCGTCGTTGCTTGCCGATTGAGTGTGCCGACGAGCCGCTCGTCGCCGTGGATCACGAGCCCCAGGTCGCCGACCAGGCCCTGCAACATGGGAAGCCGCCGGTCCGCGGTGACGAACACGGCCGGCTCGCCACGCTGGATCGCGGCGTACTGGCCGATCGGTCTGAGCCCGATCACGTCGAGCGGTTCAAGACCGGTCGTATCGGGCGCGGCACTCTCGACAGAGGTCGCGGTGTCGAGGCACAGCAGCCGGTGTGGGCGTGCGGTTCGCCGTGCCGCCCGGGCAAGGTCGAGCAGAGCTCGGTGCACGGCGGCGGGCGGCACACACAGCAGGACCACGTCATTGTCGGCTGGGACATCGTCCGGATAGCAGAAGCGCAAGCCATGCCGCTTGGTGAACTGCTTGGTCAACTTCGGCTCGATGTCGGCGAGTGTGATCTCGTACCGCCCGGCGAGGCGTAGTGCCAACGCGCGCCCGAGACGGCCGGCTCCGACGATTCCGATCCGCGCGGCCGTCGCCGTCATGACTCCACCTCGCACAGATCGCGGAGCGCGAGGCTGCCTGGCTTGAGCATCCGGTCCATTGCCGCCATGATCACGGCGCGGGGCACTGGGGAGACGTCGACCTGTACCGGGTAGGCGGCACGGATCCGGTTGCTGATCACGGTGCAGACCTCGGCCGCAGCCGACCCGACGCACTCGACACGCACGACGAGGCGGCCGTCGACCTCGCCGGCGGCGTAGTAGAGACCGGTCCCGCTCGTCGACAGCACCAGCTGCTCGAGGTCGAGCTTCTCGATCGTGACGCCGCCCACGACGATCCGCTCGGAGACCCGCCCCTGATGGTGCACCAACCGGCGTGGGCTACCGCAGATGCAGGGTTGATCGGAAATTGTGACCAGGTCGCCGGTTCGGTAGCGGATCAACGGCATCGCTTCGCTGCGGAGGCTGGTCAAGACCAGTTCTCCGCTGCCCGCGCCGGGCAGCGGACTGCCGGTGAGCGGGTCGATGATCTCGAAGAGGTGACGGTCTTCGGTGAGGTGCAGCCCCCCGTCGGCGCAGGGTAGGCCGAGCGAGTTGGTTTCGGTCGAGCCGTAGGCCGTGGTGAGGCCGACCCCCCAGAGCCGGGCGATCTTGTCCAACTTGGCGGCGGAGCAGGTCTCCCCGATGTACAGCAATGTCGAGAGGCCGACCTCGTGCGGGTCGCCGCCCTGCGCGGTAATGAGGTCGAACAGCCGCAACGCTCGACTCGGTGTGCACACGAGCCCGGAAGGCTTGGCAGTGACCATCATCTGCGCCGTGCGCTCGAACGGACACACCTGCGTGAGGGCGCCGACGGCCACCACGGTTGCGCCCACCGTTTCGAAGGCACGGTCGACGTCATATGAGGCGAAAGCGAGCTCATATGGAATGGCGATGAATACGACGTCGCCAGGTCCGAAGTGATGGCTCAATGCCCGCTCGACCCAGACATTGCCCCGGATCCAGTCCGCGAGCGTGATCGCCGCCGATGTCGGCGCGCCCGTTGTTCCGGTGGACTCCCCATAACGGCACAACCGTGACCGTGGGACGGCCAGAAACTCGAACGGGTACCCGGCACGCAAGTCGGTCTTGGTGGTGAATGGCAACGCTGCGATGTCGTCGAGTTTGTCGAGTGGTTGCGTCACACGACCTGCTAGCAGCCGTCGATAGTGTGGTGACTCGGCAGCGGCGTGGTCCAGCTGTGCGTTCAGGTGCTCAAGCTGCCAGGACAGCAGCTCGTCGCGGTTGAATGACTCGCAGCGCGCCATGTCCGCGATGGCCCGTTCGCGCACCGCGCAGAACTGGGCGAAGACGTCGGCCATGGACTATGCCTCCTCGTCGAAGGTGATCTGGGTCTTGATTCGCGTTGGGTCCGCCGCTGTCGACTCGAACGCGTCGCGAGCCTTGGCGGCGGGGTACAGGTGTGTGAGGAGCGTTCGGGCGAGATCTTGCTGCCGACTCAGCAGGGCCAGCGCGTCGGGAAAGGCGCCGGTCCCGCCGATCGAACCCTGCACCGTGAGCGCCTTGGTCACCACGAGGTCGGTCCGTGACGGACCGTGGCTGCCCAAGCCGAAGCACAGGACCATGCCTCGTACGTCGGCGAGTGCAAGCGCCGTGCTAAGCCCGAGAGCGGACCCCGAGCAGTCGACGACCAACGGATACGTCGCCATGGCGGAGATGGCGGCGTAGGTTTTCAACCCGTCTATAGCGCCCGGCTCGGGAGCATCGATGATCTGCGCCGTGCCGGCGCGCCGGCGCACGCTCGCGGCCTTCTCGGCGTCGATTTCCAGGAGGTGGACCTCGCCGATTCCGTAGTGATGCGCCGCGGCAATCATCGTTGCCATGCCGAGGGCGCCGGCGCCGACGATGAGCACGGCGTCCGGGTAGGGCGCGGTAGGTAGGTCGGGCAATACCGCGGCTAGGCCGTGCATCGCGACGGCGAAGATCTCCGTGAGCGCGAGCACGCCGGGGTCGAGATCGTATGGATCTGGATAGAGGTAGCGCTGGTCGACCACCCGGCGGCGGATGGAGAAGCCAGGCACCGTCAGGCCGAACTTCTCAATGGTCCGGCAGAGGTTGCGATCCCGCACACACCGGTCACAGGAGCTGCAGTACCGGGAGCAGTCGCCCGTCACCGGAGTGCCTGGGGCGAGCCCGACGGCGGGACCTGCCTCGAGCACCCGCCCGGACCACTCGTGTCCGAAGCGCATCGGATACGCCATCGGGCCGCCGTATGTACCGTCATAGAGCCGGTAGTCGCTGCCGCAGAGACTGACGCGGTCGATCTCCACGAGCGCTTCACCTGAACTCAACTTCGCCGCAGCCGCCGCCCACCGCACCTGGATGGTGCGTGGGGCAGTTATCTGAACATCGGGGATCTTCACGTCGGGACAGAGGATGGTCACGGGCCTACCACCATGGTTGCAGCCCGACGTCGATCCGGTCGCGACAGGTGGGTGAGCAGCATGTGCTCGATGCGCGCATGTTCCCCGTGGGCGAGCCGAATACGTTCTTTCAACGATATATGCGACAAGCCCCACCACAGGTACCAGTTGGCGTTGCCGAGCACACGATTCTGAATGTCGTCGAGGAGAT
This sequence comes from Pseudonocardiaceae bacterium, assembly GCA_050700495.1. Lineage (GTDB taxonomy): Bacteria > Actinomycetota > Actinomycetes > Mycobacteriales > Pseudonocardiaceae. Next base: position 9,178 of record JBOHHF010000347.1, read on the forward strand.
CGTCGTCGGAGATGACCGGACGCGAGACGTAGTACTTCGGTACCAGGAAACGCTCTTCTTGGCGGACCAGTCCCTCCGCAACGGCGGTGCGGTGCAGGTCGGTACCGCGGCAGATCCGAAGCCCGAATGTCCAGTACGCCCGAGCGGTCCGCGACCCCGGTGGGACGAGCATGCTGATGACGTCGAAGGTCTCCCGAACGCTGGCGGCGTCGTCGCCCGGCGAACCGATGAACAGGCAGTGCATCACTTTGATGCCGGCATCGGTGAACCGGCGGTGCGAGTCGATGACCTGGCGCTGACGGAAGTTCTTCTTCAGCGTCCTCAGGACCCGGTCGTTGCAGGAGTCGGTACCGAACTCGACGTGCTCACATCCTGTCTCACGCATCAGTTCGACGAGTTGCGGAGTGACCGCGCCGGGGTTGATCATGCATGACCACGGCAGGATCACACCGCGGCGCTTCATCTCGGTGAGCACCTGCATCGAATAGTGGATCGGAAGGTTGAAGACACCGTCGACAATTTCCATTCCCGCGACACCCTCGTCCCGCAGCCGTTCAATTTCGTCGACCACTTGCGCTGCTGGGCTGAACTTCACCCCGGTTCCATCGACGAGGAAATTACTGCAGAATACGCACTCCAGGACGCAGCCCTTCTTGGTCTGGATCGTCGCCGGGACTCGCTCGATGCCGTCATGGGTCTCGAACGTGTACTCGAAGTACCGCGGGTCGTACAGCGCGCGGTCCGGCCGTTTCACGGCGCTGTAGTCGATCTCGAAGGCCGTCTGGGTGCGGTGGTAGCCACCCTCGGCCGCTGGGTAGATCACGCCGGGGACGTTCGTCGGTTGCTCGTTGGTCTCCAGGGCCCGCAGCAGCGACACCATGCTCTCCTCGGCGAAGCCGGTGAGGCCGTAGTCCGCCTGCACGAAGTCCATGAGGTCCTCGGGCACGGTGGTGAAGCCGGCGCCGCCGAGCAGGATGCGCACCTGTGGCCGCTCGTCACGTGCCCACTCGGCAATTTCCAGTGCGATCGGCGTGTAGACGGCGGGTTCGAGGAGATTCAACGAATCGACGTTGCGGATCGAGATGCCGACAAGATCGGGTCCGAACTCCGTGACTGCTTGCCGCACGACGGACTCGTCGTCCTCTTCGAACATCAGGTCGAGGCATTGCACCTCGTGGCCAGCATCGCGGACCTGCGTCGCGACAGTGATCATCCCGATCGGCAGTACGGGACGGTAGGACTTGAGCTTGTTGATCGAGACGAACAGGACTCGCATCTCATCGTCCTCCCTGATCGCCGGCGATGGCGGCGATGCGGTCGAGCACTCTGGTCAGGTCGGGCGCCGTGTGCTGCCAATGCACAACCAGCCGCAGGACGCCCAGCCGGTGGGAGACCGAGGCCACCAGCCCCTCGTGTTCGAGTCGGCGCATGGCGTCGTGGGGATCGGGCACCGTGATCCCCACGACGGTCAGATCAGGGGTGAAGGCACGCGTCAGACCGCGTGCCTCGATGCCGGCCACCAGTTGGTCGACCATGGCGAACAGCTGGGCGGTACGCTGCAGGTAGCCGTCGCGGCCGAGATGGCGCAGCACCGCGTAGGTCGCCAGCACCGCCGCGCCCGGCCTGGTGCCGAGCAAACCGTAGTGATCCGCTGTTCCCCGGTAGTGGGAGCTGACCCGCAGCCGATCACGATCGGCGGCATCACGAAACAACAAGTGACCGGACGGGATCGGGGCGCCGCCGTACTTGTGCGGGTCAATGGTCACCGAGGTCACTCCCTCAGCGGCGAATCCGAATTCGGGTAGTGCCCGGCCGAGTTCGCGGGCAAAGGGAACGAGGAATCCACCGGTCGCCGCGTCCACGTGGACCGGAACTCCTTGCTCGTGCGCCACCCGGGCCACGCTGGGTATGTCGTCGACGGCGCCGCATTCGCTGGTTCCGGCGGTTAGCACGACCAGTGCCAGATCTTGCTGGAGAGTGGCCAACGCGGCCTCGACATCGACCCGCTGCTCGGTGTTCGTCGGGACCCGCACCTGACGGATGGGCAGCACGTTGAGGATCTTGTCGAAGGAGAAGTGGGCGTTGTCCGGAATCAACACCGGCACCCGTCCTGTGCCGCCACCGTCTCGCCAGCGCATCACCGCCGCGAGCACGGCGAGTAGGTTGGCTTCGGTGCCCCCGGATGTGCTCACGCCTGCGGCGGTCGGCAAGCCGCAGAGATCGCCGAGCATCGAGGTGACGGCGGCCTCGCATCGGCGAATGCTCGGGAAGATCCGGTTGTCTCCCGCATTGCGGTGGGCGTGCTGGGCAAGGACCTGCGTGCCGAGCGGATGCGGATCGGAGCAGATGGAATTGATGACCGTGCTGTCGTAGGCGTGGTCATCGATTGTGAGCGCGTCGAGATCGGCGAGCACGTCGTCGGCACACTGACCGCTGTCCGCGAGGCCGGTGGGGCGCGGGTTCGGATCAGCGACGGGGGAGACGGAAGAAGCCAGCAGCATTGTCATGGCCAATCGCTTGCAGGATGGATTCGCTGACGCCGGCCAGGCGCAGCCGGTGGACGGTTTTGGCGAGCCCGAGCGGGTCCGCAGAGCCGAAGTGGAAGCCTGTGTTCAGCATCAGCCGGTCCGGTCCGTGCTCCTCCAGGATGGCGATCACCTCGAGATGGGTGAGCTTGCGCCGGATGCAGAACAGTCCGTCCAGGGCGGGTGACACCGGCAAGCCGTAGGCGCCGACCTGCAGATCGGTAACCAGCCGCACCTTGTCCCGGTCCAGATCGAGCAGACATAGCTGGCTCGGATCGAGCCCGCCACGGTCAAGCAGGCCGCGCAGTACGTCGACCATCGCGGCGAATTCCGGCATCGGTGGCGGTGTCTCGACCATGACCGGCAATCCGAATTCGACCGCGATGTGCAGCTGCCGCCGAAAGGCCTCGATTTCGACGTCGTCGAACCGACGAAGTGACAGCTCTCCGACAGCCAGGACTCGGTCGCCGCCGAGCCTGCTGGTCAGCTCGGCTATCCCGCCCAGGGCGCTGGATAAATCCACGATGTCGGCGGCGTGGACGGCGAGCGCGACGTACAGGTCGATCCCGTAGCGGGCGGCACGAGCGACCTCGGTGTCGAGGAGTCGGTCGAACCGAGCCGCCCAGCTCTCGCCGGATGGCCGGCGTTCGTTCGATGCCGAACACGGCACCAGCACCGAGGTCACGCCGCTGATCGCCATCAACTCGTAGTCGTCGGCGTTGCGGCCGTCGGAGTGAATATGGTGATCGAACAGGCGCAGCGGGGGTGGCATTGGACCTGCACTCGTCCTCGTGGCCGGCTCTGCCCGCGGAACCGCGGCGATGCTGGGGCTAGGCATGGCGCACGCTCAGGTGCCCGCGGTGGCGGCGAGGTGCCCGGTGAGGTGGCGATAGCTTCGCTGCAGCGCTTCGCTGTAGACGTCGGCATGGTTGTAGAGCTCCACGCTCAAGAACCCGTCGTAGCCGCCGCGGATGAGCGCAGCGCCGAAACCGTCGAAGTCGATGTCACCGTCACCGGGAATCTCGTGGTAGTGCACCCGGCCCTTGATGTCCTCGACATGGATGTGGCTCGTGACGGCCAAGTGACGCTCGACCGACTCGAGATAGTGGTCCTCGACAACGCGGCAGTGGCCGAGGTCTTGGTTGAGCCGGAGCCGGTCATCGCCGACAGCGTCGATCAGCTGGGCGACCTGCTTGTTGCTCTCGTAGTGGAAACCGGGCTCGGGTTCCATGGCCAGCACGACGTCGGCGCCGATGTCGAGGCAGCGCTCGATGCCCTCACGCAGCAGTTGGTCGGCCTCGGTGGTCGAGACTTCTGGTTTACGCAGGCCGCTGGCGAAGCTCATGACGGGGATCTGCAGCCAGGTGGCGATGTCCATTGCACGGCGCATCACGTCGAGCCGGCGGGCGCGGCCGTCCTCGGTCGGGTGGATCAGCGACGGTTCGAAGCGGTCCTCGCTGAGCAGGTCGTCTGCGCCGGTCGCGAGGGCGCAGGCCGTGATACCTGCCCGCTCGATCACCTTCCGCAGCCGTTCGGCATCGGCCGGCGTGAAGCTGAATGGGTCGAGATGGGCCGGGTGCAGCGACAGCTCGATACCCGCGTAACCGGCTTCGGCCACGGCGTTGATCCCGTCCTCGAGAGGGATCGTTCGCAGTCCGTTGGCGTTGTAGGCAATCTTGTACATGGGTGCCTCACTTCGTAGCGATTGCGTGCAAGTGGAAGTCGTGCCAGCTGCTCAGCTCGACGCCGGCGAACCCGGCGCCGCGTAGCAACCGTTCGATGTCGTCGAGGCTGAACCGGAGGTGGCGTTCTTCTGGTCCTGCTCCGTCGGGCTGGCGCGCATACCAGGACTCGATCTCGGCGTTGTGTTTCGCATCGGGCGTCCTGCGGAAGTCGGCGATCACTAACCGCCCAGTGGGGCGCAGCACTCGATACACCTCGGCGAGCACTTGCGGGGCCAGGCTGGCCAGTTCGTGCAGGACATATGTGCACAGCACCAGGTCGACCGACGAATCGGCCAGTGGGATGTCGATCAATGAGGCGCAATGCAGCCTGACCCGGTCGGCGAGCGCGGTGCCAGCGACCTTCGTGGCCAGCACGTCGAGCAACGGCGCGACGACGTCCAGGCTGTGCACCACACCGTCCGCACCCACGGCGCGAGCCGCCGGGATGGTGGCGTAGCCGGTACCCGCCCCCGCGTCGAGAATGGTCATGCCGGAACGCACGCCAGCAGTGCGCAACAAGTCCTCGATTTCGCCCAGCGCCCAGCGCAGGGGCCCGTCCAGTCGATAGATCGTCTCTGCGAGCGGATCGGAGCGCGCGTCCGGGGCGACCGATGCCGTGGTCATCGCGACCCGCCCCGGCCCGCGAGCGCGGCGAGCACGGCCCGCCGCGGCACGGGGGTGAGGTAGCTCCCGGCTGGGGCGTGCGGCCTGCCGACGGTCGTGATGAAGATGAACTGCACGTCGTTGCCGGCCCGCCGCTTGTTGTCGCTGACGATGAGGTCCATCAGGCGCTCGAGAGCGAGGTCTGCGGGGATCCGGGTAGGCGCACCGAGCCGCTCGCCGAGGACGTACTCCTGGCGTTCCAGCACCTCTGCCCGGGTGATGCCGAGCTGCAAGCCAAGGTGCGCTGCCGCGCACATCCCGATGGAGACAGCCTCGCCATGCGGTAACCGGCCCTCGGAAGCCCACTCGACCGCATGTCCGACCGTATGCCCGTACTCGAGGATCACGGCGGATCCTCGCTCGCCCGGATCGTCTTGCAGGATCGGCAGCTTGGACTTGACCATCGCCGTCACCGTGGCAAGTAAGTCGCCACGAACGGCGTTGAGGTCAGGATCGAGGGAATTCGAGAACGCGTCGAACCATGCGGAGTCGTTGATCAAGCCGTTCTTCAGCGCCTCCACGATCGCGCCGCGGAGTTGGGTCTTCGGCTCGCTTCGCAGGTAGGCGACGTCGGACCAGATGAACTCCGGCGCGTGGTAGAGCCCGAACTGGTTCTTACCGGCGGCACCGTTGATTGCCTGCTTGTTGCTCAATGAGCTGTCGGTGAGCGCGGTCGCGGTCGTGGGGACGTCGATGAATCGCACACCCCGGTAGACAAGGCCGGCTGCGAGACCGACAAGGTTGCTCACCGTGCCACCGCCGAATGCGATCAGCAGCGAGTCCCGGGTGACGCCGGCGAGAACGAGCCGCTCGCAGAGATCGGTGAGGGCCCGCCAGCTCTTGATCCCCATCCGCTCGTCGACGGTGATGACGACCGTTCGTATCCCTGCATCGGTCAGCAGCGCATGTAGCCGGTTTCCATGCAGCGGAAGCAGGTCGCGACTCGTCACCAGGAAGGCGGTGTCGAACGCGACTGCACGCAGCCGCTGTGGCAGTTGCTCCTCGATCCCGTCGCCCAGCAGGAATGGGCAGCCGTGCGCCAGGAAGCTGTCGAGCGCGAGCACGGGGTGCCCGGTGGTGGTTGCAGTCACGAGGTGTGCCTCCGCGGGCTCGTTGAACAGGTGGTGGTCACGGCGTGGAGGTCGTCGAGGGCAGAGACGTAGCCATCCATGTCGAACACCCCGGAGCCGCTCACACAGGTGACGATCACGTCAGCTCTGCGGTGTCGTTTGGCTAGCAGCGCCTGCTCGATGGTCGCTCGCAGCGCGTGGCAGGACTCGGGCGCGGCGAGGAAGCCTTCGGTCTGAAACACCAGGCGGCCGGTATCGAAGACCTCGAGTTCGGTGTAGGCCACCGGCTCGATGACGTTGTGCTGCCGTAGCACGCCGACGATGGGCGAGCCGCTATGTTGGCGCAGGCCACCGACGTGGGTCGCCGGCAGCTGGTAGTCGTGGCCGAGGGTGTAGGACTTGGTCATCGGAGTGATGCCCTCGGGGTCCGCGTGGTCGTAGCGCCATTCACCCTGGGTCAGCCGTGGGGCAGCCGCCGACTCGGCCGCGACCAGCCGTAGTGCGTCACCCCTGGCCGTCTTGTCGGGCAGGAACGGGCCCATGAACCCGCCAAGGTTGCTGCCACCGCCCACGCAGGCCACCAGCACGTCCGGGCGTTCGCCGTAGGCCGCCAGCTGAGCGCGCACCTCCTGCCCGATGACGGTTTGGTGCATCAGGACGTGCGGCAGGTTGCTGCCCGAGACATACCGGACATCGGGATGCGCAGCGGCGTAACTGATCGCCTCGCCGATCGCGGTACCCAACGATCCGAGGCTGTGGCCGCCGCTGGCGACCAGGGCGCGACCTACCGCGGACTCTTCACTGGGTGAGGCGTGCAACTCGGCATCGAGCATCCGGAGCAGCGCGTGGCGCCCCGTCTTCTGCCTCATCGACAGACTGGCCCAGAAGATCACAGTGCGTAGTCCGAATTGGCGGCTGGCCCAGGCCACCGCGTGGCCCCACTGACCCGCCCCGGTCTCCGTGACGAGCGCGGTTGCTCCCTCCTCGCGGGCGAAGTACGCCTGGGCTACGGCCGAGTTCAGCTTGAAGCTGCCAGTCGGCAGCAGATCCTCGCGCTTGAAATAGATACGAGCCGGAGTGTCGAGGTAGGACTCCAGCGCCTTTGCGCGGACCAGAGGCGTCGGTCGACCAATCGCGAGGTACCACGCTCGGACCTCGCCGGGAATCGGGATGCGGGCCCCAACGCTTCGATCTTGTTCGACCATCGCCCGGAGCCGGATCCGCTCCTGCAGCGCCAGCCTCGATGGCCTACCGTCGTCCGGATCACGCGCCGGCGGCACTGGCGCCGGCAGCAGTGGAACGAGGTTGATCCACTCGGTAGGCACCTCTATCGGATGCGCATCAATGACGCCGATCTTGGCTGCTTCCGGCCGCTGACGCCCATCCGTCACCTCGTTTATGACCATTCTCAACCTCTCGGCAACTGCATCTGATCTGACTCGAGAGTCCGCGATCCGTCAGGTTGGACCAAGCCGCCCACGCGATTATGACTAGAATCGTCAAGGACTCGCTCTGTTGGCCGAACCGAGTTGTCGGGATTGGTCATCTCGGCCACCGATAGCCAAATGGCGCATCGTGGTCTGCCAAACAGAGTAGTCTGTCAAACGGGGCATCGTAGTCTACTGTTCGTCCTGCTAGCTTCAAACGGGGCAGCGAGCCTGGACCACCGGAAGGGAGCGCCTCGATGGGCGTGAAAAGATCCGACCGAACGAGGGCGGACACTATCGTGCGACATGAGGATCGCGTACTCAGCGCGGTGCCCCTCATCGTGAGAGGTATTTGTGACGTCAACAAAATCGTCGATCTCGATCAACTTGCGGAAGCCAGCAACACTGCGCCCTTCTACTTCCGTCGGGTATTTCGGGATGTTACAGGCAAGCCACTGCAGCGGCTTGTGCGTCACCTGCGTCTTGTGCTGGCGGCCTACCGGCTCGTCTACAGCGATCGAAAGGCAATCGATATCGCCACGGATGCCGGATACCAGTCGCAAGCTGCATTCACCAGGGTATTCCGAGGCACCTTCGGTAGCGCCCCGACCGCAGTGCGTTGCCGCCGGCCCGACGTGCCGTGGCCGGACCGCGGGCCGTGTTGCCGAGTTGTCAATAGCGTGCATCGCGGACCGCGACGCCTGGCTTTCCTCCGCCACTTCGGTCAGGACTCCGACAGCGGACCGGTCTGGCGGCAGATACAACAGCAAGTCGACATGATCGGAGCAGGTGTCGGCCGCTCGGTGGCGGCAATCGACATCGCCTATGACGACCCCGCCTACTTTCTTAATAGCAAGACCCGGCACGACCTGTGTGTCGTCGTCCCACCTGGCTCCCGGCTCGTGGAAGGTCTCGGTGTGCAGCAACTGCCCGAGGCCACCGGTCAGGCAGCGCTTCACTCAGGGCCGCCTGGTTTTGTGGTCTTCACCTACATGCATTTGGCCGTAGCCGCAGCACTGTCCGGAGAGCATATCTCGTCATTTCCGCCGCTCCCATACTATGCCGAGTATGAGGACCCGGGCGCAGTCGCCGACGGGACGAGTACCGTTGCTTTGGTGCGTATTTCTCCAGAAGCTGATCGCGAGCGGGTGGAATAGCTGTGGGCCAGGAGATACGTCCGTCGGTGTGCCGTATGTGCCATGGCGGCTGTGGCGTCCTGATCACGACAGAGGACGGTCGGGTCAGCGAGATCAAGGGCGATCCTGGAAATCCGAATAATCGGGGTTTTCTGTGCGCGAAAGGCCGGGCCTCGATTGAGCACTTGTATGCCGCCGAACGTCTTACTCAACCGCTTCGCCGAACTGGCCGACGAGGCACCGGGAAGTTCGAGCCAATTACGTGGGAGGACGCATACGCTGAGACGGCTTCCCGGCTCGATGAGGTGCGTGTCAAGGACGGACCAGAGGCGGTCGTCTTCGCGCAAGGTACGGACCGCAACTACCAAGAATGGCTCTTTCGGTTCGCCAATTCATTTGGCTCTCCCAATGTGCTCGGTCCAGCCCACGTCTGTTTCTACCCCCGGGTCATGGCCGGAATAATGACGTGCGGAGCTTTCACGTTCTGTGACTACGAAGGTTCTCCGGAGCTCGTCGTGGTCTGGGGGTGCAACAAGACCGTCACCCATGGTGACGGCGTCATCGGTATTCGCCTCGCGGCCGCGGTGAGCGGGGGCACCAGGCTGATCGTGGTCGATCCACGCCGTACCCACCTGGCTGCTCGCGCCGAACATTTCCTGCAGCTGCGTCCCGGAACGGACGCGGCGCTTGCGCTCGGGATGCTGCACGTCGTCATCGACGAGGACTTGGTCGACACCGCATTCGTCAGCCAACACACCGACGGCTTCGACGCGCTTGCCGAGCACGTCAGGCAGTACGAACCCGAGACGACCGAACGACTCACCGGCGTGCCGGCCGACGACGTGGTGGCGGCATCACGCGCCTACGCCCGGGCCAGCTCGGCGGCGATCGAGCTGGGCACCGGTGCTCAACAGAACAAGAATTCCTTCTCCGCGGCTCGTGCCACCCTGCTGCTCTCGGCGATCACGGGCAATGTCGATCGGCCTGGCGGGGACGTGATCTGGGAGCCATCGGGCATCGTCGGGCGGCGCTCGCTACCTCGCACGGAGGCGCTGCCAGCGACCCAGTCTGAGAAGCGGCTCGGCGGAGACCGGCACCGCATCCTGTCGATGTCGGGTTGGGCGCATCCCGGCTCGGTGTGGACGGCCATCCTTGAAGGGGTGCCCTACCCGGTCCGCGCCCTTGCCGTCTTCGGAAGCAACCTCCTGGTCAGCTACGCCGATGCTCAGCGAGTACGCGCTGCGCTGGAGCGCGTCGACTTCCTGATGGTCAGCGACCTGGTTCTCACACCGACGGCGGCGATGGCCGACATCGTCCTTCCTGCGAGTAGCTGGCTCGAGCGTGACCAGATCGTCGAGCACGCACACTATGTGGCCGCTCGCCGGCGCTTCGCCCAGATCGGTCAGTCGGTCTCGGACGAAGAGATGCTCACCGAGCTTGCGCACCGGCTCGGTCTCGATGGTTTCTGGGAGCACGCCGACGACTCGCTCGATGCGCGACTCGCGCCTATTGGGCTGGCCTGGAAGGACCTCGTAGCCCAGTACTACCGAGCTAACGATCTGACCTATTACAAGTACCGGCAGCACGGTTTCGGTACCCGCTCGGGGCGTCTCGCGATCTACTCCGAGGGTCTTCGCCGTTTCGGCTACGAACCGTTGCCGACCTACCACGCGCCCAACCCGCTGGCGGATGGCGAGTACATCCTCACGTCGGCGCACTCGCCGTTCTACTTCAACTCCGAGTTTCGGCACCTGCCGTCGCTGCGGTCAAAGGAACCGCACCCTACCGCCGAGATCCATCCTGACACCGCCTCGCGGGTCGGAGTCAGCGACGGCGACTGGGTCGCGATCACGGCCAACGGTAGCCGCGTGCTGCTCCGAACCAAGATCAGCGACCGGGTGACCAGTGGCGTCGTCTGCGCGTCCGCATCATGGTGGTACCCAGAACGCGGCTCCGACCCTGGTGCGCTTGAGTCGAACCTCAACGAGCTCACCCGCAACGACGACGAGAGCCCCGAAATGGGCTCCTCTAACTTCCGCGGAATCACCTGTTCACTGCATCGTGTCGATGGATCAGTGGGAGAATCCGAGCAGACGAGACAGGTGATACGGAGGGGGCATGAGGCGTGATGGCCGAGGACCTCCTAGCTCAGCTGGCGGGGACCGACCGGCGATCCGTTGGCCGTTCCAACGAGGTCGCCGATCAGGTCCTCGCCTCTCCCAAGCTGTTCAAGCAGCTCATCGACGGAATGATCGACGACGATCCGGTGATTCGTATGCGCTGCGCGGACGCCGCCGAGAAGGTGACGGCCGAGCGACCTGAGCTGCTGTCCCGATACCGAGATCGTCTGTTGGGAGAGCTGGCGCGGATCCCGCAGCAGGAAGTGAAGTGGCACGTCGCCCAGATGATCCCTCGCCTCCGCCTTGATGCGGCCCGGCGGTGCCGGGCGGTCGAGGTTCTCCGCGGTTACCTGCAGGACGACAGTCGCATCGTGCAGGTCTCCGCGCTGCAGGCCCTCACCGACCTCGCGCGGGAACACGGCGATGAACTCACCCCCGAGATCACCACGCTGCTCCACGACAGCGCGCGCAACGGCGTTCCCTCGGTCCGTGCTCGTGCACGCAAGCTGCTCAAGAAGTTGGACCCGAGCGATCTCGGCTGACCGGTCAGCCTGAGACCGCTGCCGCCAGGATGCTCGTCACCGTGCGCGGTCAGGTCGCCGCAACCGTGTCAGCTGGCCGATCAGCTCGTCAGCCGCATCCGCAAGATCTCGCCGGCGCCCACCGACCGGCCGTGGTTGGTCACATAGAGCGTGTGGCCGTCGGACGCGATCGCCAGTGACGTCGGTGAATCGAGCGGAGGAGTCTGCAGCACCGTGCGAGTTCCGGAGCGGAGGTCAACACGAGTGATCTGCCCCGTCGTCGCCCCGGACAGCAAGCCCTCGGTGGTCAGCTCGAGGACGTAGAGTCGGCCGTGCCGATCCAGGGCGATGTCGATGATGTTGGTGAACCCGGTGGCGGCGATCGTCGGCGAGCCCCCAGCCGATACCCGATACACCCGCGCTTCGCCGACCGGGAACGGGAACCCCGTCAACTCCGCAACGAAGTAGGAACCGTCGGGTGCCCGCAGCGCCGCCGTCGGCACGGCCTGCATCGGGGTCATCGCGCCGGGGGGAAGGCCCAAGAACGTCGGCGCCGGCACCGACCGCACCGGGAGCACGACCAACGGCCGGATCGACCCATTCCGCCCGACCCGATAGACCGTATTACCGCCGGCATCCGAGACGAGGAAACCGGATCCATCGGCGGCCACTGAGTACGGGTTACTGTCTCGGCCGTCTGGCGTCGAGCTCCCATCGGGATTTGCGCCGAGCTCGTATTGGGCGACGTCGACAATCGTCGTGAGTCCTTTGCCGGGAACGAACCGCTGGATCGTGCCCAGTCTCGACGCAGCGGCACCCAACTGGGACCGACGGTCCGCGGTATTACCGAGACCAACCGCCAACAGCAGCTCGCCCCGCCGGCCGAGCCAGACATCCTGAGGGCCTGCGATGTCGCTGCCGTCCGCAGTGGCAAGAGAGGGAAGTCCGGTGAGTATCCGGTGTTGCCGGCCGGCAA
>JBOHHF010000348.1:0-20321 GCA_050700495.1 Pseudonocardiaceae bacterium
CTGCTCGCCGGGCAGTGTCTGCTCGCCGGGCAGTGTCTGCTCGCCGGGCAGTGTCTGCTCGCCGGGCAGTGTCTGCTCGCCGGGCAGTGTCTGCTCGCCGGGCAGTGTCTGCTCGCCGGGCAGTGTCTGCCCGTCGGGTGAGGTCTGCCCGTCGGGTGAGGTCTGCCCTTCCGCCCCCCGATTCTCCAATTGATAATTCTCCGACGTGTACCCCTCCGGTCGCTGTCCCTCCGGTCGCTGATTCTCCAATCGCTGCGGAGACGGGGGCGGGGGCTGGCCACGCGTGCCGGGGATACGTGGAACGGCCTTCCCGGTCCGAGGGTGCACCAGTACGAATTTGTCGATCGCGACGTCGACCTTTTGGACAGTTGTGATCTCCGTGGTAGAGAATCCTGCCCATGCCGTACCTTGATAGCGAGGCTGCGAGTAGGAGATGGGTGCTTTTAACGGGTTACCGCAATAACACTTGACCGCCGGCTTGCCGAACTTGTCGACAAGCACCGCGGTGCCTGCTTGCAGCACAGCGGGGATCGTGGTGACCTGACCGCCGCTGAATCCGTGGTTGGTCACGGCGGTGTCCGATCGCAAGATCACCGAGGTCAGGCCGGCGACGTAGCTCTTGATCTCGTCAGGCCGGATACCCAGGACGCGCGCCCAGGCCGCGCCCTTGTCCCGATCCATCTCCAGGAAGGCGACCAGACGCTGTGGATCGCAGCTCGCCTGCTCACCCGAGCCACCGTACAGTCCCGTCGTATTGCCCGTACGTGGTCCTCCGGCCTTCGGTGGTGGCCGCACGTTTTGCACGTCCACGCCGACCGGAGGCGTGAACGGGTTCGTCCCAGCAGTCAAAGTCGGCTCGAGTGTCACCTCGGCCGCTGAGGCCCCGTCATCATTGAACGCACGCCCAGCGACGAAAGCGCCGAGGGCTAGCACAACCACGATCAAGATCGCTATGATCGTGGCCCGTGGTGTGATTGTCATGCCGCTGGGCCACCGGCCGGATCCACGCGACGTAGCCATCGTAACTACACCCCCTGACGTTCAGGCATCTTAACTACACCCTTGACGTTCAGGCTATGGGTTTCCACCCCCACGCCGTATCAGCGTGTTCACTCGCCGTATCAGCGTGTTCACTCATAGGTCTGCTGAGCTGGGTGTTTACGGCCAGCCATCGTGGGCAGGATCTCCCTTGCTGCGCCATGGCGATTGCTTCGTCCCATCCGCAGGCTCGGCATCTCGACGTCCTTCTCCCCGTCCGCTGACCTAAGCCAGCAACTATCAGAGAAGAGGACGGACAACACCGGTTACGTACATCATGCTCAACATCGATCGAGTGAACTTGCTGCGGTGGCCGACGCCCAGGCCGCGCTGGTCGCCGCTCACACCGCGTGCCGCCCCGCGCCGGCCTGGAAGCTACGCTGACGCGCTGAGCACAGCCACCGCGTCAGCGGCGACGTCGGCGGCTCGGGCCGCCCGGTCGGCCAGATCACCACCGAGATCACCGAGGTCGACGTTGAGCCGGACCAGCTCGGCGGCCGACCGCGCGGCGGCCGCTGCCAGGGTGGCCGCCGTGAAGGCATCGCCACGCAGGTTGCAGTTGCCCCGCTGGGCGAGCTCGACCGCTTCGGTAGCAATCCCACTGGCCGCTTCGGCGATCTCGGTCGGCACTCGGGCGGCACGCTCCAGAGCGCGCCGGATCTGCCGACGGCGAACGTCCGGGTCGGGTTCGCGGGGTAGCGCGAATGCGCTGAGCACGGCTTGGTAGGCCTCGGCATCCCGCTCGGCGAGGGCAGCGACCTGGTCCCGGACCCGGTCGGCATGCGCCGCCCGCCCCGCCGAGTCGATCAGCTGGCCGGTGGAGAACCGCGCGGTCATCCCGAGCAATCCCGCGGCCATCGCGGCAGTGATCGCCGCTGCGGCACCCCCTCCCGGGGCGGACAGCTTCGCAGCGAAGCGGTCAAGCAGGTCACCGACCGAGCAGTCGAGCAGCGGGACGCTTCGACCAGGGATCACGAGAGACCGACGATCTCGCCGCGGGAATCAATGTCAATCCGAATGGCCGCCGGGTTGGCGCCCAGCCCCGGCATGGTGCGCATATCACCACAGATCGGATAGATGAACCCAGCACCCACCGAGGCCCGCGCCTCCCGCACCGGCAGCACCCATCCGGTAGGCGCGCCCTTGAGCGTCGGATCCGATGAGATCGACAAGTGAGTTTTGGCAATGCACACCGGAAGCCGTCCGAAACCATTGCGCTCGTAGCTTTCGAGCTGCCGGGACGCCTTGAAGTCATATTCCACCCCCTGTGCCCCGTACACCCGCAGCGCCACGGTGAGGATCTTCTCCCGCAGCGTCGCGTCATTGGTATACAGGAAGGCGAACTCCGACGGCTCCTCGGCAGCCTCGGCGACCGCTGCGGCCAGTTCGGCGGCGCCCTTGCCGCCCTCGGCGAAGTGCGTGCACAGCGCGGAACGGGCTCCCACGCTACTGGCGATCTCCCGGATGGCGGCATGCTCGGACGGGTGATCCGTGGGGAATGCGTTGATCGCTACCACCGGTGACACACCGTGGATTCGCACGTTCTCGATCTGCTTGCGAAGGTTGGCCGCGCCGGCGTGCACGTCGTCGGGGTTCTCCACCAGCATGCCGTCGGGCAGGGGTCGACCTGCCCCGACCTTGTACCGGCCGGAGTGCGTCTTGAGCGCGCGCACCGTGGCCACCAGCACCGCCGCGTCCGGCCGCAGCCCCGAAGCGCGGCACTTGATGTTGAAGAAGCGTTCGGCGCCCATGTCGGCACCGAAGCCGGCCTCGGTGACCAGGTAGTCACCGCAGTGGATGCCGATCAGATCGGCGATCACTGAAGAGTTGCCGTGCGCGATGTTGCCGAACGGCCCGGCGTGCACCAGCACCGGCGTGCCCTCCAGCGTCTGCAACAGGTTGGGCTTGATCGCCTCGCGCATGATGACGGTCATCGCCCCGGCAGCGTGCAGGTCCTCCGCAGTCACCGGCCGGCCGTCGGCGGTCTGGCCGACCATGATCCGGCCCAACCGGGACCGCATGTCCTGCAGCGACGTGGACAGCGCAAGCACCGCCATCACCTCGCTGGCCGCGGTGATGTCGAACCCGCTCTGCCGGGGAGTCCCATCGGCCCGGGTGCCCAACCCGACCACGATGTTGCGCAAGGCCCGGTCATTGGCGTCAAGCACCCGGTTCCAGGTGATGCTGTGCGGGTCGAGATCGACACCGCCGCGCTGGTGCAGCTGGTTGTCGATCATCGCGGCGAGCAGGTTGTGCGCCGCGGTCACCGCGTGCATGTCTCCGGTGAGGTGCAGGTTCAGCGTCTCCATCGGCACGACCTGGCTGTAACCGCCACCCGCCGCCCCACCTTTGATCCCG
Source organism: Pseudonocardiaceae bacterium (assembly GCA_050700495.1). Taxonomy (GTDB): domain Bacteria; phylum Actinomycetota; class Actinomycetes; order Mycobacteriales; family Pseudonocardiaceae. Next base: position 3,397 of record JBOHHF010000348.1, read on the forward strand.
AAGGTAGGGCCCATCGAGGGTTGCCGGATCGCGACCGTGGCCCGCTTGCCGATGTGCGCGAAGCCCTGGCCCAGCCCCACGGTCGTGGTCGTCTTACCCTCCCCGAGTGGGGTCGGCGTGACAGCCGTGACAACCACGTACTTCGCCCGTGGGGCCTGCGCCAGCTCCTCGATGGCCGCCGTCTTGACCTTCATGACGTGCTCGCCGTACGGCTCGAGCAAGTGCGGACCCAGCCCCATCGCGGCACCGACGTCCACCAGCGGCGCAAGGGTGGCATCACGAGCGATCTCAAGATCACTGGGGAACGCCATCGTGCTCCTTCGGAGCTCGTGAGTGCGTAACAGTGTTACAGCACTCAATGCCACTCACGAGTGCGTCAGTACCGATAGTGGGCTGGTTTGTAGGGGCCCTCGACGTCCACGTCGATGTATTCAGCTTGCTCTTTGGTCAGCTTGGTGAGCTGACCGCCCAGAGCCTCGACGTGGATCCGGGCGACCTTCTCGTCGAGCACCTTGGGCAGGGTGTAGACCTCCCGGTCGTATTCCTGATGCTTGGTGAACAGCTCGACCTGGGCGATCACCTGGTTGGAGAACGAGTTCGACATCACGAAACTGGGGTGCCCGGTAGCGTTGCCGAGGTTCAGCAACCGCCCCTCGGACAACACGATGATCGAATGCCCATCTTGGAAGGTCCACTCATCGACCTGCGGCTTGATCACCAACCGGCGGGCGCCCGACCGGCGCTCCAGCCCGGCGATGTCGATCTCGTTGTCGAAGTGCCCGATATTGCCCAGAATCGCCTGGTGCTTCATCCGCGCCATATGGTCGACCGTCACGATGTCCCTGTTCCCAGTGGCGGTGACGATGATGTCCGCGCGCCCGACGACATTGTCCAGGGTGTCGACGGTGAAACCATCCATCATCGCCTGCAACGCGCAAATCGGGTCCACCTCGGCCACCACCACCCGAGCGCCTTGGCCCCGCAACGACTCCGCGCACCCCTTGCCAACATCCCCATAACCACATACCAGACACAACTTGCCGGCGATCAGCACATCCACTGCCCGGTTGATCCCGTCGATGAGGGAATGCCGGCACCCGTACTTGTTGTCGAACTTCGACTTCGTCACCGAATCATTGACGTTGATCGCCGGGAACAACAACTCCCCCGCCGCGGCCAACTGGTACAGCCGGTGCACACCAGTGGTGGTCTCTTCGGTCACCCCGCGGATGCCGTCGCCAATCGCCGTCCACTTGCCCGGCGTAGCGGCCAGCGAAGCCCGCAACACCTCCAGGAACACCTTCCACTCATCCGAGTCGTTGTCATCCGCAGCGGGCACCACTCCGGCCTTCTCAAAGGTGACTCCCTTGTGCACCAGGAGGGTCGCGTCTCCCCCGTCATCCAGGATCATGTTCGGCCTGGCTCCGTCGGGCCAGGTCAGCATCCGCTCGGTGCACCACCAGTACTCCTCTAGCGTCTCGCCCTTCCAGGCGAAACACGGCACTCCCCGCGGTTGCTCCGCACTGCCATGCGGTCCCACCACCACGGCGGCCGCAGCGTGATCCTGAGTGGAGAAGATGTTGCACGACGCCCACCGGACCTCCGCGCCGAGGCTGACCAGGGTCTCGATCAGTACCGCGGTCTGCACGGTCATATGCAGCGACCCCGAGATCCGCGCCCCGCGCAGTGGGAAAACCTCCGCATACTCCCGCCTTAGCGTCATCAAACCCGGCATCTCGTGCTGCGCCAACCGGATCTCATTACGACCGAAATCGGCCAGATCCAGATCGGCGACCGCGAAGTCGATACCAGCGCGACTCTCTAGCCTTTTCTCAGCGGCAGGCGCCACAGTCATCGAAATGCACTCCTTGTCGGTGAAGTTGGAAGTCATGCGCGCACGTGGTCGGCCACCTCAGCTGCGCTGTCGGGTCCGTAAGCTTCGCTGAATCGCTCCATGAACCTCTCGGGTTCGAACTCGTGTTCCTGGGTCCCGACCGACTCAATCACCAGGGTGGCCAGCATGCAACCAAGCTGGGCAGCCCGCTCGTCACCCACGCCCCACTGCACCCCGGCCAGGAAGCCGGCCCGGAACGCGTCACCCACACCCGTGGGATCCGCCTTGACCAGCTCCTGCGGCGGTGTCACCGAGATGACCGGTTCACCCGGCCGCTGCACGGTCACGCCCTTGGCGCCCCGGGTCATCACCGAGACGTCCACCCGTGCCAGGATGTCCTCGTCGCCCCAACCGGTCTTGCGTTCGAGCAGGCCTCGCTCGTAGCTGTTGGTGAACAGGTAGGCCGCCCCCTCGACCAGCTGCTTGATCTGGTCACCGTCGACCGAAGCGAGTTGCTGGGAGGGGTCCGCGGCGAACGGGTAACCGAGATCGCGGCACTCCTGGGTGTGCCGCAGCATGGCCGCCGGGTCGCTCGGGCCCACCAGCACGAGATCGGTCCCGCCCAAGCGGTCCACGATCGGCTTCAGTTCGATGTCTCGGGACTCGCTCATCGCACCGGTGTAGAACGACGCGATCTGGTTCTGGTCGGAATCGGTGGTGCACTGGAACCGGGCGGTGTGCTTGGTCTGCGAGACGTGCACCGCGCTGGTGTCCACCCCGTGTGCTGACAGCCATTGCCCGTACTCGGCGAAGTCGGCACCCACCGCGCCCACCAGCACCGGAGCCAGCCCGAGGCAGCCGAGGTTGAACGCGATGTTGGCGGCCGCCCCGCCGCGGCGAATCGCCAGGTCTTCCACCAGGAAGGACACCGAGAGGTTGTCCAGCTGATCGGGCACGATCTGCTCGACGAACCGGCCCGGAAAGACCATCAGGTAGTCGGTGGCGATCGACCCCGTGACGATGATGCCCACTATAGCCTCCGTTAGACTGCTGTCAGACCGCTGCTGGCTGCGCGCTGGCGGGCAACCCGGCGGATTCGCGCAGTTCCGTGGCCTTGTCGGTCCGCTCCCAGGTGAAGTCCGGATCGTCGCGCCCGAAGTGGCCGTAGGCGGCCGTCTTGGCGTAGATCGGCCGGTGCAGACCCAAGTAGTTGCGAAACGCCGCGGGGCGCAGGTCGAAGTGCTCCCCCACCAGTTTCTCGATGGTCGTGCGGGGCACCTGCTCAGTGCCGAAGGTCTCCACAAACAATGACAGCGGCCGGGCCACGCCGATCGCGTAGGCCACCTGCACCTCGACCCGGTCCGCCAGGCCGGCGGCCACGACGTTCTTGGCCACGTAACGGGCCGCGTACGCCGCGGAACGGTCCACCTTGGACGGATCCTTACCGGAGAACGCGCCGCCACCGTGCCGGGAGAACCCGCCGTAGGTGTCCACGATGATCTTCCGGCCGGTCAGTCCGGCATCACCGACCGGGCCACCGATCACGAATCGCCCGGTCGGGTTGACGAACAGGTTGCGCGCCAGCTCGGCCTCGTTGTAGAAGCCGGCGGGCAGCACCGCAAGCACCACCTGCTTCCACAGGTCGGCCCGGATCTGCTCTGAGGTGACCTCCTCGGCATGCTGGGTGGAGATCAGCACCTTCTCCACCCCAATCGGCATGTGATCCCGGTAGCGGACGGTCACCTGCGTCTTGCCGTCAGGCCGCAGGTAAGGAAGCGTACCGTCCTTGCGCACCTGCGCCAGCCGCTTGGACAGCCGGTGCGCCAGTGCAATCGGCATCGGCATCAGCTCAGGGGTCTCATTGGTGGCGTACCCGAACATCATCCCTTGGTCACCCGCACCGGCACTGTCCAGTTCGTCCTCGGACAGCTGCCCACGCCGCTCTTGGGCCATGTCGACACCCTGAGCGATGTCCGGCGACTGCTTGTCCAATGCGGTCAGCACCGCGCAACTGTGCCCGTCGAAGCCGAAGCTCCCATTGTCATAGCCGATCCGGCAGATCGTGTCACGCACGATCTGGGTGTAGTCCAGCATTCCCGGTGTGGTGATCTCTCCTGCCAACACGACCATTCCGGTGGTGATCAAGGTCTCGCACGCCACTCGCGAGTTCGGGTCCATCGTCAGCGCCGCGTCCAGCACAGAGTCGGAGATCTGATCGGCGATCTTGTCCGGGTGACCTTCGGTCACCGATTCAGAGGTGAACAGATACTCGATGCTCTCCAGCTGGGTCACGGGATCACGCTCCTTGTTCGACGGTCGGTTCCGACGATGTCACTGTGGGTTCAGCGGATTCGGTTTTATCGGACTGGACGGGCTGGATGGGCCCCACCTGAATCGGCAGAGTGCGGCGAACCGCCGCGGTCCCTTCTACCATCGCTGCCAGCTTCGACCTCGCAACATCAGCGGGAAGGTGGCGCAGCCCACAATCCGGGTTGATGATCAATTTATCGGCCGGGAATGTTTCCAGCGCCTTGCGGATGCGCTGGGCGATGAGTTCCGCGGATTCGATCTGCTCAGTCTTGACGTCCACCACGCCCAGCCCGAGCGCGCGGTCCCAACCGAGCTGCTGGATCACATGCAGGTCCTCGTAGCCCTTGCGGCCGAACTCGAGGATGAGCTGGTCCACGCTTGCCTCGAGCACCGCGGGGAACAGGAAGTCGTAATGCCCCTCCCAGGACGGCCGGGCATAACGGTTGCCATAGCAGACGTGCAACCCCCAGGTGACATCGACGCCCTGGGTCACGATGTTGATCGCCTCCACTGCTACGCCCACGTCCTCGGGGTAGCCGGCCAGAAACGGCTCGTCGATCTGTAACAGCTGCGCGCCCGCCTCAGCCAGCGCCCGCGCCTCGGCGTTGAGCACCTGTGCCAGCGCCCGCACCAGGTCGGCAGATTTGGCATACGCCTTGTTCTGGGTCCGGTGGGACAGCGAGAAAGGGCCGGTGAACGAAAACTTGACCGGGCGGTCGGTGTACTGACGGGTGAAGCGGTAGTCGTCCGCGAGGCCCAGCGGCGGTGGGTCGGACGGCAAGTGGTCGACAATGACGGTGTCGTAGTAGTCGTAATAGAACGACTTGACGGTGACCGGGATCTGCACACCCGGTATCCGGGCCAGCAGGTAGTCGATATCGTTGTCCCGGCGCAGCTCCCCGTCGGAGACGATGTCGATTCCGGCCGTCTCCTGGTCCTTAAGCGCCGCCTTGATCGCCATGTCGTGGATCTCGCTGAGATGGGTACGGCTGATCCGGTTGCGGTAGTAGTCGGTCTTGAGCCGCTCGAGCCACTCGGGGACCGAGTATGACCCCACGACGGTCGTAGGTAGCAGAGGCACTGTCATAATTCCGGGTCAGTCCCTTACCTGAGCCGTCATGGTAACGATGTTGGTGCCCGTCCGGTGGGCGAACGGCTGGTAGTCCACGTCGAAACCCTTCCGGCGCCCGATGTGCGCAAGTAATGGGCCATTGAGCCAGTTCACGATCGAGCCGTCGTACTTGCCCGGGCCGCGGAAACCGGTCCGATAGGCATGCACGTCGGTCACGAACAGGTCATGGCAGATCAGCCGGCCGTAGGGATGCAACAGCGGGACGGTGTCCACGAAGCTGGCCACCGCGCCGTTGTTGACGTGCATCCGGATGGCGGCGCCGGACTCCAGCAAGGGGCGCAGCATCTCCCCGCTCACCGTGGGCGCGATCTGGTAGAGGTCCAGGCCCGTCAGCGGCATGTACCGCTCCTCCAAGCGCAGCGCCTCCCACGTACGGCGCCAAAAGTCCACCGTCACCTCGACCGAGGGGAAGTGCGCCGGCGCAGCCTCCGCGAGCAAGGCCGGGCCGAGCCGCAGCAGCTTGCGGATCAGTTCCGGTAGCCCGCCGGGCTGCGCGGAGATCAGCTGCCCGATCTCGGTGGCAGCATCCTTGGGCAGGTAGGCCCTGGTCTGCACGATGTAGGTGCGTCCCCCGATCTGCGCGACCTCGTCGGTGGGCAGGTTGTCATAGACGTTGGAGATATAGACCAGGAACACCTTGTAGCGCAGGAAGCCCAGCGCAGTCCGGGGCTGGGTGGCGTCCAACACGAACGAGCTGACGTGCTCCGCGTGGTGGGCCACCGCGGCTCTGGCGAGTTCCAGGACATGCGGCGAGTAGTCGCACATCAGATAGTGCAGCCGCCGGTAGTACTCCCTGCCGTGCTTGCGGTCCAGCTCGACGAACTCGTCGAGCCAGGTCTTGGCCTGATTGCCGTTACCCGGCCCGATCTCGACCACGTACAGCTCTTCGGGCAGCGCGTTGCGCTCGGCCAGCGAATCCCACAGCGCGAACAGGTCGGTGATGATCTCGCGTACCGAGTCCCGGTTTCGCGCGTCGCTCTCCCCGCCCGGTAGGGCCGACTCGTAGGGCCGACCAGTAACCTGCTCCCACAGGTCCAGCGCCTTCCAGTACAGCGCATTGAACTCCCAGATCACGCTGGCACTGGTGGCCAACCACGGCTCCAGATGGAGCCGGGACGGTTCGGCATCGCCGAAGCGGGCCCGGATGAGTTCGCCGGTGAGCTGTTTGAGCGGTACATCGCCGCTGCGGCGGACGTCGATCGCGACCTCGATCTCGTCCTCGGTCACCACCGCCGCCAGCGGCACCGGTGCCAGCGCCGAGTCGGATCCGTGGGTCGCCAGAATCGGCCGGATATCGACGACGCCGCGGAAGTTGTTGCGGTACTGGACCCAGTCGCACACCACGCGGATCCGGGACAGATCCATCGAATCCTCGGCGAGCGCGTCCAGCACGGGACCCAGCGCCGCCGTCACGTTCACGGGTTTCTTGCCGCGGAGCTTGCCGGTGGGGCGGAAATCAACCAGCACGGCCACTGCCCTCCGTCGTCGGTGCTTGCTGTCTGAACCGCGAGGCGGCCAACATCAGCCCGCTCGAGATCGCCGAGACGTCCTCTCGTGCCGACCCGGTCAGGATGCCGCCCGGTTGGCACCTGTGGCCCGTTGAAGGGCATTGAAACCGGTCCCGCGCAGCCGGGCGATCGTGGCTCGCAGGTGATCGATCTCTCGACGGAGCAGGTCGGCTACGTCAACATCGGGCACGCGGACAGTGCCCTGGGTGGCCAGCAGCGGGCATCCGCAATGCGGGCAGTTGAGTTCGTGCGGCATCTCACGCTCCTGACGATCACCGTCGACCGGTTCGGGGCTCCGGCAGCCCCTTTTTGTGAGCGGGACCACACAACACTAGTGAACGGGGGAACGCCGCGCAGAACAACCGGGTACCAGCACGAAATCGTGACCTGCGCTTTTGTGGCGACACCACAAACTAGGCTGCGTGCCGGCGGCCAGCAGCCTGCCGGCAGGCACGACGCCACGAAGGGTAACGCACACATGGACATCTTCAGGTCCACCAGCAGCTGCTCGCGGACTACGAGGCGTTCACGGCCGGTTTCACCAAGATCCACGACCATCGAATCCGAGAGTGAGCGGCGCATGGCCAACGGGGTCCGGCCGCTGGCCTAACGGCTGTGGCCATTTAGCTCCGGTGCTGGAGCCGGTCCCATTGCCGCCTGGCGAACCTGGGCGCTGGGATCAACCTTAAGTCGGGCGAGGACGGCACTGTATGCGTCGACCGCATTCTCAGAACGTAGGCGCGCCAACTCGTGGGCGAGGTCCCACCGCACTCCGCGGTCAGAGTCGCCGCGCCGGCTCGCCGCCTTACGGGCCACTCTGGCCAGCGGCACCATCCCCGAGCGTGGTGCGAGCCTGCCGTCCTGGCACCGAACCGGCTCAGCCAGCGTTACCACGCCGTGCTGCGCCTCGCCGAGGTCATCTGGCAGGCCACCTCTCCGGAGCACGTGCCCGGCTCGCTGCTCGCCAACGGGTTCCTGTTCAACCTGTGGAAGATCTTCGAGAACTTCCTCGTCGCCGCGTTGTCGGAGGAGTTGCACCTCGACCAGGCTCGCGTGGTGGAGATGAAACCTGACTTGGTCTGGCAGGTGAACGGGCAGCCCGTTGCGGTCGTCGACGCCAAGTACAAACCGGAGAAGCCAAGCGGTTACCCGTACGCGGACCTCTATCAGGTGCTGGCCTACTGCACAGCGCTGCACCTACCCCGCGGGCATCTCGTCTACGCCCGGGGCAACTCCCAGCCGGCACGCCACATCGTGCGGTATTCGGATATTGAGATCGTCTGTCATGCACTGGACCTCACGCTGCCCCGGGCGAAACTGCTGGCGCAGGTCAGAGACATCGCCGACGAGGTGGTGGTGAGCGTGCCAGCGGCATGAAAGGGGTATCGCGTGGCGCCGGCTGGGCATCGACCGGGACTTCCTGTGGGAGTTCGGCAAGCTGGAGCGCGCAATCCATGAGTGGGCGCCGCGAGACGGTGAGATGGCCCTGGTGACCATGCACAGGTTGCCCGCGGGCTCGCATCTCAGATGCGGCTGCGGCTGCGGCCCCTTATGCCAGCCCCGATTCCGGCAAGCTGGAGCGCGAGACACAGCAGTCCGGCCAGCATGAAGGCAGTGGGGTCGAGCGGGCCGAGCGCAACCCCGGCCAGGTGGAGCACCAGAGCGAGCGCGAACAGGATGGCGGCGACAATGGCGAGCATGGTGACCTCCTTAGTCGGCCCGGCGGCGTTCTGTGCAGGACAGGGCGCTCCCGTGCGGCTGCCGCGGTGCGTCATAGACGTATCCCGACGCGGTGTAGGCGTCAGTTCACCCCGCTGGCCGGTTTACGAAGATGCGCCCGCTTGTCAATGTTCGCACCAAATCGGGCCGTCCGCACGTCGAGCCAGCCGGGCGCTTGTCTCGTTCAATACAGGTCCCGACTCCGGCCGGAGTCCGATAAGCGGTCGGGAGGGCCCGTGAACTCGAAGCCACGGACATACCGCCCACTTGGGACGTCGGTAGCGTCGAGTTCACGGCAACGGGACGAGAGGATCATGCCAATGGACAGCATGAGGCGGCTTGAGCAGATGGTCGCGCGGTTGCCTGAGGCGACACGGGTCGACGTCGAGGAATGGGGCGGGCATCCCACCTTCCGGGTGCGCGGGAAGAATTTCGTCTTCTCCGACCACACTGCCGAGCACCTCAGCGTGAAGCTGCCGCTCGCCGAGGCCGAGGCGGTGGTGGCGACCGATGACGATGCATCCCCCGCTGGCTACGGCCTCGGACGGCACGGGTGGATCGCGCTCACGGTGCACCCAGACGAGGACGAGGACCGGTGGCGGCAGATCGAGGAATGGATCCGCACCTCTTACAGCCTTGTCGCGCCGAAGAAACTGGCTCGGCAGCTGCCCGATATCGCCAACCGCTGACAACGACCACTCCGACGTGTGTTACGCCGTGTCCATCCGGATGCCGATCGACGTCCGTGGTGAGCCGGTGGGCCCGCCGACCAGGTGCATCGGCCTCCCGTCCGGGTCGCCGGCCAGCCCCGGCCCACGAAGCAGCACCAGGCTGCCCTCGTCGGCTCGCCAGGTCCTGATCGGATCGCCGGCCCGGTTGCGGCACAGCGTGAACGGCGCCGACCCGGCGGCCGTGATCACGGCGACGAGCTGGGCGTATCGGCGCTGGTCGCGGTGCGGCGTGATGCCGACGGAACCCGGCTGGTAGCGCTGGATCGCGATCTCGTTGGGCACCCACTCCGGCACCCCGTACTGGTGAACCTGCCCGACGAGCTCGTCACACAGGCTGCCGAGCAGGGGATACCGGTCCAGCTCCGGCACGGGGACCTCGAACGACTCAGTCTCCTGCCGGACCTGCCCGATCAGTGGCGCCACCGGCTCGTACGGACCGTCGCGCAGCTCGGCCGCCAGCTGGTCACAGAACGGCCGGCGGACGGCGCGAGCGGCGAACGTCGCTCCCTGATCGGTGACCTCGCGGAGCAGCGTGGCCCAGTCCAGATCGCGCACCACCGGGTTCAGTTCTTGCCGGGGGCCCAGTAGGCGAGCATTTCAGCGAAGGTCTCGAACGCGGGCGCCGAAACGCCGTACGGGGCCTCGAGATGGATGCTCAGCGGGTAGCCGAGCTCGGCGACACCGTCGATCACGCGCTTGTACAGGTCGAGCATGATCTTGCGCTTTACGTCGGGCTCGCTGCCGGCCAGCTTGGTGACGACGGCCTGCTCCTGCGCGACGGCCTCGTTGCCCGGATCCTGGATCAGCCAGTTGATCAAGCCGACCCGATTCTCGAATTTGGGGACGAACCCGAAGGAGAGCAGAATTTCCGGCCGATGCTCGGTCTCCCGGGCGAAGTCGGTCAAGAAGCCCACGATCGCGTCGGAGTACAGCAGTTGGGTCATGCCGAACGTGGCGCCCTGGTTGCACTTGAAGTTGAACCGGCCCTGCTCGCTGTCCCGGGTCGGGATCAGGATCACGCCGCGGTTATGCACCAGCTGGTCATACAGCGACAGCGCATCGGTTGGTGCGACACCCGAGCCCTCGCCGTCGTTCATCGTGCGCGGGACGCCGACGAAGATGATGCCGTCGATGCCGGCACTGCGGAGGTTGGCCAGCCGCTCGGCCAGGGTCGGCTCGTCCATGAACGCGGTGACCTGGGTGCACAGCCCGCTCACCCCGGGCAGCTTCGGTTGGATGGCCGACCAGAAATCGAGCACGTCCAGCTTCGGCTTCATCACGACCGGCCTGTCGTCCTCCTCCTCGATCAGCCCGGGGATCATCACGTGCCTAATCCGGCCCTCAATGCCGAACGTCTTGGAGTGCTCGAGCACCTTGTGCGCCTCTTCGAGGGCCCGCTCCGTGCCGTCCTCGACGTTGGGCGGGACGAGCTCGAGCGCGATGGTATTGAGGGCCACGGCGTTATTCCTCCCTCTCCGGGAGCCTGATGATACAGATCTGTCTGCTTGGTGTCCCCTCTAAAATGCGACGGTTGCCCGCCAGTGCCCGCGTTTCAAGTGGCAGACGCCGTCCGGAGTGATGGTGACGGTCACTCCGTAGACGGGCAGCGAGCCGTCCCGTAGCCAGCGATGACGAATGTCATCCAGAATGTCCCACAGCTGGCGCGGGCCACTCTGACCCGAATCCGTGAGTTAGTGGTGCGACACGGTCTGAAGATGACGATAGGTGCCCGCTTGACCTGGGATGATGGCAGTTACGAGGCCACAACCATCCCGGTTGAGAGGACACCTATCAGGTGAGCAGAGTACGCGAGGTCTGTCGGTTGCGGCGGCGGGCCCGCGCCGCGTTGCTGGCCGGTGTCGAGTTCGCGATCGGCGCCAAGCGCATCGCCCCGCTGTGGCGGATCCTGGCCGGTGTCGCCGAGGGCGACTGGACCGACGCGATCGACATGGACGGCGCGCAGGTCGCCGTGGCCGACTACTGCCCGGACTGGTGGCCTGCGGCCACCCGGTTGCTGATCCGCCGGGTCCGCCTGGCTCCCGAGCAGCTCAGCGCCGACCCGCGGTCGCGGCGGCGCCGCACCCTGCACCCCGACCAGCGGGCACTGCCGCTCGCCGAGCTCGCCGACGCCGTGTACGGCTACTCGTTCATCGTGACCAACCTCGACGTGTCCACCCCGGACAAAGCCGCCGCAGTCGAGCACTGGTACCGACACCGCACCGCGATCGAAAACGTGTTCAAAGATGCCAAACACGGCGCCGCGCTGCGGTATCTCCCCTCGGGATACCCACAAGTCAACAAGGCGTGGATGGGGGGTGCACTACTCGCGGTCAGCATCGCAGGCTGGCTGCACCAGCTCACCGCCCCCCCAGGACCCGACGGCACACTGGCCGGTCACGGCGTCCGCGACGGCCAAGCCATGATCGCCACCCTGCGCCACCGGCTGATCTGCGTGCCCGCACGCCTGGTCCGCCACGCCCGGGCACTCGACCTGCGCCTACCCCCGGGATATCCCCTGCTCAACGAGGTTCTCGCCCGCCTCCGCGCCCTCCCCGCAACGTCCTGACCAGGCCACACGGCCCCGACAACCCCAGAACCCGCCCACCCGAGGCGACACTCGGACACTCAGCCTGTCCCCACCACGAAAACCACCCCAAAAGATCAACAAATCCAAGTCAAGATCCACTCATCCGCTAAATCGCGGAATCGGGTCTGATAGACGGTCGGCGCGTCACCGTCGGCGCTGGTGGCCCTGGCCCATGATCCGTCCGGGTGCAGCATCCACGCCGTGCGCCGCCCGTCGCCGTCCTGCTGGTAGTGGTGCTCAATGCGGGCGCGACGATCCCCACATGGACCAGATCTCCCACGCCTCCACGACGTTCACCACGGGGTACCGTCCCCCGCCGACCTGATCACCCTCGGCCTCGCGGACTGCAGCGAACTGTTCGCCCAGCCCCGGCGGGTAGTCCGCGTCCGCCTGGGTATGCATGAACCCGGCCCGGTCCCACTCGGTACGCCCGATCGCGCCACCGTCGCCGGTCTTGTCCACCGTGATGATCAGGGCCGTGCCGGTGATGGTGGTGACCAGACGCCCGCCGGACCGAAGTGCGGCAAGCCAGCTCGCCGGGATCGGCCGGACGGCCACGGTGGACACGATCCGGTCATAGGTACCAGGCAACGGGTCGGTCGCGTCGCACGTCATCACCTGCGGGCGCAGCCCGATGCCGGCCAAGCGCTCGGCGGCGACTTCGGTCAGGTAGGCATCGACATCGACGCTCATGACGTGCTGGTCGCCCAGCCGTTGTGCCAGCACCGCGCACCCGTACCCCGAACCGGTGCCGACATCCAGGACGTCGGCTCCGTCGTAGACGTGTGCGTGCCGCAACATCTGCACGACGAGTCCGGGCAGGGTCGCCGACGACGTCGGCATCCCCACCACCCGGTTCCCTGGCTGGCCGTGGTCGGCGTGCAGCGGGCCGATCCGGGTGACCAGCGACCGGTCACCGTAGGCGGCTCGCAGCCAACCGTCCTCGTCGGCCGGACCGTCACGCAGCTCCCAGATATCGGAACCGAAACCACAACCGGCGGCTGACCAAGACCACCAGTGGGGAACAAACAGATACCGCGGGATGGCTGCGATCACCGGCCGCCACCGCGATAGCGGGTGAGTAACCTCGTTTGCTAGCCGCTCAGCGGGCGACGTCCACTCCACCGGGCCTCCCTCGATGGATCACAATCATCGCTGTCAGCCGGTGTGCAGGCGCCTTGCGCCGGGATCGAGCCGACGATCTCACACCACCGCGCTCCGCCCAGGATGTCACCCACGGACCCACTCGCCGGTGCCGAGTCAAGGCCGTGTAAAGCACTCGTTGTCTTCCCGGGGGATACCCGCCAAGCTGACCGACGAGCGAAGGGGTCGCAACACGGAAGGACCACTGTCATGGTTCGGAACGGGCTTCCCGAGCACCCTGCCAGCGCTGGCCCGCTGGTGCCGTCGCGGCTGCCACTCGACACGTCGCCAGCAGCGCCGACCCGCCAAATGGAGGAACTGCTAGTGTCGCGTAATTAATAATTGTTTACTCTGAGTTGCTGTTGTTGTCGAGTAGTTTTTTGAAGTCCTGGTGAACCAGACGAACCTTGGTGATGATCTCGTTCGCCGTCGCGGTCCAGGCGAAGGGTTTGGAGTCGTGGTTCCATTTCGTGATGTAGGTGTTGATGGTGTCGATGAGTTGACGCACTGACCTGAAGGTTCCCCGCCTGATGGCCTGTTTGGTGACGATACCGAACCAGATCTCCACCTGGTTGAGCCAGGAACTGCCGGTAGGAGTGAAGTGGAAGGTGACGTTCGTATGCTTGGCGAGCCATTTATCGACATCGGATCCGGAATGAGTGGAAAGATTATCGAGGACGGCGTGGATCTCTCGGTCACCATGAGTGGCGACCACCTGGTCCATGAACTTGAGGAATTCTTTGGTGCGACGGCGCGCGAAGCAGCGACCCACGATCTCACCGGTGGCGGTGTCCAATGCGGCGAAGAGGTTCGTCGTTCCGTGACGACTATAATCGTGTGTGCGTTTCTCAGTCTTCGAAAACGTCATCGGCAGGAGCGGCTGCGTCCGGTCCAGGGCCTGGATCTGGGTCTTCTCGTCGATCGACAGCACCACGGCGTCCATCGGAGGATCGAGGTAGAGTCCGACCACGTCGATGACCTTCTCCTCGAAATCGGGGTCGGTCGAGAGTTTGAACGTTCCTTGACGATGCGGCTGAAGATCGTGTTCTCGCCACAGTGCGGCCACGAAATTATGCGAAACACAGATTCCCATCTCCTTCTTGAGATAGTGTGCCATCTCCCGGCTCGACCACTGAGAAAGCCCGGTCTCCTCCGGCGGCGACTGACGAGTCAACGCCAGAATTCTCGCCCGAACCTCGGCCGGGATCTCCGGAGGCCGTCCGGTCGACACCCGATCGCTCAATCCCTCGATACCCTGTTCCTCGTATCGGGCGATCCACTTGTACACCGTCGGTTTCGTCGCATCCGCCATCCGCGCTATCTCCGGAGCCGAATAACCCTCCGCCCGCCACAACACGATCTGCGCCCGCGCCGAAACCGATCCGTCATACCCCTCAGGACGAAGCAACGATTTGAGACCGACACGATCCTCATCAGTTAGATTCATGACAGACATCATGTCACTAAGTCGAACCAAGGTAAAGCACATTCATTTACAACACACTAGCACGAGAGACCGGCCCGCGTCCGTGGAGCACCCGGTTCGCGGTGCCAGCAGTAGTTGATGCCAAACACCGTAAGCGGAGGACCCACGGCGTCACCAGGAAAGAAACGAAGTACATCGACGACGGAAAGGAGCACACCGACAGCGTCGATGAGCCCTACGAGGATGAGGTGGACGAGTAGCACCATGACAGGTGCGACAACAACACTGATCGTCACTGCCGATGACGACAGCACTGCGGATCTGGTCAACGATGCCCTGGCCGTTCAGGGTGGTAAAGCAGTACGCATTGATGTGGGCGATTTCCCGATCAGCCTGTCGGTCACCGGCACTATTGGCGACGACGGCATCTGGTGCGGTGAGGTCGTTGCTACCGACGGCACGGTCCTCGACCTAGGAACGATCGACGCGGTCTACTACCGACGTCCCACTCGTTTCCGGCTGCCCGACCATCTCAGCCCAGCTGACCGGCGCTTCGCTGAGGCGGAGGCACATCGCGGTCTGGGCGGACTGCTGACCACATTGCCAGCACGTTGGGTCTCACACCCAGCTCGGATCGCCGACGCCGAGGCGAAACCCGGTCAGCTGCAGTTAGCCGCAGCGTGCGGGTTCCGGCTGCCCCGCACGTTGATCAGCAACGATCCCGATCGAGTGCGAGGATTCGCCGGCGAAATCACCGGCCCGCTGGTCTACAAGCCACTGTCCTCTGGAATCCTGCGCGAACCAGACGGTCTACGCGCAATCTACGCCACCCGCATCGAGGCTGCCGGCATTGATGACTGGCTCGATCCCGATGCAATCCGGCTGGCACCACACCAGTTCCAGGAGTGCGTCACAGACAAGGCCTACGACCTGCGAGTTACCGCCGTCGGTGACCGACTATTCCCTATCGCGATCCATACCGCTGATCCCGAGCAACTTGACTGGCGTACTGACTACGGCACCTTAACCTACCAGCACGTCGAGCTGCGGACGGATGTCGCCGCCGTTATCCACCGCTATCTCGCAGCGGCTGGCCTGGCCTTCGGCGCGTTCGACTTTATTATGGACCAGGCCGGAATGCTGTGGTGGATGGAGTGCAACCCCAACGGCGAGTGGGGATGGCTGACTGAGTGCATTGATGTTCCCATCGCTGAGGCACTCGCTGAGCTGCTGCTGGGACAATCCCCGCTATGACCACGGCGGCGACGGTGGCAGCCGATGTCCCCGACAACCAATGGCGGCCACGCGTGCAGAAGCTGGTCGCTGAACTGACAGCCGAGGGAGCACTGCGCACACCCGCGTGGCGAGCCGCGTTCACCGCAATTCCCCGGCATCTGTTTGTTCCGCTGATCTACCGCCGCGACCAGCGCGGTGACCTTCGCGCCGTCAACAGCACCGATTTCACCCGGCGGGAAACCTGGCTGGCCCAGGCGTACTCGGACGACAGCCTGATTACCCAACTCGCCCAGGTACGCCCCGGCTACGCGCTGCGCCCCTTGACGGTGCCGGCCAGCTCGTCCACCCGCCCAAGCCTGATGGCGCGAATGCTCGAAGACCTGGAGGTTGCCGACGGCATGCGGGTACTCGAAATCGGGACGGGTACTGGTTACAACGCCGCCCTGCTAACTCACCGCCTGGGCGCGCAGCACGTGTACTCGGTAGACATCCATCCCGGCCTCATCGCCACCGCACGCGACCGGCTCGCTGGTCTTGGCTACCACCCACGGCTCGCCACCGTCGATGGAGCCGCCGGCTGGCCCGACCACGCCCCCTACGACCGGATCATCGCCACCTGCAGCATCCCCGCCATCCCGATCGCGTGGGTTGGCCAGGTCCGCCCCGGCGGCGCCATCCTCAGCGACCTGCAACTCGGTGGAGCGAGCGCGCTGGTCCGGCTGCACGTCTCTGCCGATCGCACCGCCACCGGGCGCTTCCTGGGCTACCCGGGTCTGTTCATGGCAGCGCGTCACAGCGCCGACCACCTCAGCCGCCTGCCCGAACTCACCCCCGATCAGCTCTTCGGGGTGCGCGAGGCCACTACCGACCTTGACCCGACCGCTCTGGCCGATCCGGCGTTCCGCTTCTTCCTTCAGCTACACCTCGGCACCGGCCGCAGCGATCACTACCGAGACCGCGTCAGCGTGGTCGCCGACGACGGCTCATGGGCCGAGCTCACCGCTGGTGACCATCTGGTGCGCTACGACGGCACCTACAACCCCTGGGACACCGTGGAACAAGCTCACCACATCTGGAACGATCTCGGACAGCCCGAAACAGCCGATCTCGGGCTCACCGTCACATCCGCCGCACAATACGTCTGGCACCGCACTCCCGACAGCGCCTGGACCCAATGCCACGTAGCTTAAGTTGATCATGTTGCTGGTATTGGTTTCAGCCCGCGGATGTGGGGCGTGGCCGGTGCATGGTGGCGGGTGTTGGCTGGCTCGCCGGGCTTTTTGACGCGGTAGTTGTTGT